>JBQGCI010000593.1:0-15406 GCA_052038405.1 Acinetobacter pittii
GCGGTTTTTATAAGGTGCAGCCTTGTGCATAGCATTGCTCCAGCTAA
This sequence comes from Acinetobacter pittii, assembly GCA_052038405.1. Classification (GTDB taxonomy): domain Bacteria; phylum Bacteroidota; class Bacteroidia; order Chitinophagales; family Chitinophagaceae; genus Niabella. Next base: position 48 of record JBQGCI010000593.1, read on the forward strand.
AGGAAGTACCATCCTCCATTTCAAAATCGTCTACAAAAATACCTATGGGCGTATTGCCCGCCCAGTTGTGGTAACCATTAGGCCCGTTGTATAACCCGATGCTGACACCTGCCCCGGTGTTTATATTCAGATTGTAATAACGCCCCCAAATGATTTCTGAAGCTGCATTGGCATCCAGGCCGGGCGCTTTACTATAGCCTGCCATAGCTATAGACATATAATTTAATTTGCCCTGTTCGGCCGTAACTTTAGATGAAAGATCGAGTTTGTAACCAGCTCCAAGGCTCATGGCCTCCTGTGCTGCCTGCCTGGCTTTTTGCCATCTTTCTGCGCGGTTACCTCCTGCATAACCAAATAGCTCAGGTTGTGGGTGGCTGGCCAGCTCAGGAATTTTGGTTGTGGCCAGCGGTAAATAATGCAGATCGCTGGCTGCGTATACAAGCACACGTGCTTTAAGTGCAATAGCCGCCAAACCGCTGGCGAGGCCTTTGGCCATTTCCTTGTCATGGATAAGCCATACCGCCGAGTCGCAGTCAGCCACGATATAATTCACACATTCTTCATAGGTATTTCGCTCAGCGCTGTAGTCTTCATCAAGTCCATAGGTTTGGTTTATCAACGGCACCCCCCCATAAAATCTTAGTAATTGCTGGTAAAAAAAGGCTCTTAAAAAATGCGCTTCTCCTTTTAACCGGTTGGCCAGTACCGTGTCAATTTGTGGGTTCGCCAATTTTTCAAGAGTAAGATTGGTGGCCCGGATACCATTATACAAGGTTCCCCACTGGTAGCCGCCAGGCACCGATCCTATAGCACTGGGACTGGCACTTCCTTCATTCACTGTATTAATATTACGCCCGGTATGGGTAAATACGGCTTCATCGCTAAAGCTGGCCAGCATCTCTTCGTTAAACCCGCCTACACCCAGGTACTGGTTGTAAATACCGGTTACAAATGCCGCGGCCAGTGGCCCGTCCTGCCAGGTGGTTTCAGCTGGCGCCTCGCCGGTTGGGTTAATATCAAGAAAGTCCTTTTGACAGCTGATGGTTCCCGTTAATATGAATATCGCTGCTGAATAGCATTGAATTATATATCGTTTCATTCGTAAAAGTTTATTGTTGGTGAGCAAATGGGTCTTAAAAAGTTACGGTTGCCCCTATGTTAATAATCCTGGATTGAGGGTAGTATTGACCGTTGGTACTGGTGGCTTCCGGGTCCCATAACTTCATTTTATCCCAGGTGATAATATTTTGCCCGTTGGCAAAAATCCTTACGTTGCTGATCACTTCTCTAATGCGTTGGGGCATATTAACTGAATAACCCAGTTCCAGGTTTTTAAGTCGAAGATAGTTGCTGCTTCGAAGGAAATAAGTGTTTCTTGCGGCGCCACCACCGGTGTAATAGGTATTTCCCCGGCTGGCAATGCGAGGATCAACACTGCTTTGATTGTCAACGGTCCATCTGTGGTCGAAAGCGTATTGCAGGTAATTGCCTATATCCCCAGACTCTGTGCCGAAGAACAACATACCACCCGCGGCGCCCTGGAACATAAAGCTGAAATCAAGGTTGCGATAACGCAGGCCTCCGTTAAAGCCACCTGTAAATAAGGGGTCGCGAGTTTTATCAAGGGCAACCATATCATCTGCGGTTATCTTATTGTCGCCATTATAATCCTTGAGCCTCATGTCTCCGGGCCGAAGATTATTGGTGAGCGCCGAGTAATCGATCGTATTGGCTTCAACAGCAGCCTGGTTTTCGAATACGCCATCATACAGGTAAGCAACTATCGTATAACCACTGGTTCCATAAGGTTTGCCGGTGGTGCGCTGCCACTCGGGCACGCCCGCCGGCTCGCTCGAATAAAGCACTTTGTTTTTGGCATAGCCTCCGTTCACGCTCAGGTTATAACTGATGTCGCCTATATTATCGCTCCAGGATATTTTAAATTCACCGCCACGGTTAGACATTTTACCTTTATTGGTGGGAGGCAGCATATTGGCAATACCGCTGCTCTGTGGTACCAGGCCTGTTTCGGCTATAAGTGCCCGCTCTCTTAAGTTATAAAAGTAATCCAGCTCTATGGCTAAGCGGTTATTTAAAAAGGCGGCGTCTAAGCCAATATTGGTGTTGTTGCCAACTTCCCATGTGAAGTTTGGATTGGCTACCCTGGCTTCATAAAGCGCCTGTACCACTGCATCGTTTAATACATAGGTGGTAAAAGGATAGGAAGATAGGAACTGGTATTCTGCCAGGTTACCTCCGAAATAGGGTTCAGCGCCCATCTGGCCCCAGGAGCCGCGGATTTTTAAGTTATCAACGAAGGATACATTATCCTTGAAAAATTTTTCTTCGGATACCCGCCAACCGGCTGTTACACCCGGGAAAAAACCAAATCTTTTGCTAGGTGGGAAAATATAGGATCCGTCATAGCGCCAAAGAAACTCAAAAAGATACTTCTGCTGGTAATTATAACCAACACGGCCAAAATAGCTTAAACGGGCTCTCCTGTAAGAACCCCCGCCATTATTTTTTTCGAGGTCGCCACCCACAGACAGCACATCGAGAGAATTGGATAAGAAATACCTCCTGAAAGCATTAAATCCTTCATAGTCTTCTGTTTCCCGTTGTACGCCTGCGAGGAAGTTCAGGGTGTGGCTGCCAAATGTGCGATCATAATTTAATAATCCTGATAAATTGATGTTCAGCGTGTTTTCGGTCCACTCGGTCAACCTCGGGTCGGTGAAGGGCGAACGTAGTTCTTTAGTGAGTTGGGGTGTAACGCCATCAGATTCATAAGACGTTTTATCCCACGAGTAAAGATACCAGGGCGTTTCGAAGCGTTTTTGATTTTTGAAATATTTATCTACTGCAGCAGTACCCGTCAGCTTCAATCCTTTCACACCGGGAACCAGGATTTCCAACTTGCCGGTAGATTGAATATAGTCCCGTTTATCGCGGTCGTAACCGGTTTGATTGGTGGCGATCACCACGGGGTTCTGACCGTACTCGATATCTCTTCCGGGTAACCCATTCGGCCAAACGGCGGGTTCGTTAGGCTTGCCCCGCATCAGCATACGGAAAATGTCTCCTGCTGATTCCGTAGGAAAGAAACGGTATTCTTCCCGGCCTACGATGCCCAGCTGGAGGTTCATGTATTGATTGATCTTTGCATCCAGATTTAATCTCAGGTCATATTGTTTATATCCCGCTGCCGAATTTTTATAATAGGCATCCTGGTTCTGATAACCAAGAGAGCCCAGGTATTTTACATTTTCGGATCCACCCGAAAGCTGAACATAATGACGGGATTGGGGCGACCATTTCTTGAATGTTGCATCAAACCAGTCGGTATTCGGATGTCCCCAGGGGTCCGATCCGTCACGGTACTTTTGCATGTCCTCGGGGAAAAAGCCGGTCGGAGAGTTAATCACGGCGTTATTATCTGGTCGGGTGTAGGTGCCGGTATTGATCAGCGCATCGTAGGCCGCCTTCCATTGGTCGGGCGGCAGGCTGTTTTCGTATACAGTCAGCTCATTTCTAAGTATTCCATACTCAACGGCATCGGTTAATTTAGGAATTACAGTAGGCTGCGCCCATCCCTGGTTAAATGTATAAGACAGGCTGGGCTTGCCACTTTTTCCTCTTTTGGTGGTAATGAGTATAACACCATTGGCAGCCCTGGACCCATAAATAGCTGCAGAAGCATCTTTAAGAACCGACATGCTTTCAATATCATTGGGATTCAGGCGTTCCATCCCTCCCTCCCGGTCGGGCACGCCATCAATTACAATGAGCGCTGACGAATTGCCTAATGAGTTGGTACCCCTGATCCTTATAGTGGATCCATCATACCCCGGTTCTCCGCTGCCGTTTAAGGCGGTAATGCCCGGCAATCTTCCGGCAAGGGAGTTGGTAAGGTTAAGTGTGGGCGTTTTGGCCAGCTCTGAACCTTTTACATCGGCTACAGCACCCGTAAGCGTTACTTTTCTTTGCGTGCCATAGCCTACCACTACTACTTCATCCAGATTTGCGGCCATAGGGTCCAACTCGATGTTGATGCTGGTTTGGCCATTAACCGGTACTTCTTTTTTCAGATAACTTACATGCGAAATTTCCAGTATACTTTCCGCAGCAGCTTCAATGGAAAAGCCGCCACTGCTGTCTGTTGCCGCAGTGGTTGCTGCTCCTTTTATTTTAACCGAAGCGCCGGTGACAGGCTGCCCCCTGGAGGTTACCCAGCCTTTAACGGTTTGAGCGTTGGAATTAAAAGAACATAATAGAAGAAGGGTCAAAGCAATAGAACCCGCGAGGCATAAAAAGCTGCCCCGCTTAATGCAAGTTTTTCGTTTCATGAAACAAGCTGTTTTCGTTTTAAAATGGTTTAGAGACTCATGTAAAATAGGGTGACGCAACAAACATTTATCCGAAATAGGTATTTTAAAGATTTATTTTCTTAAAGAAAAGTGAATGTTCACGTCTGGCATTATTAGCAACGGAATTCAGTTTTGGTACAGGGTTTGTTTAAGTAAGAATGAATTTATTTTTTAATCAAATCCCAATCTTATGAAATCAATTTTGAAAATGTTAGGTGTTGTGCTTTTTGCTTCTTTTGTATTTACAGCTTGCAGTAAAGATGATGATCCTTCCAATAACGATTTATTCGCCGGCACTTATAAAGGGCGGGTTAGTTATGCGAATGGTTCCGAAAATAAGTCTAACGACAATGGTTCTGTATTCGTTACTAAAGTGGGCGACCGCTACGACTTTAAATTTTCGGATGGCATACCCGCCATTACAAACGTTTCCATATCACAGGACAATAACGGATATATCGGAACGGTAAATGGCTATACCGGTGTTATTCGTTTTAACGCTAGTAATTTGAATATCGGCGTGGAGAAGGACGGTGCTGTTTGGACTGCAAACGGAAACAGATAGTAGCATTTTCCAATTTGAGCCGGGCGTTGTATCATTGATGTTTCCGTTCCTTATTAGCTTATGGCAGGGCTTTCGATTGTCCTGTTTGAAGAATGTAATAATTCTTATAGGGAAAAAACTGAATGATCGTTCGCTAAGTTGCTACTGTATCGGAAATCATATCAGAATTTAAAAAGGTTGCCTTTAAGGCAACCTTTCTCTTTGCTATAACTACCATCTTACTTATGGATCCAGAGGCTCCATTTTTTGTCGAACTTGTACCAGGTCCCATCACTTCCTTCCCATTTCCATTCAGGCACTTCGCTCCATTGATTTCCATCGGTACTCCAAACCAGTTTGCTTTCGTGAATCTTCAGCCATTTGCCGTCTTTATCCGTCCAGCTCTGACTTTCCACAGCAGTCCATTTTTTTCCGTCGGTGCTCCACCAAAGTTTAGCAGACGCATCCAGTTTATACCAATAGGTTTTGCCTTCAACGGAACCCGCCCATATCTGGGTTTTAGATTTTACCCAGTCTGCGGTTACCTCGTACGAAGCGGGGCTTATACAGATTTCAGATGCCAGGGCCTCCGCTGCCCAGCCACTGCAAATAGTGAATGCTAAAAGTATTTTTTTCATCTTGTGATTTTAGAAGCTTAATAATAATTTTTTCATTATAACCTGAATGCCGGTTTGAGAAACAGGTTGGCAATCGTTACCACATTAGCAGTAGCCAGGGGCTCATCAAAGCTCTCTGCAGCAGCAGCCTGGTTAATACCGGTAGCAATGTTGGTAATAGGCACATTGGCCTGGGTGGTATTTTGTTCGCCCGCATAAACTGCATCTGCCGGAGCAACGCCTGTATCGTTACCATTAGCGGTATAAGTGATCCAGGGCTTAATAGTTAAACCAGCTGCCGCAGCCATCTGGCGTAAATGGGAAGCATGACGGGCTTCTACGGCGTGTATTTGCAAAGCTGCTGTCAATACTACCTGGTTGCCTTTCAGAAATCCTGCCTGCCCTTTGTAGGCGCGTACTCCGGTATCTTCAAATGCTGTAGCAACTTTAAGGAAGGTAGCATAATTGGTGTAAACATCTGCAAATGTGCCGCCCGAGTTGTAGCTGTTGTTTGCATTATAAGTACCGCCAGCCCTGAAATCAAAATTGGTATAAGCCAGCTCCGGACGGGCCGCGCTGCCCAATACTGCTTTTAAAAAATCGACATGCGCTTTTTCATGATCGCGAATCGTAGTGATGGCCTGTAATGCGGCAGCACTCGGAAAGTTGAACGTAACATCTTTCACCGAAGAGTTCGGATCTTTGCCGACAACGGTATGGTTGTAAAAATGATATTCGAGGTATTCAAGTGTTAAGGCAAAATTCAGCACATCGTTTACACTTCTGGTGCCCGACTGTCCGTAAGCTTTGGTGAACATACTGCTTAACGCCAGTGGCAGTGCAGCCAGTGAAATTTTGCGGCCTGCATTATAAAAATCTTTCATGACGCGTCTGCGCGGACTCAGCCTGTCATAGATGTCTTCATCTACTTTTTCAATTTCGCTTAATATATTCAGGATATTCATGATTGTAAGGTTTTAGGGTTAAAAAACGTTTTTAACATCGAGCTTGGTTTTGATATAAGTGGCAGCTATAGGAAGCACTTTACTTGGAGGTAATGCTGCATCGAGCCCCTTTGAGTTGTCGGCGCCTAAAGCTGTTAAACTGTTAAGGTCGGAGAAAGAGCCGTTTGATATCTGGTCTCTGATCCATGCAGCATGCCTGGCTTCCACGGAAACGATCTGACCCGCGATCACCAGGTAGGCTTCCGTCATAATTTTATAACCTGCCCCGTTGTAAGCCGCTACGCCCAAATCTTCAAATGCTTTGGCGGTCGCCAACACACTGTCTTTGCTGGTAAAGTTTACCGATGAGAAGTCTACTTCCAGGCTGCCGATCGCATTACTGCCTAATGCCTTTTTAAAGAATTCGCGGTGGGCAATTTCATGTAGTTTGATATCGTTAAAAAAAGCATTTTGGGATGCACTGAAAACGGCAGCAGATTTTGCCACTACTTCTGTGTAAAAAGCAGCTTCCAGCTGCTCCAGCGCATAGGCATAATTTAATATGCCGATATCGTTTTTAAAATCGAGCGTGGTCCCGTTATTGTTGTTGAATTCATCGTAGACGTCGTTTTGCTCGCAGGAACTTATCAATGCTGCACCTGCTGCGCCCAGTCCCAGTGCAGAAAGGAATTTTCTTCTGTTAAATCCTTCTTTGACGGCGTTGGTGCCGGAAGTGGAAAGGTTTTCTTGTTCTGATTTCATAATATTTGATTTTTGATTGGAGAATGGTTGGGGTACTTACGGGTGCCCTTTCATGAGTACATACGAGATAGTATGACATGCGGATTCCCTTTTATGAGAAAATGTTGGGGAGGGGGCGGGAGTTGGGAATAGGGAGCCGGTGGGATCAAAAAGTTAAGCAGGCAGAGCGTAGTAGTTAAAGAGGAATGCGAGCCGATATTTAGGTGTAGTGTACGGGCATTATAAAGAAAAGGGCTGCCCAAACCTGCAGCCCTGATACTGATATGTCACTCTAACCATGACTGATATTATATACGGGAAAGAAAAGAAAACGGATTCGGAGAAATTAAATTTTACCCATTACGTATAGCTGATCCAGGTTAGGAGTGGGGCTTCCTCCTTCATTTTCAAGTGTGATGGCAAATGCCTGGGCATTTTGTATATTTTTTAGTTGGCAAACGGTATTGCAATCTTCCAATACGCCTGCATCTATGGGCTTGCCATCCATTAAAGCCCAGAGCTGGTATTGCTTGCCTTTGGGAGGGGGAGGCAGCGTTTTGGCTACCAGGTAAACGTCTTTGCTGTTCTTATTCCAATACACCACTGCCTGATTGGATTCTTTACCAGCTATTCCATTCAAAGCCACTTTTATCATATCGGGGCCGGTAATCAGCTGCATGTTTTTATCGAGCTCATCCAGCCTGGTTTGAATGGAGTTGTTATTAGCATATAACCGATCGCGCTGTAAAGCCAGCTGGCGATTTTCAGCTTCGAGGCTTTTGTATTGGTTGTACGTGTAGATATTGAATCCTGCACTGATTACAAGAAGTATCACAGCGGCTGCGGCCAGGTATTTGATAAATGGCGTTTTACCACCGCTTTCGAGAGGTACGACTTTCGGATCTCCGGTTATCGGTGCCGGTTTTACATCTGGTTTTAAACCCAGCTGATCAAACAGGTTAGCCTTAATATCCGGGCTCACAGGCACTGCATGGTGCTGAGTAGCTCTTTCCAGCTCCTGCGCGAAGGCTGCGATAGCTTGTTCAACCTCGGGGTACTGCATACGAAGTTGTTCCAGCTCGGCTCTTTCTGCTGCCTCCGCCAGGCCCAGCACATAACTTTCGATTATGCCACTTTGTATGTACTCCTGTATGTTCATGTATTACTGATCCTGCTTCTTAAGTCACTTAAAGCCTTACGTAACCTGGTTTTTACGGTTCCCAAAGGTATACCGGTTGTTTCAGCTACGTCGTTTTGGGTAAATCCGTCGAAGTAGCACATCTCAACCACCGTTCTATACTCTTCCCTCAAGCTGTTCACTACCTTTCGCAAACCAATAGCATCAACATTTAATAGAGTGTCTGCAGCTATTTCATTATTTCTATCCGTAAGCGCAACATTGTGCCTGGAGTTTTTCCAGTCCTTGCTTCTCAAGGTATCTATAGCTGTATTGCGAACTATTGACGACATCCATGTAAACAGCCGGCCGCGTACGCTATCAAAAGTACTGGCCTGGTTCCATATTTTTACGAAACTATCCTGCAAAACACTATTGGCTAGTTGTTCGTCGGGTATAAAACTGCGTACAATACTGTTTAATGCGGCCGCATAGTTGTCGTACAGATAACTAAACGCATTAGCATCACGCTGTTTTAACAACGCAACCAACTCCTGTTCCGTATATTTTTGTATGGCTTTCAATAGAGTAATTTCACATCAGTATTAGATATACGAAAACTATACCAACTTGGTTTTGTTTTTTTTATATTTTTTAAAAAAGCACTATTAATTTAAAACGGGGTGGGCTTTGAATTCCTTTGCACGATCGAACTGGTACCTGTAAGTGGCCAATACGCGACTTCTGTGGGTGCCGAGTGATTCCGCCACATTGATCATCTTAGGGTTGAACTCACCGATCCACTGCATCTCGAAATTTTCGTAAATAGGTTTGCCCAGCTCATACTTCCCGTTTTCAATTTTTAAATTCTGAATCAGCCGGCATCCTTCAATGATCATGTAAGCGTCGGCCCCCTTACCCTGGAACTCCGGTACAATCCCGAAAACAAGGCCTACAAATTTGTCGCAAGGCTTCGTTTTCTTATACCATAAAAATTTCAGCTTATCCAGCAGCCCAAATTTGCCGTTCAGGTATTTGAACCATTGGTTTAAATCGGGCAGGTTCACCCAAATACCGATAGGCTCATTTTTATAGTAAATGATCCAGTTCACCCGTTCATCCATAACGGCTTTCATAGACTGAAACATTTTCAATACTGTTCTTTCATCGAGTTGTTTGAGGCCGCCATGCCCAGCCCAGGCCTTATTATAGGCGATCGTAAAATCTCTGGCATACTTAGCCAGGTTATTGGTTTTGATATTGTCGGAAGAATAGTTGGGATCTTTAGCCAGAGCAGCATGTCGCTCATAAAACTTCTCCTGTATGCGGCGGCCTACATTCAGGCTAAAGCAGATCTGGTTGAAAAATGGAAGGAAACCATAATGCTCCAAAAGGTTTTTATAATAAGGGGGATTGTAATTCATGCGGTATAATGGCGGTTGAAAGCCCTGTACGAGCAAGCCCCACCAGGTATCGCGTTCTCCAAAATTGATCGGCCCATCCATGGCCGTCATGCCTTTTTCGGTAAGCCAGTTTTTTGCGGCGTCCAGTAGGAGGTTGGCCGCAGCCTGGTCGTTGATGCAATCGAAAAAGCCCATACCGCCTACAGGCCCGTCATCGCCCTTCGATTTATACTTTTTGTTGACAAAAGCAGCAATACGGCCAATAAGCTGTCCCTGGTTATTTCTTAATACCCAGCGAATCGCTTCGCCCGACCGGAATGTCTTATTTTTTTCTTTGTCAAAAACCTCGTTAATGTCTTTATCCAGCGGCCGTATATAATTCGGATCGTTTTGGTGGATCAGAACATTCACTTTAATAAAGTCCTTTGCAAGCGCGGGTGTATCGACTTCAATAAGATTCATGCTACAAAAATAGGCGGCGGCGCATTATGTGCCGGATGTTTTCTTTTTTCGGGCTGCGGCTATACTATCCTGCTTTCTTTTCAACTCTATTGCCTCATTTTTGCGGGCGATAGAATCTTTTCTCTTTTGCTCTTTCAATTTCGCCAGGTCTTTCACCTTCTGAATACTGTCTTTAACGGCTTTTTGCCGGCTATAACTCGTGCCTACACTGTTGAGGAACATTTTTTTGGCAATGATGGCGTCATGGCCATAGATATCTTCCCGGAAATTTAATACACTGCTGTCATTTACCCAGGAAGTAAAGTAAGTAATTAATACGGGAATTGGTTTTTTAACCCGAACGTATTTTTCTTTATAGGTGTGCATCAGGCTGTCTACCTTTTTGGAACTATACCTTATAGTATCGTTCAAAATGTATTCGGCCAGCTTAGCAGGTTCTTTTAACCGGATACACCCGTGGCTATAGCTTCTTTTGTCGCGGTTAAATAAGCTTTTGGCAGGAGAGTCGTGAAAATAAATATTATAACTATTGGGGAAAAGGAACTTTACGAGGCCCAGGGAGTTCCAGGGACCAGGCTTCTGACGCACCCGGCCATTAATAATCTCCATGTGGTTGCGCGCCAGGTAAGCCGCGCTGGGGCCTCCGTTCATTTCGTTCTTAACTATACTGGCCGGTACATTCCAGTAAGGGCTGAAAACAATATTACTCAAACGCCCGGTAAACACCGTTGTGTTATTGCCTTCCTTTCCAACCACCACGTCCATATCCCAGGCGGGCTGCCCATGCTCGTACACATGTAGTTTAAATTCCGGAATGTTAACCATTATCGAGCGACCGCTATCTTTGGTTGTACCGGGCAGCCAGCGCATACGCTCCATATTAATTAATACCTGCTGAATCCGCTCTTCTACCGAAATATTAACGTCTTTTAAAAAGGTTTTGCCGGCAGTACCATCGGGTTTATAACCGTAGGTTTTTTTGATCGCATTCACTGCATCGGCCAATTCACCGTCGTACACATCGGTGAAGGTGCTGTCTTCACCACTAAGAAAGCCCTCAGCTTTCAATCTTTTCTTGAGGATCTTTACAGCGGCATCGGTATACCCCTTCTTCATAATCTCCACCCTGCTGTTCACCGTTGGCCATCCTCCTGCATCTTTAATTTGCTTGTATTTCGCCAATTGATCTTTTAACCTCAGGTACTGCGGATTTTGGGGCGCATATTCATCGGCGTATTGTCCATGGCCGGTTAATACCGAGTCCAGCATCGCCTCCAGCGTCAGTTTCTTTTTAGGAATATACCATTCCAGCGACTTAATACTGAAGTCGGGGTTGGATCCGAAAGCATGGTCGGCATAAGTGTAGAAGTATCTTGTAAGCAGTATTTCAACATTCTGGTACAGGGAATCATTTTTTGGCCGGATCCGTTCGAGCCGGATGAGGGTTTCCATTTTGTCTGTCAGCCATTTATTATAAACGGTAGAGTCTTTGGAATAGTTGAGGTAGTTTTTCAGGAGGTTCCAGAAAGAGACCGTATGTTCTGGCAGCCCCTCTTTAGAGAACCAGGCATACTGGTAATTACGACTATTATAAAAGCTGGTAAGGCGATTGACCAGGGTGTCGCTGAGCTGGTTAGCTGCTAAAATGCCCCTCACGTCGGTTGTGTCAATGAACAGCGAGTTAAACGAGTTGCTCGTATCAATAGTGATATCTACCCTGGTAATGATCTTTTCCCGCTCTTGTTTTTCCTCTTCCTGTGTTTTTTCAAAGAAATTGCAGGATGTCAGCAATAGCGTAAAAAAAGCCGTTATAAGCAGAAACAGTCTCAAATTCATAGATAGGTTACAAATAGGGTATAAGATTTAGCGCAAAATTAGCCGGAAAAAAGAAGAAAAACCTCCGCTTAATTAATATATTACGGTATTTCTTGGTATGAATGGAGTTGCTGTCGTTTTTAAAGGACTTTGGAAGCCGGAAATGTGAATAATTTGTAAAGCCGTTGTACCATAATACGCAGAGAAGCCTTACTTTTGCAGCCACAAAAATAACCACACCTCAATAATATGGCAAAAGTTGGTAAAATTAAACAAGTTATTGGAGCGGTAATCGACGTTCAGTTCGGCGAATCCCTCCCGGAAATTTATAACGCGTTAGAGCTTACAAAAGAGAATGGAGAGAAGCTTGTACTGGAAGTTCAGCAGCATTTGGGAGAAGATAGTGTTCGCACCATTGCAATGGATGGAACTGAAGGTCTTGTTCGCGGTACAGAAGTTCGCGATACAGGAAAAGCAATCGCAATGCCTACCGGTGATGCCATTAAAGGACGTCTTTTTAATGTAACAGGAGACCCGATTGATGGTTTGCCAGCTGTATCTAAAGAAAATGGACGTCCTATTCACGCAATGCCTCCGGCTTTCGAAAACCTGAGCACTGCTTCTGAAGTGTTATTTACAGGTATCAAGGTAATTGACCTGATTGAGCCATATGCAAAGGGTGGTAAAATTGGCTTGTTTGGTGGTGCCGGTGTGGGTAAAACAGTATTGATCCAGGAGTTAATTAATAATATTGCCAAAGGTCACGGCGGTCTTTCGGTATTTGCAGGTGTGGGCGAGCGTACACGTGAGGGAAATGACCTGATGCGTGAGATGATTGAAGCCGGTATCATGAAATACGGAGAAGGCTTTAAGCATAGCATGGAGGAAGGTGGCTGGGATCTGTCAAAGGTAGACCCTACCGAGCTGGCGGATTCAAAGGCAACTTTCGTATTCGGACAAATGAACGAGCCCCCTGGTGCGCGTGCGCGTGTGGCTTTGAGTGGTTTGACAATCGCAGAATATTTCCGTGACGGCGAGGGGGATGGAAAAGGAAAAGACATCCTGTTCTTCGTGGATAATATCTTCCGCTTTACCCAGGCGGGTTCGGAAGTGTCAGCCCTGTTAGGCCGTATGCCTTCAGCGGTGGGTTACCAGCCTACACTGGCAACAGAAATGGGACTGATGCAGGAGCGTATCACTTCTACTAAAAACGGCTCTATTACTTCCGTACAGGCGGTATATGTACCGGCGGATGACTTAACGGATCCGGCTCCGGCAACAACATTTGCTCACCTGGATGCCACTACCGTATTAAGCCGTAAAATTGCGGATTTAGGTATTTATCCTGCGGTGGATCCATTGGATTCTACTTCACGTATCCTGATGCCTTCTGTTGTAGGTGAAGCCCATTACAACTGTGCAAACAGGGTGAAGTTGATTTTACAGCGTTATAAAGAGCTGCAGGATATCATTGCCATCTTGGGCATGGATGAATTGAGCGATGAAGATAAGATGACCGTATCACGCGCACGCAAAGTACAGCGTTTCCTTTCCCAGCCTTTCCATGTGGCAGAAGCCTTTACCGGTTTGAAAGGGGTGTTGGTACCTATCGATGAAACCATCCGCGGCTTTAACATGATCATGGATGGTGAAGTGGACGAGTATCCGGAAGCAGCCTTCAATCTGGTTGGTACCATTGAAGATGCCATCGAAAAAGGTAAAAAGTTGTTAGCGTAAACTGAGTACGGAGATTATTAGTATTTAGTACTAAGATATTTCCGGTAGCATTGAAATACTCCCGTGGGAATGCACAATTACAGGGAGCTGAAAATATGGCAACGCTCAATGGACTTTGTAACCCAGGTATATGAAGTTTGTGCTTTATTTCCAGCAGAAGAAAAATTCGGATTAACGTCTCAGCTTAGAAATTGTGCTATTTCAATGCCAAGTAATATTTCTGAAGGTGCAGGAAGGGGTTCCAATAGCAGTTCAAGCGTTTTTTGGAATTTTCGATGGGATCTATCAACGAAGCACAAACTCAAATAGAACTGGCATTCAGATTTAAATATATAGATAAGGATCAGTTTGACCTCTTGATCGGTGAGGCTTTACAGATTTATAAAATGACTCTGACATTTTATAACGGTCTACAAGATTAGAGCATTCTGAATACTAAAATCTACAAATCTTAATACTATCATGAAATTAGATATTTTAACTCCAGAGGGCAGTATTTTTAGCGGTGAAGCTTACGGTGTTCAAATGCCGGGGGTAACGGGGTCTTTCGAGGTGCTGAACAGGCATGCTCCGATGATCGCTGCGCTGGGAGAAGGTAAACTGAAAGTATTACAAAGCAGCCTTACAGGTCCAGCCACTTTCTATACCATTCAGGGTGGATTTGTGGAAGTGCTGAATAATAATGTAACCGTGTTGGTTGAAGGAGCTAAGAAAGTGTAGTTTAAGAATCTTTAATAAGAGATGCCCGTGATATTTTATGTCACGGGCATCTTTATTTTATAGTGGGAAAATATGGTCTTATTCTGAACTGTCGTGCTTCAGCAATTAAAGCGTTACTACAGGGACGTGCCGCTGTTATTCACAGGGCACTCATGATGTATACGGGTATTAAGCCGCCCATTAATAGAGCCCTGTAGCAATACGCTTGTACGTGCTATGCTAAACTGATGGCCCGTAAGATGCAGCTGCCGGTTATTTTATTGCGGCGTCGCATGTTACCCCGCCATACGCGGGCGTAAAAGCCTGGCCGCGGTTAAATAGCCCTCTTCAAATACAGGATTTTTTAAAACGAGTTGTCCTTTCTTGTGTTTAGGCTCCACCAGTCCGATCCAGTGCATGCCACCGTAGAATTTTCCGTTTTGCTCGAAATGCGGATAGGGCGCATGTATTCGGAATTGAGCCAACCGGTAATATCGGTGTTCGAAGCGGCAAAATATAAAGCAGCGAAAGTAAGAGCATACGTATTGCAAAATGAAAATACGGATTATAAAATAAAAGGCAGGTGAGGACTTTTACTCAACAGCAATATTTTACAAATGCAGGCATGATAGAATAATCTTCTAAAAAATGCTACTGCCTGGTTCGCCAGCCAATAGTGGAATCACTGAGATACCGTGGTAGTATAACGCGGGTGAAATACCGTGAAAATACGGGGATGTGCAGGTGCGGGAAGTTGTTATTTTGAGGGAACTATTTTTTAATCTAAAATTTTACGTTTATGCAAGAAGAATGTCGTCCTCCGGGAAAAGTAATTAAAGTAGCAGAAGGGAATGCTCAGCTTAAAAAGTATCGCGAACTAATCACGGAAGCAGGCGATGATGATGAAGCC
>JBQGCI010000594.1:0-8132 GCA_052038405.1 Acinetobacter pittii
ATAAAAAATCAAATACACAAGGCGGATCGTCACTACTTGAATGTAAACCTATTCAATTTTGACTATTACTCTGAGTGTGGGGCATTGATAAAATTTATGCCTATCAAAACTCTCGGAAGGAGTTGTTTGTGTCCTACGAAAGGCACCTACTGGGTGTACACAACCAAGCAACCCTTGTAACGCGTGGATATTTATGGGTCAGCATATTCAAGAAGAATGTACATCAAATCCAACACCACCCATATCACCAGATGAAGAAGTCGGGCCGCCATTTTCCAAAATCATAGCCGGTGAAGTTCAACAGACGCAGACAGGCTACCAATACTCATCAACATATCCTCTATATATTAGCTTCTACTCAAATGTTGAATGTACAATTCCTTATTCGCTGACAACACCAAAAACAATTGCCTTAAAGCATATACAAACTTATTCTAACAGTCCCAATCCCAATTATTACTACAACAGCAACTCAAATCATACTCAATCCCGGCCAAAACTCATATCATATCGGAGATGACTGGTATAGAGGCCAGGAAGACGGGCAACATAACACTGTTGGGGAAGACAACCTTCAACACTGCTGTCGGCAGTACTATTCAATCTTAAACCTCCGGTGCGGCATTAACTCAATAATGAATAACTTTTATCAAGCTGTTGCCAGGCCGGTTTGCCCGTACCCTTCCATTAACTACACTATTCAGGCAATGACAAAAACAAACAGCGAAAGGATAAACTTCCGAAACCTTCAATACGGGGTAGGTGACCTGTATCATCAATTCTTTCAGAAATAAAGGCATGCTTTAATTATAATAGGAGTGTTTGTACGCAGCCCTCCTGCAAAAAAAATGCCCCGTCCTGATCATTATCAGTACGGGGCATTGCTATTTAAAGAAAAGTGATTATGCTTTTTCTTCGCTGTCAGATGCAGGTTTTGCATTTGCTTCCTGATCCATTTTCTTTTTCAGATCAGCCAATACACCTAAATCACCCAATGTAGCTTTTTCTACTTTGCTTTGGATGGTTTTTACGGCCTTCTTGGTTTTTTCAGCTTCCGCACGTTCTGCTTTTTTCACGCCTTCACGCTCTGCATATTGCTCCTGTTCCCACACACGAGCATGAGATACAACAATACGTTTTTCATTACGATCGAACTCAATTACAACAAATTCTGCAGTTTCATCCAAACCTAAAGATCTGCCATCTTTTGTGTTCAGGTGACGGTTAGGGGCAAAACCTTCCAGGCCGTAAGGCAGTTGAATGGTAGCGCCTTTGTCATCTTTACGCGTGATGGTTCCTTCATGTACCGTGCCGATAGCAAATGTATCCTGAAGGGTATTCCAGGGATCTTCCTCGAGCTGTTTGTGTCCTAACTGCAGTTTGCGGTTTTCTTTATCGATGCCTAAGATCATCACATCAATTTTTTCGCCCACTTTAGTGTACTCACCCGGGTGATTGAAACGTTTTAACCAGCTTAAATCGCTGATGTGGATCATACCACCAATACCCTGCGCCAGCTCAACGAATACACCATAGTTCGTGATGTTTTTCACTTCGCCTTCGTGCTTGGTACCTTCAGCAAACCTGCTTTCTATATCGTTCCATGGGTCTTCTGTCAATTGCTTGATAGAAAGGCTCATTTTACGGGTATCTTTATCTAAAGTAACGATCTTCGCTTCGTGCTCGTCGCCTAATTTGAAGAAGTCTTTAGCATTGATAGGCGTGTTAGCCCACGTAATTTCACTTACGTGTACCAAACCTTCAACACCAGGATAGATCTCCAGGAACGCACCGTAATCTTCGATATTAACTACTTTACCTTTTACAGTGTTACCTTCAGAAATATCTGCAGGCAATACATCCCAAGGATGCGGAGTCAATTGTTTTAAACCAAGGCTGATACGTTTTTTCTCGTCGTCGAAATCCAATACCACCACGTTCAGTTTCTGATCCATTTTCAACACCTCGTTCGGGTGAGAAATACGTCCCCATGAAATATCTGTGATATACAATAAGCCGTCTAAGCCGCCCAGGTCCATAAATGCACCAAAGTCGGTGATGTTTTTAACAGTACCTTCCAATACCTGGCCTTTCTCCAGTTTACCAATGATCTCAGCACGTTGAGCTTCCATATCGCTTTCGATAAGCGCTTTATGAGAAACAACCGCATTCTTAATGGTTTCGTTGATCTTAACCACTTTGAATTCCATTGTTTTGCCAACAAACTGATCGTAATCAGTAACCGGCTTCACATCAATCTGAGAACCTGGCAGGAAGGTTTCCATACCAAATACATCAACAATCAAACCGCCTTTAGTTTTAGAAGTAACCAAACCGGTAACCACTTCACCTGTTTTGTTAACCTCAACAATTTTCTCCCAGGCACGGGTAGTGCGGGCTTGTTTGCGGCTCAGGTTCAGGTGTCCGTCCCTGTCTTCTTTTTCAACGATCATCACTTCTACCTCATCGCCAATTTTCAGGCCCTGGATATCGCGAAACTCGTTTAAAGAGATAAGGCCGTCACTTTTAAAACCAATGTTCAATACAACATCAGTATTAGTAAGACCTACAACAGTACCGTTTACCAACTCCCCATCGTTTAACTGGATGAAAGTGTTGTCGTAAACTTTGTCGTACTTTTCTTTTTCTTCTTTAGAATAAGAAGAAACATTGCGTTTGTCTACGCTCCAATCGAAATCGTCATGCGCAGTTTCTACTACCTCAGCTACAGGAGCTTGGGCAGGTGCCTCAGGTGCGTTTGTTGTCGCTGCAGAAGCTTCTTCTACCGGTTCGGCAGCGCCAGCGTTCTCCTGTGCATCAGCGTTTAATTGTTTAAAATAAAAATTCATAAAAAATCCGAAGGGTTTAAAATTCGGACTGCAAAGGTAGGAAGAATTTAAGACTTAATATTTAAGATTTAAAAATGCCGATAAATCATTAATCAACACCGCATTAGCACTTTGAATCAGATCACCTCCCTCCCATACTTTTTATAATAGGCAATCAGCCAGGTAACCACTTCGTTATAAGACCGTTTGCCTTTAGGCTGGTTATTAGCCTTTAGAAAATAGCTATACATTTTATCGATATACGGCTCTATGGGGTTTCTGTATTTTTTATAGAATTCGATGTAATCGGCTATATCTTTTTTCACCAGCGGGTGTAAGGTGCTATCAAAGCTTTGGGCTTTGAGCGAATCAGCAAAAGCCAGTTCGCGAATGGCATAGTGATACATATCAAAATAAACGGAGTATTTGAAATGAACAGAAGGATGCAGGCGGCAGGCTAAGAAACCTACAAAGTTCGCTTCACTTTCTTTGGCATAACCGAGTTGATGGGCGATTTCGTGTGATACCACAAAAGGCTCAACCGATGCCGGAACCGTAGTGTTGACCTGGGCTTCGCCGGTAAACGGATTGTAATACCCCTGGAAGCCCATGTAATTGCCGATATAACTGAATAAGGATGGCTTCACCGAAAAACCCCTGTAAGAAAGAAAGCCATATTTTGCTCCTGCTATCGGATAAAGCAGGGAAGCATTTAGAAAAAGATTGCGTTTACTTTTAAAAGAGTCGCGCATGGCGGGGGTCAGCAACTGCGCCTGGTCGTTAAGCTTGTTGCGAAGCAGCCCCACTAAGGTATCCAGGTCGGCGGTGGTAACTTCCTGCTCTTTAAGTTGCAACTGGCGGGCAATACCCTGCCTGGAGTAATTAAGTCCCCATAAACCATAAAAAGCCACGTAAACCATCAATACTAAAAAAAATGCTTTCCTGATCAAACGATAGCCATATGGTTTCGAAAACTGTCTTTTCCTGATCCGCTTCGTGAGGCGGGCTACCTTGTAGCCCAGCCATAGTATTACCGCGATGTAAAGTATATCACCGATGCTGAGCGGCAACCAGCCCCATAAAAATCTGAGTACGGTTGCAACAACAGGGTACCAACCATAGGTATAATAACGTTCTACCCATTCGGGATTGACAGAGATGACTTTAATAATAACAGCCAGTACGATCAGCGTTATCCGGCCTATTCGTCTTTTCAGATCGATTATTTGCATACGGGCCAAAAGTAAACAATTGAGATACAACGCATTGATACCAACCCTTTAAAATTTCGCTACCGGTTTGCGAATGTTTTCCACATTTACCCCTGCTAGCCGTTTACACGGGAAAAATACCCTAATTTAGTCCCTCTGTTGTAATATACATTCGCCTTGTAAACATTATTGGTAAACTTAAACCTAGACACTACACACAATGAAAGCCAGATTAGTTAGCATATTGAGATCGATATTTACGTCCTGCATTCATACTGTAAAGAGAATCTTTTTCAGAAAAAAAAGAATGGTTATCAAAAACGAGTTTTTTGATTATTATGCCATGTATCATTTATCGTAGGTAATAATCGTCATTATTAGCCCCGACAATTGATCAACTGCCGCCCGTTAATTGCTTGCTGTATGCACTTCGTATCATGCGCTCAGCGCAGCAGCCCCTTCAGTATCAATATTCGTTAGAACAGCGCTACGGTTTTTTCAAAATAAAGCCGTTCTGAATCGATGATCCCGAACGGCTTTACTTTTACCGGAAACTTCTAGCCCAGTTTCATGTCTTTAATAATTGCCTGGATCTTATCATCCAGCTTCGCATTCACTTCATCAAACTGTTCGGCGCCGGCCAGGTTTTCTTTCACGCTGAAATAGAATTTGATTTTAGGCTCTGTACCACTGGGGCGGGCTGAAATCAGCGAACCGTCTTCTGTTATAAACTGCAGCACATTTGAACGTGGTAAATCTATCGGGCTCACATCGCGTGTTTGTACATTCGTTGCTAAGCCGTTATCATAATCCAGCACTTTTATCACCTTTGATCCATTGATGGTTTGAGGTGGATTATTACGATACTCCTGCATCATAGCCGCTATCTGCTGCTGCCCATCCATTCCCTTTTTGGTAATAGAGATCAGATCTTCTTTATAAAATCCGTATTGGATATAAAGCTCTACCAGTTTATCAAACAGGGTATTGCCTTTTTCCTTTTCATAAGCGGCCATTTCACACAACAGGGCTACAGCACTTACAGCATCCTTATCTCTTATCTTATCTCCGATCATCAATCCAAAACTTTCCTCTCCCCCTACAACATAATTTTCCTTACCCTCTTTTAACCGGATCATCTCGGCGATCCATTTAAAGCCCGTCAGTACCCGGTAGCAGGTAACACCATTACCTCTGGC
Source organism: Acinetobacter pittii (assembly GCA_052038405.1). Classification (GTDB taxonomy): domain Bacteria; phylum Bacteroidota; class Bacteroidia; order Chitinophagales; family Chitinophagaceae; genus Niabella. The sequence continues at coordinate 5,239 of JBQGCI010000594.1, forward strand.
CAGATCGTCTACCATACCTGTTGTTACAATCGTGGTAATGATCATATCATTATCCTGTGCAACACCTTTTTCTTTACGGGCTTCCAATAAATAATTAAACGCTAATACAGCAGTTTGGTTACCGTTCATTAATACCCACTCGCCTTTATTATTTTTAATACCAATGCCTACCCTATCTGCGTCAGGATCGGTTCCCAGTAAGATATCCGCATCCAGGTCTTTTGCTTTTTGCAAACCAATGCTCATGGTTTCCTTTTCTTCAGGATTGGGATATGCTACTGTAGGAAAATTGCCATCGGGTGTTTCCTGCTCTTCAACAATACTCACATTTTGAAAACCAAACCTTTTCAACACCTGCGGCACCAGCGTGATACCGGTACCATGTATGGGCGTATAAACAATTTTCAGGTCTTTTTGCTTTTCAATCACCTCAGGGTATACACTTAACCCTTTTACCATTTCGATATATTTCTCATCCAGGTCTTTCCCGATCAATGTAATATTTGCATCACCGCCGCTCCATTTTACATCATCTACCGATTGAATCTGTTCCACTTCCTTTATCACATTTTTATCATGGGGGGGTACTAACTGGCCGCCGTCATTCCAGTAAGCTTTGTAACCGTTATACTCTTTCGGATTGTGAGAGGCTGTACATACCACACCTCCCTGACATTGCAGTGTCCGGATCGCAAACGACAGTTCAGGAGTCGGACGCAGACTTTCAAACAAAAAGACCTGAATACCGTTGGCTGCAAAAACATGGGCTGTTGTTTCAGCAAAAAAGCGGCTGTTATTGCGGCTGTCATGAGCAATGGCCACTTTAACCGCTCCGGGAAAAGATTGTTTTAAATAATTAGCATAACCCTGCGTAGCCATACCTACCGTATATTTATTCATCCGGTTAGTTCCAACGCCCATTATACCGCGCAGGCCACCGGTTCCGAATTCAAGATTTTGATAAAAAGAATCCGCAAGCTCGGTACTATTTTCAGACTGCAATCTTTGAATCTCTTTTTTTGTTTCTTCATCATAATTGCCCTGCAACCATTGATCTACTTTTTGTTGAATTGCATTATCCATAAAAGTTTATTTAGGGCCTGAAGATACTACTTTAGAAGTACCAATAGCAAGGGCACCCCAACTTTTGTTAAACGGAGTGCCCGGTATTAAAATCATTACCATTAGAGCAGGAAATGTCTAGCTGTTCCCTGCCATTATTTCTTGAAACAGCTGGAAAGAATATTCTTTTTTAGATTGATCAAAAATCTGGGAAATAGTCATAATTTCCTGTACACCGGTATTTTCAACAAAGGCTTTTAACCCTTTTGCAATAGCAGGCTTATCGCCGATAAAAGCATGCGAAAGCATGTGCTTCACTCCGTATTCCTGTTCGGGTGTCCATAAATCTGACAGGCCGCCCGGATCAAACGGTGGCATGAGCGGCGCTCTTGAATTGGTAAAAATTCCCAGGAACATCTTGTACATGGAAGTAGCCAGAAACGATGCTTCTTCCTGGGTATCGGCAGCAATAACGTTAACACAGGCCATCGCATAAGGTCGATCCAGTACCTCAGAGGGCCTGAAATATTGTTTATAAATGGCAAAAGCCTGCATCATGTGTGTAGGCGCAAAATGAGCGGCAAAAGCATAAGGCAGTCCCATTTGTGCGGCGAGGTAGGCGCTATCTGTGCTGGACCCCAGCACCCAAATAGGTACTTCGATACCCTCTCCCGGCAGTGCCCTTACTTTAGCGTGTGCATTTTCCTTGCTGAAATAAAGCTGTAACTGTTCAATATTCTTTTGAAAATCGTAGGGTATGTTCAAAGGGCTATTGCGAATCGTCATTGCTGTTAAACCATCAGTACCGGGTGCTCGGCCCAGTCCCAGGTCAATTCTGTTGGGATATAATGAACCCAATGTTCCAAACTGCTCGGCTATAATCAGCGGAGAATGGTTAGGCAACATGATACCGCCGGAGCCCACACGGATGGTATTCGTACCGCCGGCTACATAACCAATTAAAACCGATGTAGCGGCACTGGCCACACTTTCCATATTATGGTGTTCGGAGAACCAGTACCGGTTATATCCCAGCGTTTCTACCAACCGGGCAGTTTGCAGGCTTCTTGCAAATGTATCCTGCAAAGAATCGCCCTGGCACACCGTGGCCAGATCCAGCACTGAAAATTTTAGCCCGTTGAAAACACTGTCGCTCATTTTTGTCGCTTATATATTTGTATCAACGCATGAGGGGCGAAATAGTTTGAAAAAATCAGCTTTATGCTTCCAGGCGGGCCTTTACTTTCAACTGGTTTTTTTTGGCCAGGTTAATAAAAAACACGCTGCATAAAATAATAGCGAGCCCGCCCAGCTGCATAGGAGTAAGTTGATCTTTATTGATCAATACACCCAGCAAAACTGCCACCAGCGGATTAACATAGGCATAGGTACTTACCTGAGTAGCGCTTCTTACACTTAATAAAAACACATAGGCGCTGTAACCAACTATAGAACCGAATATCACCAGGTAAGCCAGGGACGCCCAGGCCCTGGCAGGAATCGCCGCCCAATCGGCCGACATAAACTCGTTGTTGAAGGTGCCGGCAAGGGTGAAACCGACCCCTGCCGCCAACATTTGCCAGGTAGAATTAACAGATGCCGAAGTGCCTTTTACCTTGTACTTGGAAAATAAGGAACCCAGCGCCCAGCTGATATTGGCCACACATAGTATAATCAAGGGCAGCAGGCTATTGCCGTATCCGGTAGCAACTATTTTTTCATAAAACAAGGCAATCACCCCCAGCAACCCTATGGCTACTCCCATGATCGTATACTTATTATTGAAATTTTGCTTCCAGTTCACTTTATCAAGCAACAAAAACCAAAGCGGT
>JBQGCI010000595.1:0-7351 GCA_052038405.1 Acinetobacter pittii
CCGCCATCGGCGCGGGAACGGGCGCAAACTTTAAGTTTTATCCGCCGTCGAAATGCGCCGCCGCTTCGGAAATTTCGATAAAGATGATCGAGTTTGCGAAACAAAAAACGAACGAGATCAAACTCGTTCAGGCAAACGCCGAAATTCTTCCGTTTCCCGAAAGTTTTTTTGATACCCTGGAAAAAAAATATGGAGGAGTGTGGGCGCCTTACTACACCTGGCATAAAGTAATGCAGGGGCTTTTGGATGTGTATACCTGCACCGGCAACCAAAAGTCTTACAGGATGGTTTGTGATATGGCTGCATATGTATCCAAAAGATTGCGCTTGCTTAGTCCCGAAACAATTGAAAAAATGCTCTACACTCCGCAAGCCAATCCATCGAACGAAGCAGGCGCAATGAATGAGGTTTTTTATAACCTTTTTGAAGTTTCCCGCAACCCCGAACACCTGGATCTTGCCCGGGTTTTCGACCGGGAATGGTTTCTGGGTCCCCTTTCAAGAAACAAAAATATTCTGTCAGGCCTGCACTCCAACACACACCTGGTTTTAGTGAACGGTTTTGCAAAAGGATATATATTGACAGGCCGGAAACCGTATTTCCTGGCTGCAAAAAACTTTTGGGAAATGCTGATATTACACCATGCCTATGCCAATGGATCCAGCAGCGGTCCCCGTCCTAATGTTGTTTCCTCCACATCTCTGAGTGCAGAACACTGGGGTGTTCCCGGTCACTTGAGTAATACGATGACTAAAGAAATAGCCGAGTCCTGCGTTTCGCACAATACACAGAAACTTACGTCGATGCTATTTTGCCTGAGTGGGAACGCCCGATATGCCGACATGTATATGAACACTTTCTACAATTCGATAATGGCCTTGCAAAACGATCAGACCGGGACAGTTGTTTATCATTTACCCTTAGGGTCGCCACAGAAAAAGCAGTTTTTAAAACCTGATGATTTCCGTTGTTGTAACGGCACTTCAATTGAAGCATTTGCAGCTTTGAATACCGGAATTTACTACCATAGCGATACGGCTTTATGGGTGAACATGTACATCCCTTCACAAGTATACTGGAAAGAAAAATTATTTACGCTAAAGCAGGAAGGTAATTTCCCTTCCGATTCTGCGGTGGTATTTACTGTAAAATCAGCGAATAGATCTGCACTCGCTATAAATATGCTGATACCCTCGTGGGCCAATAAGGCGGAGGTTTATATCAATGGTCATAAACAGAGAGCAGCTATCAAACCGGGCTCCTACCTATCGCTTCGCCGCGTATGGAATGACAATGACAACGTCAGAATAGTTTTTCACTACAACTTTTATATGAAGTCTATGCCGGATGATGAAAATGTGTTCGCCATTTTTTACGGGCCAGCCCTGCTGGCTGCCGAAACTCACGATGAGTGGGTATTGAAAGGTACAAAACAGGCTATCCTGAATAACCTGGTTAAGATCAACAACCAGTTATTTCAATTAAGGCAGGGTGACCAACCTCTTGTATTGAGGCCTTTGTTTGCCATCAACCAACAATCTTATGGCGTGTATGCCATGTTGAGAGGCTATTAGCGGATTAACCCGCAGGATCCTTTCAATAACTCCGATGTAACTGTTGACTGATACCGGCATGACTTCGGTTACAGGTATTACCCACAATAAAACTGTTTCAAGAAAATCAGGTCTGTTATGTACCCAGGTATTATTTCATTGTCGTCCGGATAGTGATCTATTGTATCTATTAATGTAAGCATAGCTGGCTCAACCGGAAAAACTTAGTTTGAACCTAAACTGATACATATCAATCAAGGATGGCCAGATACCGCTTGAATCCCATTTATGGCTAATGCCAGGTACCGGCATTGTGTACGCCGGATCTATCAGATACAGCATTCAGATACAGCCAAAAAGGTAGGAAGCAAACCAGACCACGTTTATAGGTCCGGTAACCTTCGTAAGACGAACTCAAAAATCTCTCAATTCAGCACCAACATTTGACAACTTTATTTGTAGCATACAGGATTCCGCTAATACACCAGCGCATCGATTATCAAAGTTGTTGACAATTGTTTGATCATACAGCCGTGCAAATCCTGGATGTATTGAATACATGAATAGCTTAGTATTTTCCACACAACCGGGCCGGTTTTGCTAACCCCTATCGCAGGCAATACGCAAGTAGCCCTTATCATAAATCTTTTGCAATCAAGGTATCATTCGGATAGCCAATTGGGCCAACTGACGAACCCCGGTTACTCGCTTTATAGAAACAGTGATGTTAGTTATTGGGTAGTTACTTTTATTTTTTGAGGCTATTTTTCAAAGACCCCCTGTAGACACAGGAGGTATAAGCCCTCTCCCGGCATATACGCCGGGATTACGTATTAGCCCTACTAACACGCTCTTTAAATATTTTATTTGTTTCGTAAGTTTTAATGCGGTAATCTGATCCCTTCTTCAACCGAGTGAGTAGCACTCCAGCCAAAGGTTCACTGCGTTCACTCTCAATGTTGCAACAAATATATTAAATAAACCGGCTATACTCAAAAATATCCACAATTTGGTAGACACGGGAAACAGGCCTCATCAGCGTTTGCATCATGTTTATTTTCCTGAGCGGCCGTAAAAACGGCACCTATTTAAAAGCATTGCCGCAAACGCTTCATGATCTTAATCCCTTAATGGTTTCTATCACTTATTCAAAGCCTGTTTTAAAACATTAAATAAGTAAGGTCCACTAAGGTCATTTGTAATCCGACAATAATAACATTGCCGCAAACGCTTCATGGTCTTAATCCCTTAATGATTTCTATCACTTATTCAAAGCCTGTTTTAAAACATTAAGTAAGTAAGGCCATTAAGGTCATTTATAATCCGACAATAATAACATTGCCGCAAACGCTTCATGATCTTAATCCCTTAATGGTTTCTATCATTTATTCAAAGCCTGTTTTAAAACATTAAGAGAATCAAATTTCATTAAGCTCAATTTTATATCCCTGATGGCACCAACAAACCATATAAGAAGCCCCGGCTGGAGAGTCTTTGTTATGAAAAATGATGACTCTTGGCCGGGGCTGAAGCTGTTCGGTAGTATCCTGTACCCGGCTTTATATACGGGCAAAATATTTTCAGATGATTTATTGTCAGGGTCAATATTAAAAAAAACAGCTAACTAATTATAACCGGGGTTTTGCTTCAAATTGGCATTTTTGTCGATCTCTGTTTTGGGAATGGGAAACAGGGCCCGGTAATCTCCGTTGGGCGCATGAGACAACCAGGACTTCTTTGTAAATACTCCAAAACGAATCAGATCTGTTCTTCTGCGTGCTTCCTGGTTAAACTCCCAGGCCAGCTCATCCAAAAAACGTCCATACTGGATATCGGCTCCGCCTTCTTTAGTTGAAGCCAGGTGGTTTCTCAAACCGTAATCATAACTACTTCCCAGCAGCAACTGCGCCCCTGTTACAACAGCTTTAGTGGGGTTGGTGCGAAAAGCCCTCTGCCTCACCTGTGTCACCAAGGTTGCCGCACCCGGGGCATCACCGGTACGCAATAAGCACTCTGCCTTCATCATTAATATATCAGCATATCTCAAAAGTGGCCAGTCGTTACTTAACCGGTTGGTAGCTCCCATAGCTATTTCGAATTTGCCTAAGCGATAGCCATCTACCTCTTCTGACTGATCTACTCCGGCGACATAGTTGCGATATGCCAGCGGTTTGCCTACAAACGCACCCATAGAACCGAAAAGACTGTCGCCTGCTGCTGAAAATTGCTGTCCGAATATGTAATTTTCGGTGAGCCTGCTATCCTGCGGATCGAAGGTGCTGATGAATTGAGGAACCGCGCAAACACCTCCCCAGGGAGAGGACTGCAGATTGTATGTTTTTTGATTTTGTGGCTGGAGCGTTTGCATATGTACATCAAATGAATTCCATTCATTAACGTATTTGGAATCGAAAGGCAGCGCGAATATGATCTCCCTGGAATTCTCGTTCTCTGTAGCAAAGACGCTCTTCTGACTGGCTTCCAAAGTGATTTTCCCACTATTTGCGGCAAAATTGATCACAGTATCACATATTGCTTTGCACTTTTCCCACTCGGGGGTTCCACTATATACCTGTGCATTCAGATACATTTTCGCAAGTAATGTCAGGCCCGCCCACTTGTTAAATTTGCCATACGTTTTGGAGCTTACTTCGTCGGTTACTTTAGGTATATTGGCCAACAGATCAGTAACAATAAAATTATACACCTCGCGCCTTGTATTCTGCTTTGGTAAAAAACCTGCCGGTACATCAAACCTGTCCACTATAGGAACATTACCGTACATATCGCACAACATCCAATAATAAGAGGCACGCAGCAGCTTCAACTCTGCCACCAAAGAACTGGTGTCTTTGGGAGCAACCGGAATAGCGCCGGATTGAACCTGATAAATAATCCGGTTACAATTGGTAATACCCTGATAAGCCCTGGTCCATACATTTACAACAATATCATCTTCTGTAGTCCATTTATGTTCGTGTATCCGGCGGTAAACGCCGCCATCCACCCATCCGTTGGGCCTGGCAGGTGTCAGCATCTGATCGGCCGATACTTCCTGTGCCCTGTACACTGTATTCCATTGTAAAAGTAAACCACGCCAATCTGTGTAAGCAGCACCGGCCAATGCGCTTATATCTGAAGCGGTGGGAGAAAAGCCACCGGAAATGATCTGGCTGTATGATGTGTCTTTTAACTTAGTACATGCAGCAAATACCGACAGGGAAACAACGATACACAAAATCCAAAACTTTATATTGATATATTTCTTTTTCATTTTATTGCAGTTAAAAGTTAACGTTTAAGCCTATACTGAATGTTCTGCTGGTTGGATATTTGTAGGGCGAATCCATGCCCGGATCAAGACCCGAGGTAGGTACCTGCAATACACCAGACTGTGCTGATGAAGTGCCGTTTCGCAGGCTTACTTCCGGATCAATACCTTTATAGCCTGTAATAATGAAAGTGTTCAGCGTAGCGATATATATTCTTGCTGATTTAATATACTTGATCTTATCTGTCTTTACACTGTATCCCAGGGTAATATTGTCGATCTTCCAAAAGTCGCCGTTCTCTATATAGTAGCTGTTAAACTCAACAGGCGACTTCAATACGGCCTTGCCATAAACTGGGTCGTATGCGTTTTTCAACAAATTATACTGCGCCTGTGTGGGATTCTCAAACATCATGCGCTGAAGATTCGCTACCTGAAATTTAAAAGCGCCTCTCTGTGTTATGCCGAGGTCCCAGCTTTTATATCGCAGATTATTATTCCAGGTAAGATAGTAGCGTGGCAATCCATTACCAATCACTTTCTTATCTTCAAAGGCATGACCAAAATCTGAATACTTAACCGGAGTGCCATCCTGGCCTTCATATACCCATTGTCCATAATTGGCCGCATCTGAAGGATCGTTACCAATATCCACCACTTTATAGCCATAGAAATCGCCTACAGGCCCTCCCACTCTCAACAAATGTGAAAACGTTTGAATAGGCGGAAAAATCGCACCAACACGCAGATAATCGGTTGATGTCCGGTACAGGTCGTTGGAAAGACTTTTGAGCTTATTGGAATTGGTAGAGAAGTTAACCATCGAATTCCATTGAAAGTTTTCACGCATCACCGGCACAAAATTAATCAGCACTTCCAGCCCCTTATTTTCAAGTGTTCCTACATTGGCCAGGGTTCTGTTATACAGATTGGGGGGACTGGGCACTTCGAACAAGTAAAGTAAATTATGTATCTGGCGATTGTACAAATCTATACTGCCCGACAACCTGCCTTTCAACATACTAAAATCAAGACCGATATTGGTTTCTCTTTTTTCTTCCCATTTTAAATCGGGGTTAGCATTTTGAGTAGGAATAATTGTTTGCACCCACTTACCGTCAGATAACACGAAACCGCTGTAACCTAATAGCGCGACACCGCGAAAAAGATCGGATGGCTGTGAACCGGTAACGCCATACCCCACTCTTAATTTAAGGTCGTCAAAAACCTGTTGATTTTCCATGAACTTTTCACGGCTGATTCGCCAGCCTGCGGAAACGGCAGGAAATACACCCCATGGATTACGCGTACCCCATAGCTGGCTGGCTTTCTCTCTTCTCAAACTAGCCATCAGCAGGTACCTTTGGTCATAATTGTAAGAGAGTCTGCCAAAAAAGCCTACCAAGTTCGTTTCGGTTTTGTAATTACGGATCAAACCAACAAATTCGCCACTACTGATGGCTCTTCCCAGGCCGATATTATGCCAGCTAAAGATATCTGTAGGAAAATCCCAGTTTTCCATGTAATGATTGGTATAATCGTTTTCCTGGTAACTATATCCGGCAAGAGCCGTAAGGTTATGCCGGTTGAATGACTTCGTATACTCGCCTGTCAATTCCGTCAACCGGTCGATAGATTGAGCACCGCCGTCATTCGCATAACCGTTGCGGCCATCTCTGAGGGTGGAGGCATGCTGCTTGGTTTCTGCATACCCATATTTCTGCATCCATTTTGAGTAAGAGAACAGAGCTGAAAATTTCAATCCTTTTACCGGCAAAAATGAAATGGTACCATTATACCGTGATAATAACTCATTGGTTTGCCCGTCCGACTCCATAATATCCGATACAGGACTCTGATAATCGAACTTTGTCAACTCCTGGAACCAGGTACCGTCTTCATTTTTTACGGGCGCCGTGGGATTTTGCATCAACGCCTGCCGGTAAATATTTGAATTGAAGCCATTCAAACGCCTTGATGAGCTGAAGGCGTTAACGTTCAATTTTAATTTGTTATCAAACATGCTGTGATTGATATCAAATCTTCCTGAAAATATCTGATTAAAAGATTTAAGAAAAAGCCCCTGGGCATTATCATAGTTTAAACTTGCGAGGTAATTGGTTACACCGTTGCCCCCTCTAACAGTAAGGTTGTGGTCCTGGATCACCGGGGTACGGGTGATTTCCTTTAACCAGTCGGTGGTTGAACCCTGGTCAATAAGCTCGTTCTTTCGTTGCTGTGATTCGATCTGCGCGCGCATATCAGCCGCAGTTGACATATTCAGCTGCCGTGCAATTTTTTGCACCCCCACATAGGTACTATATTCCACAGAGGTACGGTTGTTGGCTCCTGCCCGCTTAGTCGTAACAAATATAACACCATTGGTACCACGCGTTCCATAAATGGCGGCCGCAGATCCGTCTTTCAGCACATCAACCGATTCAATGTCCTGCGGTGTTATCATTCTCAAATCTCCCGGAACCCCATCTATCAATACCAGAGGATTCTGGTTTACTCCCATCAATGT
>JBQGCI010000596.1:0-1768 GCA_052038405.1 Acinetobacter pittii
GTTGAATTTTCGCCACCCCTCCGCAGGATGGGAATTCCCGGTTTTCGGCACGATGAGTGGTCTTTCATCTTCAATAGCTTACTCTGCGGGCTCTTATAAGCGAAGCGCCTTTGTGAAACTTAAAGCGCGATGCATTAAAAAGACCTTCGTGCCCTTCGTGTTCAATAAATAAAGTATCAAAAACATTAACTATAATACATAAACAATGAAAAACATTATTACACTGGCTGTTCTATTCATCAGCCTTACGATGTTCGCTCAGGTGGGGATTAACAATACTTCTCCAAAAGCAACACTCGACATTACTCCCAAAACAACTGATGGGAGCAAGCCCGAAGGACTTTTAATTCCACAATTAGACGGCAATTCGCTCAAAACTCCATCTTACGGAACATCCCAAAAGGGAGTGATTGTGTATGCTAAGTCAGCAGCAAATCCCACCGATACAAAAACAGTAAATGTTACTGCGGAAGGGTATTACTATTTTGATGGAAGCGTATGGCAGAAAATGACCGGTGCTTCCTCGGGAGATACCACCAATGATGCCTGGATCAATGACACCACCAATGGTCTTGTAAAGCTGGGCACCAAAGCAGACGGAACAGCCAGGGCCGCAGGAACGGACTTCGTGGCGAAAGACAATGGGCAGGTGGGAATAGGAACAAGTACACCAGGATCTAAATTACAAGTTGAAGGATCTTTGGGACTTAATTACACTAGCATTTCATCTACAACTTATACAATAGCTGCAAATGATTATTATCTGAATTATACTGGAACTAATGATGCGGTTTTTACATTACCATCAGGTACATCATCTACCTGCAATTGTAAAGGAAGAGCTTATGAAATAGTAAATAATTCTAATTATAACATTACTGTAAATGCTGCCTCATCTGAAACAATAAATGGTAATTCGAGTTTTGTAATAACAGCGAAAATGGTTGCTAAAATAGTTAATACTAATTTGGCTTCGGGGAATACTTGGTCTAATGTTTATTATAGCCCCATAGAGTTTTCAGCAAATCAGGGCTCAATAACGACAAAAACTTTATATAACTCTTCTTCTTCAGATTTAACTAAGACTGTAAGAATTGGAAGATTCGAGATAAGGGTAAATAACAATATTCCTGAATTTAGGTTAATATATCCTCCATCTTCTAGTGTTACGATATATCGAAATATTGAAGAAAATTGGGAAAATAATGGTTATGCTAGCCAAACCTACAGCAGCACTTTTACGACCGCCAACTGGAATACTTATCAATATTTAGGAATTGCATCTAATGATGGTTCTAGTACAACAGAAAAAAACACTTTCTGGCTTTCATATCCCGGAGATTCTACATTGGTAAAAGTAGAAGTATTAGTGATGGGAAATGGAACCGCATCGACAACTTGGGCGATAATATGCACACAGTATTAGCATAACTAAAACCTTGACAGGGTTCATAATAACAATTTAAAAATCATTAAAAAACAAACAAGAATGGCAAACATACTCCACAAAATCAAAGCGTATCTTTACGATAACGTTTTAACGAAAGACAATCCCAATGATTTCACGGCGCGCACAGCGAGCGAGCGTAGCCTTAATGTTCAGCAGATCTGCCAGGCAGCCGTGTCTCGTGGCGGGGCAGACATCTCTGCCTCTTCCATGGAGCACGCCACCGAGCTGTTCCTGAAAGAAATGGCCTACCAGCTGTGCGACGGCTTTTCCGTAAACACCGGGTACTTCACCGCAAGCACGACCATCCGCGGGGTATTT
>JBQGCI010000597.1:0-13807 GCA_052038405.1 Acinetobacter pittii
GACGAATATTTCGGAACGAAAATAGAAGACCCCTATCGCTGGCTGGAGGATGATAACGCGGATGCTACCAAAAAATGGGTAGCAGAACAGAACAAGGTAACCAGCGCTTATCTTTCTAAGATCCCTTTCAGGGATAAAATAGAAGCCCGGTTGGAAAAGCTATGGAACTATCCCAAATCGGGAGCCCCTTTCAAAAAAGGAGATTGGTACTATTATTACAAAAACAGCGGGCTGCAGAACCAGTCAGTTTTATTCCGCACTAAAGACCTGAAGGTGGAGCCGGAAGTTTTTCTGGATCCTAATACGCTGAGCAAAGAGGGCATTGTGGCATTGAGCGGCTTATCTTTCAGCAAGTCGGGTAAACTGCTGGCTTATTCTTTGTCGAAAGCGGGCAGCGACTGGACAGAGATATTTGTTATGGATGTAGAAAGCAAAAAACTGCTGAGCGATAAAATTGAGTGGACCAAGTTCGGAGGTGCCGCGTGGAAAGGCGAAGACGGTTTTTATTATAGTGCGTACGACAAACCCGATGAAAAATCCAAGCTGAGCAAGGCTAACGAGTTTCAGAAAGTGTATTATCATAAAATAGGCACAGCACAATCCGAAGACCAATTAATATATGAAGATAAAGAGCATCCTAAAAGATATTTCGGCTGCGGGTTGACAGAGGACGAGCGTTTTTTAATTCTGAGCATTTCGGAAGGTACCAGCGGCGGGGAACTTTGGTTCCGCGATTTGAGGGATCCGGCGCAAACAGGCTTTAGCTTATTGGTGAAAGGTTTCGATACCGAATCGGACGTGATAGACAATAATGGCGACCAGCTTTTAGTAAAAACCAATTATCAATCACCCAATTTCAGGGTAGTGGTGGTGGATCCCAAAAATCCGGGTCGTGATAACTGGAAGACCATTATCCCGGAGCAGAAAGAAGTATTATTAGGGGTGGGCACCGGCGGCGGTAACTTATTTACGAATTACCTCAAAGATGCCTCCAGCAGGGTTTATCAGTACGATTACAGTGGCAAACAGATCAGGGAGATCAAACTGCCCGGAATCGGCTCTGCGGGCGGATTCGGAGCTGAGAAAGAAGATAAGGAGTTTTATTATAGCTACTCCTCTTTTGCCACCCCTCCCTCTATTTATAAATATGATATCGCAAGCGGCAAATCGGAGTTGTACAAAACAACCGAGATCAATATGAGCACGGCTGATATTGTAACGGAGCAAATTTTCTTTGCCAGTAAGGATGGTACTAAAGTGCCGATGTTTTTAACCTATAAAAAAGGTTTAAAGAAGGATGGTCATAACCCAGTATTATTGTATGGTTATGGAGGCTTTAATATACCCATGACACCAGGCTTTAGCGTCAGTAATGCATTCTTTGTAGAGCAGGGTGGCATTTATGTAGTAGTAAACCTCCGGGGTGGTAACGAGTATGGCGAAGAGTGGCATAGAGCGGGCATGTTACTGAATAAGCAAAACGTATTTGATGACTTTATTGGTGCTGCCGAATATTTGATCAAGAATAAATACACGAATAGTAGCAAAATAGCGGTGCGGGGCGGCAGCAATGGCGGTTTATTGGTGGGTGCCGTAATGACGCAAAGACCCGACCTGTTTAAAGTAGCTATCCCGCAGGTAGGAGTGTTGGATATGTTGCGGTATCATAAATTTACGGTAGGCTGGGGTTGGGCTGTGGAATATGGTAATGCCGACTCTGCGCAGTATTTCCCTTACCTGTATAAGTACTCGCCTTATCATAACTTAAAGAAAGGCGTATCCTATCCGGCAACGATCGTTACTACAGGAGATCATGACGACCGTGTAGTGCCGGCACATTCTTTTAAATATGCGGCAAGGCTGCAGGAGTATCACAAAGGAGCTAATCCGGTATTAATACGCATAGAAACCAATGCCGGGCATGGCGCCGGTAAACCTACCAGTAAGGTAATTGAAGAAGCGGCCGATATATGGGCGTTTACCATGTATAACCTGGGGATGAAGTATAAAGATTAATATTTGTTTAACCGCGAAAGCGCGGAGACGTAAGGGGAAATGTCTAACAGAGAAGAAACATTGCGTCTTTGCGTCTTTCCGTGCGTTGAAATTATTCGGAACGGGCAAAAGCCCGTTTTTTTAAAGTTCGCATCAGCGATATATTTTAAAGTTTATTTGATACTATGAAAAGGATATTACTACCAGCAATTTTATGTGTGTTATTGTTTGTTGCCGGATCGGCATGGTCTCAAAAAGTAAATGAGCCGGCAGGGAACCCGGAATGGACAAAACCTTACAAACCTTTCCGGATTGCGGGGAACCTCTATTACGTGGGTACCTACGACCTGGCGTCTTACCTGATTGTTACCAATAAAGGAAACATACTAATTAATACAGGCTTATCGGGTTCTGCAAACCTTATAAAAAAGAATATAGAAGCATTGGGATTCCGGTTCTCTGATATCAAAATTCTGCTCACGAACCAGGCCCATTATGATCATCTCGGCGCTATGGCTGCGATTAAAAAACAAACGGGCGCAAAATTTTATGTAGATGCAGCGGATGCTGCAGTTTGCAAAGCCGGAGGGGCCAACGATTATGAGATGAGCCATTTGGGCAGAAGCTTTCAGCCCGTAATGCCGGATCGATTACTAAAAGACAAGGATGTGATACAGCTGGGGAAGGCCCGGCTTACCATGTTGCATCATCCTGGGCATACCAAGGGTTCCTGCAGCTTTTTACTGGATGTGCCGGACGGCAAGCAACGCTACAAAGTGCTTATAGCTAATATACCTACTATTATTACAGACAGGCCTTTTTCGAAGATTACCGCGTATCCCCAAATCCGTCAAGACTATGCTTATACAATCCCGGCGATGAAACAATTAAAGTTCGACCTGTGGGTAGCCGCTCATGCCAGCCAGTTTGAGCTACATGCCAAAAGAAAAGAGGGCAATTCCTATGACCCGTCTGTTTTTGCTGATCGCAAAGGGTATGATAAGGTTTTGGCGCAATTATCTGAAGATTTTAAAAATCATCCATAAAAAACTTATTCACCATATGTTAACGGCAGCGGGGAATTTGTCAGCGCAAAGCCTATCCTAAACCTTTTCCTTCTATTTTTGTATTTATTCAAATCAAAAAATATATGGCAGAAGAGAGTATAGAAAGAGTGCATTGTTTAATTATTGGTTCCGGACCGGCCGGGTATACAGCGGCTATTTATGCAGCCCGTGCCAACCTGAAACCGGTTTTATACCAGGGCATTCAACCCGGTGGGCAGTTGACGATCACAACAGAAGTAGAGAATTATCCGGGTTATGCCGAGGGCGTGCAGGGGCCGGAAATGATGATAGATTTCGAAAAACAGGCCAAACGAATGGGGGCGGATATCCGCTATGGACTTGCTACCAAGGTTGATTTCTCAGGGCATCCGCATAAAGTATGGATCGACGAAGAGAAGCTGATCGAAGCAGATGCCGTAATTATTTCTACGGGTGCTTCAGCTAAGTGGCTGGGTTTGCCAAGTGAAGAAAAATATAACGGCTTTGGTGTAAGTGCCTGCGCCGTTTGTGATGGCTTCTTTTTTAAAGGCAGGGATGTGGCCATAGTTGGAGCAGGAGACACTGCCGCTGAAGAAGCTTTATATCTTTCCAAGCTGTGTACCAATGTACATATGCTGATCCGTAAAGATGAAATGCGTGCCAGCAAAGTAATGCAGGAGCGGGTGTTTAGTACCCCCAATATCCAAATACATTTTAATACAGAAACAGAAGAGATACTGGGAGAAAAAACGGTAACGGCTGTACGGGTGCGCAATAATCAAACCCAGGAAGTGAGCGAAATACCAGTAGGCGGTTTCTTTGTGGCTATTGGCCACCAGCCTAATTCGGATATTTTCAAGGGCTTTTTGGATATGGATGAAACGGGATATATCCAGACAGTACCCGGCACTTCCAAAACCAATGTCGAAGGCGTTTTTGCTGCCGGCGATGTGCAGGATAAAATCTATCGCCAGGCAGTAACAGCTGCTGGTAGCGGCTGTATGGCGGCTTTAGATGCAGAAAGATACCTGGGAGAGAAAGGGTTATAAATTTCACACAGTCCGCACTTATAAAGTTAAATGTGGGCTTGCAGATACGGATTCCGAAGGAGTAGTATGTTAGCGATTGTATTGGTAGAAAATACACCCCCCCAGGGGCAGGCTTTAGTAGAATATGTATCTATCACTCCTGACATTCTGAGAAAAAGAAATGTTTAACTACAAATGATTGATAAAAGTTCTCCCACGGAGAACTTTTATTATTTTAGAAACAGGAATCATTACAGTTATAAACTTTACTACAGCAATGCTTATTACATTACATCTTGAAAAATTGCAATTCTTCGCTTACCATGGTTTGTACGATGAAGAAAAAAAGCTGGGGAATGAGTTTGAATTGAATATTTCGGCTTCATTCTTTTCCACCGAACCTGTTATCACCGAAATAGACCAAACCATTAACTATGCAGTCATTTACGAGCTGGCAAAAGCCGAAATGCTGGAGCCCCGGGAATTATTAGAGACCTTCCTTTCCCAACTGGCTGAAAAGATAAAAAAGCAATTCCCCAAATTGGTGAAGCTAAAGATGAGTTTGTATAAGCTGCAAATGCCTATTACCGGTTTCAGGGGGCGCATAGGGGTAGAGGTTGAAAAGGAATATTGATTTTTTAAAAGTATGTTGCGTTGGTCTCCGGATACCCGTTCTCTTATTAAACTATTATTTATGAGAACAACACTAATACTTTTAACGGCCTTATTTTTTATGGCTTGCTCAAAATCCAATAATAAAGTAGAGCAGGACTGCGATGCTCAAATGACCGAAAGGTTTAAAGACCAGATCACCTGTACCGAGATTCCGGCCACGGGGCCTTGTTACTATTTAGGCAAAGGGATGTACAAGGGAGCCGAAATCTACTTCATAGATATCGTTTGTGTTTCTTGTGATACCATGGCGCCGCAGGAGGGTTACGACTGTGCCGGCCGTAAAATAGTTATCGAAGATTTTACTAAAAACGTAACTGATATCAGGGCTGTTAGTCCCCAACGAAAGGATTAAGGCCTACTACTTCAGATCGACTTCACTAAATGCAAAGGGTAGCAGGTCTTTCGCTGTCTCGATAATATAAACCGGGCCTTCCATACCCGCTAAGATCAATCGTATAGGGTGTTGTGCCCTGTTTTCATATTCCACCAGCGATTGCCGGCACATGCCGCAGGGAGATATGGGGCTGCTGCTCGATCCTTCCTGCGGTTGATAGGTAATAGCCATCGTTTCAATCGGCTCATTGGGATATAATGTGCCGATAGCTGCGAGCAAGCTGCGTTCCGCGCAAATGCCCACAGGGAAAGAAGCATTTTCCTGGTTGGTTCCTTTTACTATTTGTCCGTTTGCCAGTTGCGCCACACTGGCCACATTAAATTTGGAATAAGGTGCATACGCCACCGACGTGAGTTCGCGCGCCTGTTGTAACAAGCCTGCATCCTCTGGATCCAATACCGAACTGTCTGCTGCAACTTTATATGAGAACTGGTAACTTTTTTTTGTCATCGATTTTAATTTTCGGGAAGGATCAAAAGGGATGCAGTAGTTAAGAAGCGGCATCCGGCAGTTTTTTCCTCCTGTTCCCGGTTAATAAAGATACTATTGTTATATTCACATCTCTAAATTATATTGATTCAAAAAAAACTTAAACCTTTTTTATGTTTAAAAAAGTTGTTGCTTTTGCTGTTGCCGGTTTGGTTTCATTAAATGTTTGGGCTATGAATGCAGACGATTTAATTGGCAGATGGGATATTACCCTTGATAAAGATGGTAAAGCCAGGCCCTCCTGGCTGGAAGTAAAGCTATCGGGAATAAAAACCCTGGTAGGATATTTCGTAGGCGACGATGGCAGTGCGCGCCCGGTATCAAAAGTAAAGCTGGAAAACGGGAAGTTTTCTTTTGCCATTCCTCCGCAATGGCAGGCAGAGGATAACGACCTGGTGGTAGAAGGTGAGTTGAGCGGCGGAAGCCTGAAAGGCACAATGGTATATCCCAATGGTAAAAAATACAACTGGACAGGGGTAAGAGCGCCTTATTTAAAAAGAGAAAAAGCGCCTGTTTGGGGAGCGCCTATAAAATTATTCAACGGTAAAGACCTGACCGGCTGGAAAGCGGTAGGAGCTGCCAATCAGTGGATCGTAAAGGATGGTGTTTTAACCAGCCCTAAGTCGGGAGCCAACCTGATCTCTGATCAGAAGTTTGAAGATTTTAAACTGCATGTTGAGTTCAGGTATCAAAAAGGTAGTAATAGCGGTGTATACCTGCGTGGCCGTTACGAAGTGCAGATATTAGACAACGATAAAAGCGAACACCCTTCCAATGTATTGTACAGCGGGGTGTATGGCTTTTTAGCACCAAGTGAGATCAACTCCAAAGGCCCGGGAGCATGGCAGAGTTATGATATTACATTGATAGGTAGAATGGTTACCATTGTTGCAAATGGTAAAACGGTGATCAGCAACCAGGAAATTCCGGGTATTACGGGCGGTGCTTTGGATAGCAATGAAGGCGAGCCCGGACCTCTTTATTTCCAGGGAGATCATGGCCCGATCGAGTTCAGAAATATTACTATTACACCGGCTAAATAAAATTTATTTGAGAAACCGTTTGCTATATCAAAAATATCTCGTACATTTGCAGTGCGAGATAGAGCAGCGGTAGCTCGTCGGGCTCATAACCCGAAGGTCCTAGGTTCGATCCCTAGTCTCGCAACTAAATAAACCCGTCATATTTGGCGGGTTTTGTTTTTTATATTACATCCCTTAAGGTGTTAAAGCTTTTGGGATTATTTTTGTGTCGTCAGAAAATAGGGAGCGTCAGTCTTGCGTCGCACACTTCAATTGTGTTGCGTTACTTAGCCTGCCTGTTTTCCGTCGATCATTTAATATTCAAATCAGCCTCTGACATTGAAATCAGGTTTTGTAAATATATTCGGAAGACCCAATGCGGGTAAAAGTACTTTGCTCAATGCGTTAATGGGCGAAAAGCTGGCGATTGTTTCCCATAAGGTACAAACCACCCGGCACCGCATTAAAGCTATTCTTAATGAAAAAGACTACCAGATCATTTTTAGCGATACACCGGGTATTATCAAGCCCGAGTATAAGCTGCACGAAAAAATGATGCAATCTGTTAAGGGGGCCCTGGAAGATGCAGATGTGGCACTGCTGATTGTAGATATTAATGACAACTGGGATGAGTGCGATGCTATCTTCAGTACCTTGAAATTAAGAGTGCCTGCGGTATTGGTATTAAATAAAGTAGATCGAACCAATAAGGAACGGATAACGGAAGCGGAAGCCTATTTTTCGGCGAAGTCTTACGTAAAAAAAACAGTGGCGATATCGGCACTAACGGGCATCAATTATAAAAAATTCCTGCAACCTATATTGGAGCTATTACCTGAAGGCCAGCCTTTTTACGAAGATGACAGTATCAGCGATCTGCCGGAGAAGTTTTTTGTAAGTGAGTTGATCAGGGAAAAGATTTACGAGCAGGCCCATGATGAAATTCCTTATCATACCGCTGTTTTGATAAGAGAGTTCAAAGAGAAGGAAACGCTCACTAAAATAGTGGCTGATATCATTGTACACCGGGAAACGCAGAAAATGATATTGATCGGTGAGAAAGGAGCAATGATCAAAAAGCTGGGAACTGCAGCAAGATTGGATATTGAAGCATTTTTAGGCCGTAAAGTCTTTTTGGAATTGTTTGTGAAGGTAAAGCCCAAGTGGAGAGATAATGACCTGCATTTAAAAGAGTACGGCTACGGTGGGTAAGAGAAGGTGATAGGTTGATAAGTTGACCGGTTGAATAGAAGCAAGCTGCATAGCAGCGACATTTCCATAGCTACGGGGGAGAGAAGGTGGGGAGTAGTAAATAGATGTTGGGAAATATTGGATATGTAGCAGGAGAAGCCAATTCGTTGAATTGTTTGGACACCGGTTCGATCCCGGTCGCCTCCACCTGAAAATAGAAGCAAACTGCATAGCAGGGCAATATCAATAGCCGCAGAGCGGCGAAATATTAATAGCTGCGTAGCAGCGAAACAAATCAAAGAAAGAAAATGGGTTTTACATTAGCAATAGTAGGTAGACCAAATGTAGGTAAAAGTACCTTGTTTAACCGGCTGCTGGAGCAGCGCAAAGCGATTGTAGATGACGTAAGCGGCGTTACGCGTGACAGGCAATATGGTATCAGTGACTGGAACGGTAAGAATTTCAACGTGATTGATACCGGTGGTTTTGTACATGGCAGCGAAGATGTATTCGAAAAGGAGATCGCCAAGCAGGTGCTGATTGCGGTGGAGGAAGCCGATGCTATTGTTTTTATGGTGGATGCCGGAACCGGTATTACCCACCTCGATGAAGAAATGGCCAATGTATTGCGCAGAAGCGTAAAGCCTGTTTTTTTAACGGTTAATAAGGTAGATAACAATGACCGGATGCTGGATGCCACTGAGTTTTACAGCATGGGATTTGAACAGGTGTATTTTATTGCTTCAGCCAGCGGTAGTGGTACCGGGGAGTTATTAGACGCTGTGGCGGATCTGATACCGGAGGAGAAAAAAGATGAAGAAGGAACTGACGAACTTCCTAAGTTCGCCATTATCGGTCAGCCTAATGTTGGGAAGTCCTCCCTGTTGAATGCTTTAGTAGGGCAGGAACGTACCATTGTAAGCGATATAGCGGGTACCACACGGGACACGATTCATACACATTATAATCTGTTTCAGAAAGAATTTATTTTGATCGACACGGCGGGTATCCGCCGTAAAGCCCGGGTTCATGAAGACCTGGAGTTTTATTCGGTGATACGGGCTATTAAGGCAGTAGACGAAGCGGATGTGTGTTTACTGCTGATAGATGCTGAAAAAGGTATGACGGCCCAGGATCTGAATATCTTCAGCCTGGCGGTAAAAAAAGGTAAAGGCATTTTATTATTGGTCAATAAGTGGGATCTTGTAGCAAAAGAAACCAATACCGCCCGTGACTACGAAATAGAGTTGAAAAAACGACTCGCTCCGTTTAGTGATGTACCTGTAATATTTATTTCTGTAGTTGAGAAGACCCGTATTTTCAAAGCTATGGAAACTGCGCTTGAAGTATTTGAAAACCGCAAACGCAGAGTACCTACGTCTAAGCTCAACGATGTGATGCTGAAAGCGGTACAGGCGCACCATGCGCCGGTAGTGCGGGGGCATGCCATTAAAATAAAATTTGTAACACAATTACCTACTGCGGTTCCATCCTTTGCATTTTTCTGCAATTTTCCCGATGATATTAAAACGTCTTATCGTAACTACCTGGAAAATCAGTTACGTAAAAACTTCGATTTTAGCGGCGTTCCCGTAAGATTATTCTTCCGGAAAAAATAATTTGCAATTCTTTAAGGTTACTATTTGTTTTTTTTAGAATCCATTTAAAAGATAAAAATGAAAAGACTATCCTTTATGTTATTGGGCTTTGGTGTTTTGTTTTTTACATCCTGCGATACTGCTTCTACTTCCAAGGAAGCTGAAGAGGACTCCATTGATCTGGTTAATAAAACGGTTTCCGATAGCTCGAAGGAAATTGACACAACATTGTCTTCAATAGGAGATTCGCTGAAAGCGGATATCGACAGCGCCACTCATAAAATAAAGGAAAGAACCAGGGCTTTGGGGGATGTGGCCAGGCAGAAAGCAAACGACGGCGTAGAAAAACTGAAGGAAGGCGCGCAGAAAATTAAAGACGCCGCGAAAGCGGGTGTTGATGCAGCAAAAGATGAGTTGAAAAAGTAGAGACGAACATTATTTGAAAAGGACTTGTGTATGCAGGTCCTTTTTTTAAGCAGTTGCCTCCAAAAAAAACTCCAATCCTTTTGGGATTGGAGAAATAAAAAAAGAAAAAATATTTAGTTTACTTCGATATTGTTGTGTAACTCTTCGTCTACCAAAATACGGCCGCAGTTTTCACAGGCAATAATTTTCTTATGCTGCTTAATTTCACTTTGCTTTTGAGGAGGGATAGAGTAGAAGCAACCACCGCAGGCATCCCTTACCACCGGCACAACGGCTAACCCGTTGCGGAAGTTACCACGGATTTTTTCGTAACTGGTTAATAAACGGGGTTCCACTTCTTTTTTAGCTTCTTCTGATAATTTGGCGAATTCTTTTTCTTCCTTTTCGTTGGCAGAAATGATCTTTTCCAATTCCGATTTCTTCAACTCCAAAGAACCTTCTTTGGTTGCAATATTCTTTTTAGCCTTATCTAGAAGAACTACTTTGTCTGCAATTTCTTCGTTCGCATCTTTAATATGCTTTTCAGCCAGCTTAATTTCAAGCTGCTGCATCTCGGTTTCTTTATTGATCGCTTCAAACTCACGGTTATTCTTTACGTTCTCGCTATCTTTTTCATATTTTTTGATCAGCGCTTCACTTTCTTTAATGGCGTTTTTACGCTCTTCAATAAATTCAGTTACACCATTAATTTCTTCTTCTATTCTGGTTTGTCTTGCACGCAATCCCTGAAGCTCGTCTTCCAGGTCGGCTACTTCCATAGGCAGCTCGCCTTTTAAAATTTTAATTTCATCCAACTTGCTGTCTATTTTCTGCAAATTGATCAATGAACCTAATTTTTCTTCAATGGAAAATTCTTTTAATTGTGCCATATGTTTAAAATATTAATTCTTCTAAAATCCCAACCTTTTCAAGTTAAGACTTTAAAAGTACTGAACAGGATTTGTATTTACTCCTGTTTTAAGGACGGCAAAGTTAGGGAATTTTTGCTCTAAAAGATTCGCCAGCAAATCTGTAGTAAATTGCTCGCTTTCGTAATGCCCGATATCTGCCATCAATAATTGCCCATCCGCATCGAAAAATTCATGGTACTTGATGTCTCCGGTTATATAAGCGTTTGAACCATAATTAATTGCGTTTTTTAACAGGAAGATGCCTGCCCCACCACAGATACTTACTTTTTTAATCATTTTCCCGGTGAAGGCGGTGTGCCTGATGGCGGGGATTTTAAAAATTTGCTTCAGTTTCAGCAAAAATTCAGCTTCGGTGAGAGGTATTTCCCATTCTCCTGTAATACCGGCGCCAATACGATGGTGTTGGTTGTTAAGCGTGATCACCTCGTAAGCCACTTCCTCGTAAGGGTGGTTGGCTTTCAGGCTCGAAATTATACGGTTTTCCAGCCAGGAGGGGAACAGTATTTCTATTTTCAATTCGTCATCTTCATGCCTTTTACCTCTTTCGCCGCTGAAAGGGTTGGCGGCTTCATTGGGTTTGAAAGTGCCAGTGCCGTTTACACGGAAACTGCATTCGCTGTAATTACCGATATGACCGGCACCCGCTTCAAACAATGCATTCATGGTATTCCCGGCATGAGAAGCAGGTACGTAGAAGTAGAGCTTCATGAGCTGCCCACCCTTTGGTGCAAGGACAGAAAGGTTTTTCAGACCCAGTTTTTCGGCTATTTGTCCATTGACTCCCTCCAGTACATTATCCAGGTTGGTGTGTATGGCATAGATCGCGATATCATTTTTAATAGCTTTAATAATGGTGCGTTCCACATAGTTCTTACCGGTTATTTTCTTCAGGCCGCTAAAAACAATAGGGTGATGCGCTACTACCAGATTACATCCCTTTTCGATCGCTTCGTCCACTACAGCTTCAATGGCGTCAAGACAGCATAAGGCCCCGGTACAATCCCAATTGGCATTGCCGGTAATTAAACCTGCATTATCATAACTTTCCTGCAGGGCCGGGGGCGCTACAGATTCTAAATAGGAAATGATCTGGTTAATGGTCATAAGCCGGCAAAAATAAATATTTAAACAGCTATTCTACCGTTTGTTCTATCCATAAAAGTTTTCCTTCTTTTGTGACGCCCTCTGCTACCACTTTAAATTTTTTAGTACGATCGGTATTGTAAAACCCGATGGGAATGGACGCGTTCTTTTCGGAGGCAACGACTACTTCGGGCTGCCAGGCCAGGGTAAGCCGGTTATCCCGGTAGTCGATATCCGGGGGGGTGGAATAATCGGGGCTATAGAACTCTTTAATAATGCTGTAACCATCGTAGTCTATAATATCTCCGGATGCTTCCATCTCTTCATTTAAATCCGCTCCGCGCTTGGTATATATGGCAATTGCTGCCCCGTTCCCGCGGGCTCCGATAAACTGTGGGTAGATCTTGATCAGCGCGATCTGGTTGGGAGGAATGGCAGAGATGAGGCTGGCATCCTGCATTTGCATCTCGTCCAGGAACAGCTGTACAGGCTGTTGGCGCAAATAAAGCTGGTACCCGTTAAAAAACTGGCTGTTCCGTTGTATCACCAGGCTGGGCACACGGCCCATCAGCCACTCAAATATATTAAGCTGTGGCACGAACTGCCCGGTGAGGTTAATAGTTCGCGCATTGATATTTCCTGAAAAAAGACCGCTTACATACTTTTGCTCCAACTCTTCCAGTGTTAATCTTCGCCCTTCAATATTTACGTTATCTAATAATACACCACCACCCCTGGCGTACGAACTGTAAGCTCCCTGCATGTTATTGAGTAGCGAGGTTCCGGTATTGGCGGCAGGCGGCATCAGCAAGGGGGGGAGATTAAAAGTCCTGTATAGCGAATCCGTATCCAGCTTCACGGTCAGGAACTTGCTTTTATTGCCCATCACATCGCTGAAAAGGATTTTAGCTTTATCAAAAAATACAACCGAATCCATTTTAAATCGACCCTCAGCGTCCGTCTTTACCAGTTCCAGTGCACGGCCAGAATCGGAAGTAGCAACCCAAACCAACAGGTCCCTGTCGGCAAAATTCTTTTTAGAGCCACGCACATTCACCTGTACGGATAAAGAAATATAGCCGGGATCTGTGTACGCCGCAGCGGGCGGCTTGTTGTTAATGATCTCCTTCCAGTTAAAACGCCTCCAGCCATTAGTAAGCATCACCAGGTCCAGCGCTTCCTTCGCCTGCGTGGCGCTGCTGAAATAAAAAGCAGGATTATGTACATAGCCCGGAATATCACTGGTTAATAAGAGGGAGGAGATGATGTTTTCTTTCCGGGGACCGGGTTCGTTGTAGTCGTCATCTGTTACCGACATAGAGAAATTGCCACTTACCGGTTCCTTAAAATCAATACTGTAGAGGTTTTTACCGCGTGCTTTGGTATTAACCTGTTTTGGATTCAGAACGGCATTAACGATATACTCTTTATTATCAACAAAAACCAGGCGTTCGGCCAAAGGCATACCGTCTTTATTAAAAAAGGTGATTTGTAAAATACCGGAAGGGAAAGTTGATACAGGAATGCTCCCCGATAAATTGCCAGCCTGTTGTTTAAATAATACCTGGTGCTGCATTTGGCCGATTATGTAGGAAGGCGTGAAATTCAAACCACCCGCGGATGTGTATGAATACTGAATCGCATCTTTTTTATTGTTTACCTGTATAGCCAGTCCATTGGCCGAGGCCGGGGGCAACGCGAACGACTGACCCTTCCATTCTCCCCGGTATTTTTGCCCCTTCGCGGGGGTGAATTTAAACACACCCATGCCATCGTGGCTGCTTTTGATCTGTGCCACGGTAATTCCTGTACTGTCTACAATGTTTGCAGTAACATTTTCGGGCAGGCCCCCGGTTGATGTAGCTTTAAAAGCTACAGTATTTTCAACGCCAGCCAATAAGTTGCCGCCTTCAGGAAAAAAAGCCAGCGAGGAGGCACTACCTGCCGGC
>JBQGCI010000598.1:0-8013 GCA_052038405.1 Acinetobacter pittii
AAGAGTGACCACACCGCTTGCAGGTTGGGGTATAGGGATGTTTTTTATTCCAGAAGTGGGCGAAGAAGTAATCATAGGCTTTGAAGGAGACAGCGCAACCAAGCCTTATGTAATAGGCGCGGTGTACCACGGTAAAGCAAATAACAGTTTTGGGAACGCGGGCAATGATGTAAAAGCACTGCAAAGCCGCAGTGGCAATAAGGTGTTATTAGATGATAATGCAGGGAGCGTATTTGTGGAGGATAAAGACGGTAACAGCGTTTTAATGGATGGCGCAGGAAATGTAACCATGAAAAGTAACGAAAGCATTACGCTCAGCTGTGGCGAAAGCACCCTCAACATGAAGAAAGATGGTACGATCACGGTAAACGGTAAAAACATCTACACGATGGCTAAAGAAGATATTGTTTCAAGCGCCACTAAAAACATGGCAATGGTGGCCGATATCGATTTCCTGGCTTCAGGAAAAACGACCGCCACCGTTTCTTCCAAAGCCACTACGGTAGTAGGCTCTAACGAAATGGGGCTCTTTTCTAAAAAGCTTGAAGCAGTGGGCTCAGCCACTACCAGCATTAATGGTGGCAAGATCGATATGGGTGCGGGAGGAGATGTAAGTGTTACCGGCGCTATTGTAAAAATCAACTCCTAATCAACTATACTATGAGCAGTAAAACATCGGTAGCGCAAGAGTTTTATAAGATACGAGAAGAGTGGGCCCGTGTAGACCGGTTAAAAACATGGAGCCTCGCAGTATGGGTTGCCCAGTACCAGGACCTCGATATTATTGATAAATTTATAGAGACAGAACGACTGCCTGTTGGCATTTTTGATGATATATTTTTCCGGTTCAACACACCTTACAAGGGCGATGCTGTTTCATTTGAAGAAGCGCTGTGGAAAGAATATGAAAGCTGGTTTCAACCAGTGCCAGACCCCGCGCAGGATCTCATGCTGGCGCTCAGAAATGACGGGATATTAAACCCCTTATTTGCACCTCAAATAAAGGCCGCAAGCGGCTTTGAGGGGTTGCTGAAAGAAATGCTGCGGTTAAAAGATCATTTACGTGGGTTTGAAAAGAATAATTTTTGTCTGTATTTTCCACCTGCCCAGCCAAGGCAACTCATTATCGGCGAGTGGCTGGCGCAACAAATAAAAAAAGGTCTTCCTCCGCAAATCAGACTGGTAACGATCGATCATGCAGCAGGCAGGAAGATATTTATCGGCAACACCGATAAAGTAGTAGAGCTGCATCCGCAGCTGGATATGCTGGCTGCTATCAATAACGAAATGGATAAAGGTGGCGGTAGCAGCGATACCGTGAGCCCGGAAGCGCGGTTAACCAAACAGATAAGAACCGTGATGGATACCATCGTCAAGAAGGATCCGGCACTTACAGGAAAGGAGGTAGGTAAAATGCTATCCATTGCCAAAGAAACCGGTAATGCATCAACAGTAGTATCTGCTTTGCTGGTGGCCTCACAGGCGCATTACAATATAAAAGATCATGAACCCAGTGAGCGCTATGCGGATGAAGCTATCAAAAAGGCAGAAGCAGAGATGGACAGAGGCGAAGCCAGTGGCTATCACTCGTGGAAAGCTTGTATGATGTTGAAAGGTGCATTACACGCCGCCAAAAGAAAATGGGAAGCTGCTATAAAAGTTTATGAGGATATGGCCGCTAAGGCGCTAAAATATGGCGATGTTTTTTTCGTAATGGAAGGCTATCGCATTTCGGGGCATTTGTATTATTTAAGGGGCCGGTTAAAGCCGGCTTTTGAAAATACGTTGATGGCAATGGTTGCAGGAAGCCGGTTAAGCAAAGAGATGATCAGGCAAAGCACCTTTCTTCATGCGGCTTACCTCGCCGTATTCCTGGGTGAAAAACTTAAACCTAAAGATGAATTAAACGCGCTGGAAGAGCAACTGGATGTCTGGATCGGGGAAGACTGGAGAGAACTGATCGGTGGCACGGAGCTGGAAAAGAGTACCGTAAAGCCGCGTAGTAAATTCATCCCCCCTGTTTCTTTTTAAGAACCTTGAGGCGGCTGAAAATAATCTAATCATAAACTATTTTAAAAGTATAGTATAATGGCAGTAACAGCAGGATCCGCACCCAGTAAAGGCTTTGGTGAGCTGTTTGGCGAAGCAAAAGGCAAGCTCGACGAGCTTCAGGCCGGTCTGGCCGGCATATTCCCGGCTATGCCGGGCATGCCCGCCGGTAAGTATTTCGACCTGGCCATGGGCATCGATTTCGAGCAAACTATAGCCCCGCCCTGCCCGGTTTTCCCGGTTCCGCACGTAGGATTGGTATTTGATATTTTTGGCGCAGTAATGAACGCCATTGCTTCTGCCTTGCCACCGCCCCCCGCTGAGGGTGACGGTTTTAGCGTTGCAGGAGTGGCATCAGCGATTGTTAATGCTCTGAAGCCTTCCGTAAAAGTACATTCGCGCTGGATCAATAATGCCGGAACACCGGTAATGCACCTGCCGGCCATGTTCCTCCATTTATTGCCAATGGCGGTTCCCACTTCTTCCTCGGAAATGTGGATGGGCAGCAGTACCGTGCTGGCCGATGGAGGCCCTTTCTCCACCCAATTTCATCCGGCACTTTCCTGTAACCTGGTGGGCTTTCCGAGCCTGCCCAGGATGAATAAAACGCCACGGCCTGTATTAGATCTCATGATGCCTACATCCATGTTGCTGGCTATCATCAGCAGCGGCGGGCCGGTGTTGGTAGGTGGGCCGCCCACCATAGATCTTTTTCAGCTCATGCTGTCTATGGGTATTAAAGGGCTTAGCAAAGCATGGAAGAAGCTGGGCGATAAATTCCAGGATATCATCAACAAGATATCAAGGAAGAACGAAAAACTGGCGAATATATTGCAGTCGGTCAAGTGTAAATCATTCGGCGAACCTGTTGATGCAGCTACTGGACGGGTGATACATACTAACATTGACTTTGATTTGCCGGGGCCGATTCCGCTGGTTTGGGAGCGTACTTACTACAGCGATGCCGAAGTAGAAACTTCATTGGGATATAACTGGCATCATAGCTATAATATAGGCCTATACGACGTGGGGAATGGTTTTGCCATACGCCTGAAAGATGGCAGGGAAGCAGCCCTGCCTTACCTGCAAAAAGGCGAGATGTTTTATCACAGGATAGAGCAGCTGTTTTTTGAGCGCGATGATAAAGGATACTTTGTAACAGACAGCGATAAATTGATCTATAGGTTTGGCGACAAGAAAAGCCGGGAAGGATTTGCGATGATTGCTTCTATTACGAATCCACAGGGATTTGATATAAGGTTTGATTACGATGCCAAAGGAAGTTTGTCCACTATCATAGATAGCTCCGGCCGGCTGATAAGAGTGCAATGCGATGAATGGGGTCGTGTATTAAGAGTATATACCATTGCAGGTAACAGGCGTATCAATTTTATACAATATAGCTATGATGCGGCTGGTAATATGGTGAGCAACGAAGACGTACTCGGGGCCGTTAAACGATTTGAGTATGACGGGCATCTGCTCGTAAGGCTAACCAATCAGAGCAATCATAGTTTTTATTGGGAATATGAAGGTAAAGGAGAGGAGGCCCGGTGTATTCATACCTGGGGGGATGGCGGGATACTGGAATATTGGACCGACTACAAACAAAATGAGGATGGAAGTGGCAGTACTGTTACACGGAACAGCCTGGGTCACGAAACAGCATATTTTTATGATAACAGAAAGCTGATCTATAAAATTACTGATGCCAACGGTGGCATTACCCGGCAGGTGTACAATCAGTACCAGGATCTTGAAGTATTGGTTAATCCCGAAGGGGGCACCGTTCAATACCAGTACAATGGGTATGGTAAAATAATACGTGTAGTTAACGAAAACGATGAAGCCAGTACCTATTTATACGATGACCGACAGAATCTTGTCTTTGCGGGCAGCCCTGGCAACAAAACTATCAGCTGGGAATACGATGAGCAGAACCGTTTGGTAAGTCGCAGCGGGGTGAGTGGTAATACGCTCTATTATACCTATAATGCTGAACATCTTAAGTATATAACGGATAGTAAAGAACGTCGGACCGAGTTGTTCTATGATAAACAACATAATATATCCCGTATCCAGTATCCTAACGGCCTTGAGGAACTATTCGATTTTGATGAATTGGGAAACCCTGTTTTTCATAAAGATGTGAAAGGTAATACGACCACTTATAACTATGATGAAGGAGGGCGGATGGTGCAGTTAAAAGAGGCTAATGGGAATTTACATCAGTTTGAATATGATGCAGCCGGGAATATGGTTGAAGCTCGCGACTACAACCGCCTCGTACAATTCGAATATGGACCGCTGGGGATATTGAGGGGACGCAAGCAATACAACAGGGAAGTTAAATTTAATTATGACACAGAGCTGCAATTGCGCAGCATTGTAAACGAGGGAGGAGAGGTGTATAAGTTTGGGTTGGATGCTATAGGCAATGTTGTTAGTGAGTGGGGCTTTGACGGGCTCAATCGCCGCTATCAGCGTAATGGCAACGGGCAAGTAATTAAAGTCTTAAGGCCCGGTGAGAAATGGACAAGGTATGACTACGATAGCACAGGAAAGACGATAACAGAAGAGCATAGTGATGGTGGTATGTCTGCTTATAAATATGATGCAGATGGGATGCTGATAGAAGCTATCAACGAAAACAGCCACATCAAGATACTGCGGGATAAAACCGGTCGGGTGATTAAAGAGATTCAGGACGGGTATGAAGTGACCAAAGCTTATAACAGTGACGGTAATTGTGTGCATACCGGCAGTAGTTTGGGTGCCGACATTGAGATGCGCTACGACGAATGGGGTATGCTTGCAGAGATCAACGGCGCGCACAAAAATGATCCCAGGGAAACCGCATCCCTCTCGGTAGTTGATATAAAGCTGAAGGAAATTGAAAAACGGATCGCAAGGATAACCGGGGACGCATCATTCCCTGGCTCAGCGGTAGAAAAAAAAGAAGGCTGGAGCGCCGTATTTTACCGCGATGATACGGGGCTGGAGCTTCAACGCCGGTTAAGCGGCGGGGTAAGCATTACTCTCGAACGTGATCGGCAGGGTCGGGTTACGCGGCGTTCCATAGGCGCCAAAAATACAGAGCAAAGCCGTACCCGTTATGACTGGGGCATGGGTAATAAGCTTCATAGGATGGTGAATGAGCTAACCCATGCCACCGCCGATTTTGAATATGATCCTTTTGATAATTTGATAAGCGCTACCTACGAAGAAAAAGGCAGTGCAGAAACTATTTACCGGGCACCCGATAAAATAGGAAACCTGTTTAAAACCAAAGATCACAGCGATCGTAGTTACAGTAAGGGCGGGCGTTTGCTGGAGGACGATAAATACTGTTACCATTACGATGCCGAGGGTAATTTAGTATTTAAAGAGTTTAAGCGCAACAAGAACCTAAACGCTATAGATAAAACTGAAACAGCCAGGGAAAAAGGTATCACCCTGAAGCGAACAGCCACCGGCTGGGAGTACGAATGGGCGGACAACGGGATGTTGCAGAAAACGGTTAATCCGGGCGGCAGGGAGGTAGAATATTATTATGATCCGCTCGGCAGAAGAACGGCTAAAATAGTTAAATCGAATCCTGAACCCAACTTTACCGGCGGGTTGGCACAAACAGCGAAGGACACCGTAACCCGTTTTGTATGGGATGGCAATATACCTTTGCACGAGTGGCAATACGAAGGGGAATATCCGCCAGCAAGCCTGGTTGCGGAAAATGGGATAACTACCGCAGCCGAACCTGTCGAAAATTTGGTAACCTGGGTATATGAGGAAGGAAGTTTTGTACCTTGCGCCAAATTAACGGAGGACAGGAAGTATAGTATCGTAACGGATTATCTGGGCACCCCAACGCATACTTATGATGAAGCAGGAACGTTGGTGTGGGAAAGAGAGTTAGATGTCTATGGTTCTGTAAGAAAAGAAAAAGGCGACAAGGGTTTAATACCGCAACTTTACCAGGGACAGTATGTAGATGAGGAGACGGGGTTGGCGTATAACAGGTTTAGATATTATGATAGCGAAAGCGGAAATTATATAAGCCAGGATCCGTCGGGTTTAAGAGGTGGTTATAATGCCTATAATTATGTTGCAAATACAAATATTTCGTTAGATATATTTGGATTAATAGATTCAGTTAAAGTACCGTATGATGATCATCCGTTAGCTGAGGCTGTGCAAAAGTTCAGGGCCGCAAACCCGCAGGTTACAGCGGGACAAAATGTTGCTGCCATGAAAATTGAGGGAATTGACGAGCCAATAGTGCGGTCGTCTATGGATGGGTTTCATTCTGAACACTATTTGTTAGAAGAATTAGACAGGCTTGATGCACATGATAAAATAACTCATTTTTATACTGAACTTGAACCTTGCTCAGGTATAGGGATGCCTAATTGTAAAGGCAAGCTTGAGTCAAGACTGCCAGCTGATACTAAAGTCATGTATTCATATGATTATCCGGTATCAGATTTATCTAAAGAGAATAAATCGGCCAGAAGAAAAAATGTTAGAGAAAAATCTAAGGCAGTTAAAAAACATAATCACTAAATGCAGATAATAAATAAAATAGATCTAAAGCGTCAAATTTCGAAGTCATTAATTAATGAAAGTGGTAGTATGGCCCTGGTGTTATTTGATAACTCGTCTGAATTTGCAATTATTAATATTGTAGATGATCAATTAATTCTTTCCTACTACCACCAATTTGATTTTGTTATTTTAGACGCCTGTTTTTCGACAGAAAACTATGTTTGGTTTGCCCTGAACGGCACAAAAAATATCGAATGGAATATTAATGCAAAAACCGTTTCACGAACATGTGGGGAAGTGGTCCAAAACAGTTTGGCTCCGCATTTAAAAGGCTATTCCTGTATCCGGGTTATTGCTTCAAAAAACCTTTTGATTGCAGCAAACGCTGGCTCATTTAAAATTGAATTTTATCATCTGAACTCCTTATCCAGGCTGGATAATACCGATGCATTATGTGAGGTGTATACGAAGTGCATAGTTGTTCATCCGAATGAACACATAATTGCAGCACAAATAACAGAATCAGAAGATGCAGGGAGTATCCGTTTTTTCGAAATTAAGGATAACGCGGTAAGGCTTTGCAAGAAATATATAGCCACATTATTTGCTCCAAGCGCTTGTAGTTTTTCTGAGAGTGGTGAGGAATTTGTTATAACGGGCGGGTTTCCACCTTTTAGTTACCAGGTAAATAAATTTCCTTCACTGGATTTTGTTAACGAATTTACAGACGATGAAGGCTTAAATATTCCTGAACCCTGGGGTAATGCCAGGGGTATCACTTATAACAATGATTTTTTGATATCTTCATCCAAGCTGATCGTACCTTATTATAATGGCCATATAAATTATATTGAACAGGAAACAGGAGAAATTATTGAGTCGATCAAATGCTGCAGTTCTCTTTGTAACTCATTAACAAGATCGCAGAATGCGAAGCTATTATTATGTTCGGCAATAGGAGGAGAGGTTGTTCTGCTTCGAAATAACGATTTAGAATTTAATAATGTAGGAGATGCAATACAGTTTGAAGAAGCAGATACCACAACAAATTTACTATTGCCCTTGCTTGAAATGGAAGATGTTACTTCTCCTCTGGATGATCCATTACAAATAACGGAAGAGAAAACTTAACAGGTGAATGTTTAATAAAGGATACCGGAATTAAGATATGTTGTATCAGCGAGCAGCCTGCGGATCGAAGCGGATAGAGCACGATGTCTATACTGGAGTACCAGCTTTATGCCCATCACTTTTATGCCGTCTTGAACTCGCTCCGCTATTAACTGAAACCCAACCGGGACAAGTTCCTCCTCGTACCGGTGACAGCCAATTCCCCAAAACAGGATTATAAAAAGCAGCTCGTCCGTTCTCGTCTGTGAGCGTTTCCAGATAACCATATTTTACAGTCGTTTGAATTTT
>JBQGCI010000599.1:0-2765 GCA_052038405.1 Acinetobacter pittii
GGGCGTTGTTTTTTACTGGCGCTTTGTTAAAAAAGAACCGGTGGCAGGTGCTTTGCAGGTAAATTGCGCGGTACTTTACCGTTGAGAACTTCTTAAAATATTTTTTTACTCCTGTTAATCGGAATAATTTTTATAGATTTATCCCTTAATCAAAAAACGCATTGCATGACAACTCTTAAAGGTCCGGGAATATTTCTTGCGCAGTTTTTAGGCGATAAACCTCCGTTTAATAATTTTGAGTCTATTTGCCTGTGGGCAGCAGAAAAAGGATTTGTAGGCGTGCAGATCCCAACCGGCGATCCTCATATTTTTGACTTAAAGCTGGCGGCAGAAAGTAAAACCTATGCCGACGAAATAGCAGGCCTGGCTTTATCCTGCGGGTTGCATATCTCTGAGCTTTCTACCCATTTACAAGGGCAATTAGTAGCGGTTCATCCCGCTTATGATGATCTTTTTGATGGTTTTGCCCCTCAGGAAGTTAGAGGCAATTCCAAAGCCAGAACAGAATGGGCGGTACAGCAATTGAAATATGCCGCAAAAGCTTCTCAAAACCTGGGATTGAATGCTCATGCTACTTTCAGTGGTTCTTTGCTCTGGCATACTTTCCATCCCTGGCCACAAAGACCTGCGGGTTTGGTTGATGAAGGCTTTACCGAACTGGCTAAACGCTGGACACCCATCCTGGATTACTTTGATGAATGCGGCGTGGATGTTTGTTATGAAATTCATCCCGGTGAGGATCTTTTTGACGGAGAAACCTATGAAATGTTCCTCGAAAAAGTAAATAACCATAGCCGGGCATGCTTATTGTACGACCCATCACACTTTGTTTTGCAACAGTTAAATTATATACAATACATCGACTTTTATCATGAGCGTATCCGCGCTTTCCACGTAAAAGACGCAGAATTTAACGCAACTGGTAAGCAGGGCACTTTTGGCGGATACCAGAGCTGGTTGAAAAGAGCCGGGAGGTATCGTAGCCCGGGTGATGGCCAGGTAGATTTTAAAACGATCTTCTCCAAGCTGGCAGAATACGATTATAAAGGATGGGCTGTAATGGAGTGGGAGTGCTGTTTAAAACATCCTGAAGATGGGGCAACCGAGGGCGCTGAGTTCATTAAGAAACATATCATAAGAGTAACAGACAAAGCATTTGACGACTTTGCTGCCACTTCCACGAACAGTGATTTTAATAAAAAAGTATTAGGGCTTGGATAATAATATCTACTTTAGCCACAAATTTAAACAAGCCTGAAAATTTTCAGAATTAAGGAAAACGATGAAAGTTTTTATGCGGAATTGAAGATGACCCAAATCAATAAAAATATACACATGAAAAAAATTATACTCTCGCTATCTGTTTTATCGGTAATTGCTGCCTGCGGCGGAGGGGACGCTGATAAAAAAGCCGATGAAGGAACCACGTCTACATCTGCTAATTCCGAAGCGTCATCATCATCCGATCTCTCTTCCAATCCTGTGTACCAGAAGGGACTCGAATTGACAGGTAAATATCAATGTCCTACCTGCCATAAAATTGACGAAAAGCTTACCGGACCTGCCTACCGCGACGTAGCCAATAAATATGCAGGGGCTGATGAAGCAACAATTACCAAGCTGGCAAAAAAAGTGATAGAAGGTGGTTCAGGTGTATGGGGCGAAGTGCCGATGACGCCACACCCTAATGTTACGGAGCAGGAAGCCAAAGACATGGTAGCGTATATTCTTTTGTTAAAGAAATAGTAAGATAGCTTTGTACCAACTTCTGCCCTACCTGGTGGTTACCGCAGGTAGCAGATGTTGCGTTTTATAATTTAAGAATTTTTATATGAAGAAATTTGCATCATGGGCCTTCGTGGCGGCTTTGGCATTGGCAATACATTCATGCACGCCCAAGCCCACAAAAAATCCGCCGCCCACTACAACACCGGCTCCAAAACCAACACAGCCTGTTCCGCAGCCCAAGCCGGAGCCGGCAAAGCCAGCTCCCGTTCCGGAAGTTGCAGCAAATGTTTTAACAGAAAAGGAAAAAGCAGCTGGCTGGAAGTTATTGTTTGACGGAACATCTACAGACGGCTGGCATGCATATGGCTCTAAGTCGATAGGAACCGCCTGGAAAACGGCTAATGGTACTTTGTACCTGGATACCAATCCGGGTGGAGCGCCCAAAACAGGTGGAGATATTGTTTCTGATAAAGAGTACGGCAATTTTGAGTTGCAGATAGACTGGAAGATCGACAAGAACGGCAACAGCGGTATTTGTATCTATAGCCACGAAGATAAGTCGCGTTATGAGTGGATGTGGAGCACAGCACCCGAGATCCAGATTGTAGACAATGAAGGTCATCCTGATGGTAAGATATTTAAGCACCAGGCCGGTGATCTGTACGATCTGATACCCGCAAAGAGCCATGCCGAGAATCCGCCGCTTGAGTGGAACACTTACCTGATCCGTTGCGTGAATGGTAAGCTGGATGTACATTTAAACGGGGTACATATTATCGATACCCAGCTCTGGAATGACAACTGGCGTGCCCTGATCGCCGGCAGCAAGTTTAGGAATGCTACTGATTTTGGTACTTACAAAGTGGGCCGCATCGGCTTACAGGATCATGGTAATAATGTATGGTTCAGAAATATTAAGATTAGGGAACTATAGTTTGTAATACTCTAAAACGAGAATAAAAACGCTTCGGGTGCTTCCTTGAAGCGTTTTTTTGTAATCTGTTTTTTTCTGAGTAATTTGTCTCATTCCACTGGCA
>JBQGCI010000600.1:0-14190 GCA_052038405.1 Acinetobacter pittii
ATCAAAACTACTTCAGCAAATGGATAGACGAGGCTAAAACCGATGCTA
The DNA here is from genome assembly GCA_052038405.1 of Acinetobacter pittii. GTDB lineage: Bacteria > Bacteroidota > Bacteroidia > Chitinophagales > Chitinophagaceae > Niabella. The sequence goes on from JBQGCI010000600.1 coordinate 49, forward strand.
CTAAAACAAGGCGAATTGCGCAGGCTCTTTTCGGGTTAAATAATAAAATGGATTACGGACAAATGATCCGCTATCACAAAGGGAAATCCTAAATCTCAAATCGCCCGTTATAAATCAAAAAACGCCCTTATTTTTGCAGCCTTATGGCAACAGAGACAAATAGGCAAGCCTTACCGGCAGGCAGGTTTCAGGCGATTATATCGCACTGTAAAGAGTACGGTTTTATTTTCCCGAGCAGCGAAATATACGACGGTTTACAGGCCGTTTATGATTATGGCCAGTGGGGCGCAGAGTTAAAGAAAAACATCAAAGATTACTGGTGGAAGTGGATGACGCAGTTGCAGGATAATATTGTTGGGATCGATGCCGCAATATTTATGCATCCCACTACCTGGAAGGCCAGCGGTCATGTAGATGGGTTTAACGATCCTATGATCGATAATAAGGACAGTAAGAAACGCTACCGGGTAGACCATTTGATCGAATCCTATACTGATCAGTTAAAAGCCGACGGTAAAGAAGGGGAAGCCACTGCTATCATAAGCGAGATGGAGAAAGCTGACGCCGCAGGCGATCTTACGGGATTGAAAAAAATCATCGACGACAATAAAATAAAATGCCCGGTTAGCGGTACTGCTAACTGGACGGATATCCGCCAGTTTAACCTGATGTTCTCCACCGAATTTGGTTCAACGGTGTCTTCAGAAGATGAGAATAATAAAGTATACCTGCGTCCGGAAACAGCGCAGGGTATTTTTGTGAACTTTCTGAATGTACAGAAAACAGGGCGTATGAAGATCCCTTTCGGTATTGCACAAATAGGTAAAGCTTTCCGTAATGAGATCGTAGCCCGCCAGTTTATTTTCCGTATGCGTGAATTTGAGCAAATGGAAATGCAGTTCTTCATCAGGCCCGGCACTCAGAAAGAGTGGTACGAATACTGGAAACAGGCCCGTTTAAAATGGCACCTTGAACTGGGTGTACCTGATACCGAATATCGCTTTCACGATCACGTAAAGCTGGCGCATTATGCCGATGCTGCCTGTGATATCGAATTCAACTTCCCGATTGGATTTAAAGAGCTGGAAGGTATCCATAGCCGCACCGATTATGATTTATCAAGGCACCAGGAGTTCAGCAAAAAGAAAATGCAGTACTTTGATAATGATGTGAACCCCGAAACCGGGAAACCTTATGGTAACTACATTCCTTATGTAATTGAAACTTCCATTGGCTTGGATCGCATGTTCCTGTCTATGATTTGTGCAGCTTATACAGAGGAAGACCTGAGCACGCCCGAGAAACAGGATAACCGTGTGGTATTGAAATTTCCTGCTAAACTGGCTCCCATCAAGCTGGCAGTATTCCCGCTGTTGAAAAAAGACGGATTGCCAGAGATCGCACAGGAGATTATGGCCCAATACCGCGGCGAGTTCAAATGTTTTTACGAGGAGAAGGATGCCATTGGTAAACGTTACAGAAGAATGGACGCGTTGGGTGTACCGTTCTGTGTAACCATCGACCACCAGACTAAAGAAGACGGCACCGTAACTATACGCCATCGCGATAGCATGGAACAGGAACGAATATCCATAGAAAAGATCGGGGATATCATTTCCCAGGCTATCAGCTAATAATATATAAAACACATCTCACGGGATGTGTTTTTGCTTTAAATACCCTACCAAAATTTGTACAATGAAAAAACTCTTTCTCACATTTATTGTTTGTATTGTTTCTATGACACTAATAAAAGCACAGGATATTGCGGGCTCCTGGAAAGGAACCCTGGAAGTGCAGGGCACTCAAATTCCACTGGTATTTCATATAAAAAAGGATAGTGACAAATGGGTAACTACCATGGACAGTCCGGCCCAGGGCGCTACCGGCATTCCTGTGGATAGTACAACCTTTGCCAACAATCAATTGTCGTTAAGTGTAAAAGCAGCAGGCTTAAGTTATAGCGGAACCTTAGCCGATAAAACGATCACAGGTACGTTCAAACAAGCAGGCATGAACCTGCCGCTGGTTCTTACCAAAACAGTGATAACGAAACCAGGTGATACCACTTTACCTTCGGGTGACGCAGAAATTAGGAAGATCATTGCGCAGGACAAAGGTGATTATAAGTATAAGGTAGAAGATTATTTCGCCAGACCCAAGTCATCACAATTCCAGCTATCTCCCGGCGGTAAATATCTTTCTTACATGGAGAAGGAAGAAAACGGAAAAAGACATGTATATGTAAAAGATATTGCCGGTGGCAAAGTATCCCGGGCTATTGAGGAAAAGGATGAATTGATCAAAGGCTATGGATGGATCAATGATGAGCGCCTTGTTTACGTAATGGATAACGGCGGCAACGAAAACTTCCATATCTACGCGGCGAATGTAGATGGCAGCAACGTACTCGATCTGACACCTTTCGATGGCGTGCAGGCCAGCATCGAACGTATTCTGAAAGATCAGAAAAACTATATGATCATTACCATGAACAAAGACAATAAGCAGGTTTTTGAGCCCTACAAGGTAAACGTGGTAACCGGCGCGCTCGAAAAATTATATGAAAATAAAGATGTAGCCAACCCCATTGTAGGCTATGACTTTGATAAAGATGGCAACCTCAGAGGATTTGGCCGGATGTTCCAGGGTATTAAATCCCAATATTTTTACAAACCTGCCGGCGCTAAAGAGTTTGAACTGTATTTTACCAACAACTGGGATGATAACTTCAACATACAATCTTTCAGTTACAATCCTTCAAATCCTGATGAGGCTTATGTGGTAACGAATCTCGATTCTGATAAAGCCCGGATCATTTTATACGACTTCAAAAAGAAAGAAAAGATCAAAGAGGTTTTTGCGAATAAAGACTTTGATGTATCAGGTATCGGCCTTTCCCGCAAAAGGAACTACGAGGTGGATTATTTCAATTATGAAGGGGAAAAGGATGAGATCATACCGGTGAGTGCTACGTTTAAAAAGATTTACGATAACCTCTCCAAAGAGTTTAAAGGCTACCAGTTTGGCTTAACCGGTAAAACTGATGATGAAAGCCAATACCTGGTGTACGTAACCAGCGACAGGCTGGTGGGTAAATACTATATCTATGACGCAGCCAGCGGTAAAGTAACTTTCCTCTATGATTTAATGCCCCAATTGAAAGAAGCCGATATGGCCATCATGAAGCCGATATCTTTTAAAAGCCGCGATGGTAAAATCATCCACGGCTATATTACTTTGCCTAAAGCAGCATTGGAAGGCAAGAAAGTGCCATTGGTGGTAAATCCACATGGAGGTCCGCAAGGTATCCGGGATAGCTGGGGCTTTAATCCGGAAACGCAGCTCTTGGCCAGCCGTGGATATGCTACTTTACAGGTCAACTTCCGGATCAGTGGCGGTTATGGCAAGGAGTTTTTAAGAGCGGGTTTCAAGCAAATTGGCCGTAAATTAATGGATGATATTGAAGATGGTGTGGCATACGCCATTGCACAGGGCTGGGTTGATAAAAGCAAGACCGCCATTTATGGGGGAAGTCATGGTGGCTATGCTACCTTAATGGGCCTGGTAAAAACACCTGACTTATATACCTGTGGTGTTGATTATGTGGGGGTATCCAATATTGAAACTTTCTTCGCATCCTTCCCCGAGTACTGGAAACCTTATAAGGAAATGGTAAAGCAGATCTGGTATGACCTCGATAACCCCGAAGAGGCGAAGATTGCCAAAGAAGTGTCGCCGTTTTACCAGCTGGATAAGATTCGTAAACCTTTGTTGGTAGTTCAGGGAGCTAATGACCCGCGCGTAAATATTAACGAGTCTGACCAGATTGTAAAAGCCTTACGTGCCAAAGGATTTAACGTACCTTATATCGTGAAATATAATGAGGGTCATGGTTTTCAAAGGGAAGATAACCGGATTGAATTTTATAAAACCATGTTGGGCTTTTTCGCACAGTATCTCAAGTAGTTATCATTTGAACATTAAAGCAGCAGGATCCCGGGCAATAGTCCGGGATCTTTTTTGGCTATGTTTTAAGGTATCATTACATCAATGGCACACTTTTAGTCTGTGTTTATACAATTATTAAACTTTAAAAACCAATAATTATGAAAAATAAAACAAGCGGATTAATCGCGTTAGGTTTAGCAGCTTTTGCTTACTGGAAGTATAAAATGACTCCCGAACAGAAACAAAGTCTTAAAAATAAGGTTAGTGATGCCGGCAAAAATCTCTGGGACAAGGTGCCGCAGGGTGTTAAAGAAGCAGTGAGCCCCCAAAAAACACAACATAGCATATAATAAAATGAGGTTGTCTCAGAAGCCGGGTATTGGCGTAAAAGATCTTGGCAAAAGATCTGTCAGGACATTACAGACAACTCTCTTTGATAACAATAAAAACCGCTATGTAGTAATACATAGCGGTAAAACTTTAAGACAATCCTGACAAGCTACAGAGGTCCCCGTAAATATAATGTTTCTTTTTTACATAAACTAACAAATGTTAGGGTATTTTAATTTTCAATCCATCGTATGCTAAAAAACAGCCCGGTGGAAGTTCCTTTGAAACTGTGTCATGCAGTCCCATTTGATGGGAAAGATGAATGAGATACACCTGAGGAATCTGTAGTTCAGTGGCCAGGTCAAGCGCTTCCTGCAGCGAGAAATGGGAGATATGCTTTTCTTTACGCAGTGCATTTAAAACAAGCACCCGGGAACCCTTAATTCTCTCTTTCACACTATCTTCGATCCGATTGGCATCGGTGATATAGGTAAAGTCTCCCATTCGGAAACCGATAACCGGCATGTACATGTGCCATACGGGTATGGGTTGTATTTCCAGGTCATCAATTTTAAAAACATCGTTCATATTAATGTGATGTAGTTGTATCGAGGGCACACCGGCATATTTGACATCTGCAAATGCGTAATCAAATTCAACTTTTAACCGGTTAAGTGTAGCCTCGGTACCATAAACATTCATTGGCTTCTGCTGAAAATAATTATAAGCCCGCACATCGTCGAGACCGGCTATATGGTCTTTATGAGAATGAGTAAATAGTATCGCATCCAGCTTGTTTACCTGGTGGGTAAGCATTTGCTGCCTGAAATCGGGTCCTGAATCGACAACCAATGTGGTAGTGGCCGATTGTACGAGTATGCTCGATCTGAGTCTTTTATCTTTTGCGTTAGGGGAAGAGCATACTTCGCAATGGCATCCTACCATGGGAACTCCCGAGCTGGTACCGGTACCTAAGAAAGTTATTTGTAATGAAGGATAAGGCAAGGTATAGAATGATGAATGATCGGTAATTGAAGAGTGGAGAATGATTAAACAAAATGCTAAGCCTGGCCTTCCTGCCCTTCCTCGGCTCTTTCAGATATTTCTGAAAAAAGCTTTTTAGCTGCATCATCCAGCATTTCCGCTTCAATGTTTAATTGAGGTATGATCTCGATCAGTGCATTAATACGGCCTTCAATTTGAAGAAATTTATTCAATACCACCACTTTTTTATTGTCTAAAATACAGTACCCGCTTTGAAAATTACCTCTTTCATACCTTAAAATATACCCGCACTGCTCCGGTATGGCCTCCAGCTTGTCTAATGTATTTTGAGTGTACTTGATCATGTGCTTAGTTAATGTGCAAAGATAACGGTTTGGAAAAGGCTGGGAAGGCATGTTAATATTGTGGGGAATGTTAAAAATAAACATGCACATGCTAAATTTGCGTTTTTAAAACATTATGGCCCAGGCTCGAAAAATTATCAACGACCCGGTATACGGCTTTATTACTGTCGATCATCCGCTGTTATTGCAGATCATCTCCCATCCTTACTATCAAAGGTTGCGTAATATACACCAGATGGCTTTCGCGCACCTGGTGTATCCCGGCGCCGTACATAGCCGGCTGCATCATTCTTTAGGCGCTTACCACCTGATGTGTACCGCTTTGCGGGAGTTGAAAGGCAAAGGAGCCGAGATAACAGAGGAGGAAGAGCTGGGAGCCAGACTCGCTATTTTGCTGCACGACATAGGGCATGGCCCTTTTTCTCATGCCCTGGAGCAGGAGCTGATTAAAGGCGCACACCATGAAAGGCTGTCCCTATTGATTATGCAAAAGCTGAACGAAGAATTTGGAGGGCAACTGCAAACCGGCATCGATATTTTTACCAATCAATATCCCAAAAAATTTTTACACCAGCTGGTATCCGGTCAGTTGGATGTAGACCGTATGGATTATCTGAACAGGGACAGCTTTTTCACGGGTGTAGCCGAGGGGGTGATCGGGTACGACCGCATTATTAAAATGCTGGCAGTAAAAGATGGGCAGCTGGTGGTAGAGGAAAAAGCAATTTATTCTATAGAAAAATTCCTGTTAAGCCGCAGGCTGATGTATTGGCAGGTGTACCTGCATAAGACGGTGGTTGCCGCCGAAAAAATGCTCATCATGATCATTCGCCGGGCCAAGGACCTTATTGCGGCGGGCATTACAACTACAGCCGCTACACCGGCGCTCAACCGGTTTTTGCAGGGAAGTCACAACGAAGCAGCCATCGAAACCCTGCTCGACGATTTTTGCCAGATGGATGATCATGATATCATGGCTACCGTTAAAAACTGGTGCAGCCATAACGATACCATATTGTCCCTGCTTTGTAAAGCGATCATTCAGCGTAAAATAATGCGAATCAGGCTGCAGTCTACTCCCATAGAAGCTTCGTTCCAGCAGGAAAAAATAAAAGAAGTGGCGCTGGCTACGGGTTTGGATGAAAAGGATACAGATTATTTTGCCTTTGGCGGGGATGCTACCAACCGCTTATATAATGCTGATAATGAAAGTATCAACATTTTGTATAAAGATGGTTCTTTAAAAGATATTTCGCAGGTGGACGATCCGCTGATTGACGTAAAAATCAGTGAGCCTGTTAAAAAATACTACTTTTGTTACCTGAGAGTTTAATAGTGCGAGTTTTAACTTTTAATAATTATTTACTTACCTATTTTCGACTCCAATAAAAATATTTTAAAAATCCAAGAATGGTTTTTTCTGCTTCGCAAATCGCACTGCTCATAAATGGTAAGGTATACGGCAATCCTGATGCCGCCGTTAAATCCTTTGGTAAAATAGAAGAAGCAGGAGAGGGACAACTAAGCTTCCTGGCTAATCCCAAATATGAAGAGTATTTGTATACAACCAGGGCAACTATCGTTATAGTTAATGAGTCCCTTGAGCTGAAACAAGACGTGGGTACTACACTCATAAAGGTAAAAGACGCCTACAGCGCCTTTGCAATGCTGCTCGGAAAGTACCAGGAGTTTCGCCAGCAGCAATTGAAAGGTATTCAGCAACCGGTTTATATAGCCCCAACTGCCAGTTATGCTGATGATATTTACCTGGGATCTTTTGCTTACGTGGGAGAGCAGGTGAAGATAGGCAGCGGATCCAAGATTTATCCAGGTGTGTATTTGGGCGATAATGTAACCATAGGTAACAACGTTACATTACACCCCGGTGTAAAAGTGTTACATAGCTGCCAGATTGGTAACAATGTAACCGTGCATGCGGGAACTGTGGTTGGTAGCGATGGCTTTGGTTTTGCACCTCAGGCAGATGGCAGTTTTTCCAAAGTGCCCCAGATCGGTAATGTGATAGTAGAAGACGATGTGGAGATAGGCGCTAACAGCACCATAGACCGGGCTACTATCGGCTCTACGATCATCAGAAAGGGTGCCAAGCTGGATAACCTGATCCAGATCGCGCACAATGTGGAAATAGGTAACAGCACGGTGGTGGCTGCCCAGGCCGGCATCAGCGGTAGTACCAAGATAGGCAAGGGTGTTATGATCGGCGGTCAGGCCGGTATTGTAGGCCATTTGCAAATTGGCGATGGCGCTAAAATAAACGCCCAGAGCGGGGTTAGTAAAAACCTGGAGCCCGGCAAGGCCGTTACCGGTTCGCCGGCACATGAGTATACTTCAGCATTAAGAAGCCAGGCGTTAAGCCGGAAGCTTCCGGACCTGGAAAGACGTATTAAAGAGCTGGAACAGCTGATACTGACATTAAAACCAACTATAGAATAGTATTATACATTTTTTCCGGCGCTGCTCAGGTAATTCCATTCAAAATACATTTTAATGAAACCGGCAACAGGTGCACAGCTATGGTCTTTAAGAAATGTGCTGCGGGAGGAACCGGACGCAACGTTCGAAAAACTGGCTGCAGCCGGTTATACTGTGGTGGAACCGGCTGGGTTCCATATTGGTGACCTTACCATTCAGGGTTTTAAACCCCAAGAGTTAAGTATCCTTGCAAAAGACCAGGGGTTGCAGATGGTGAGCGCACATTTACAGTTTAGTGTCGAAGAGGCCGCTATAGCCTGTGACTGTGCAGCGTCGGCGGGTATAAAATTTATTGTCCGTTCTTTTTTCAGTAACGAGCTGGAACCAACAAAAGATGCATATAAAGAAGCCGCTCAATCCTTAAATCAAATGGGTGCCACAGCAAAAGCCTCTGGAATGCAGCTCGCGTATCATAACCATGCCCACGAATTTAAGATCGTTGATGGTAGTTCCCTGTTCGATATTTTGTTAGATGAAACGGATCCTGAATTAGTCGTTTTTCAGCCCGATTTGGGTTGGTTGGGTAATGCGGGACAGAACCCGGTACAACTTTTTGACAGATACCCCGGCCGCTTCCCATTGTGGCATTTGAGGGATATTGATTTCGAAACGAAAAAATCTACAGCAATAGGTAGCGGGATGATTGATTTCGGACCCTCCTTTGCCGGCAGGGGTCTGGCGGGGCTCGAATATATGATTGTTGAAATGGCTTCTGATACCGAAGATCCGTTGGGGAAAATACTAAGCAGCCACGAGATCATTCAAAGCTGGTCGTAAACAATTATCTGCGTTTAACCAGCCTTGCTTTTTGGATCACCACGTCTTTCAGGGGGCGGTCTTTGTCTTTTCCTTTGCTGGTGGCAACTCCTGCTATGATATCTATAACATGTAGTCCTTCAATTATTTCTCCGAACACTGTATAGTGCTGATCCAGGTGAGGCGCTCCTCCGATAGTTGTATAAACCGCCCGCTGTTCCGGAGTGATTTTTCTGCCATTGAGCCTTTTTATTTCAAGTGTATCCAGCCCGCCATCCGTCCATACTTTACCTTGAACGATATAGAACTGGCTGCCGCTGCTGGCTTTTTCGGGGTTCACCCCATCTCCCTCACGCGCTGCGGCAATGACTCCTTTTTTATGAAAAAGATGCGTTCTGAATTCAGCAGGAATGGTGTAATCCGGACCACCTTCGCCTAAAGCCTTTCCCGGCGCTGCTTTTCGGCTGTCCGGATCGCCGGCCTGTATCATGAATTGCCGGATCACGCGATGGAATAACACACCGTTATAATATTTGCTTTTAACAAGCTTCAGGAAATTATCGCGATGAAGCGGTGTTTGATCGCTTAATCGAACCCGCATCGGGCCGTAATTGGTTTCCAGTGCAATGTCCTTTTTAAGATCGCCCCTGCGGAGCTTTTGCTGCGAAGCACAGCTAAAAAACAGCAGGCTGCATATGCATACTATTGTAACCAGTCTGAGCATTAAATCCCGTTTTCTTCAAAATAAAGCAATACATGGTCCTTCAAAAAGGCCTCCTGTTCAAAAGGGTTCAGATCCGGCATGGGTTTTAGCTGCTTATAATGAGGCCAGCCGTCGGGATCGGTAGCAGTTAGTTCATAATAACCACTGGGCATCAATAACCGGCACACGGCTATATGCATCAGGTCTTGCTTTTGCTCTTTGGTAAATCTTTCTGCCACAGTACCTAATTCCTGTATCCCTATTAAAAAGAGAATGGTTTCCATATCGGGCTTTTTACCAAACCGCTCTACCAGTTTAGCTTCCAGTGTCCACCAGCGCACCTGTAAGTCATCCTTATTAAACATGCCGCAAAAGTAATTGATTCAGTTAAAATCTATTTGGTGATCAGGAAACAGCTTCTTTTTAGCTTGCCTTCAAAGTCAAAGGGCGTGGTAGCTTTGGTTATATCTTTTATGGCCGCCGCTTTAAGGGCGTTTTCATCCAGCTGAAACTTCGTGTAATTGTTGCTGAAATAAAGCAGCCCCCCGGGCGAAAGTGCATGCAGGCAGTTATTCACCAGTGATACATGATCTCTTTGAATATCTAAAACTCCCTCCATCTTTTTACTGTTGCTAAACGTAGGAGGGTCCATTACGATCATATCGAAAGATGCCGGCTCCAGTGTTTTAAGATATTGTATCACGTCAGCCGCTATAAACAGATACCTGCTCTCATCTGTAAAACCATTTAGTTCGATATTTCTCCTCGCCCAGCTAATGTAAGTATTGGATAAGTCTACCGTAGTTACCTGCGCTGCATTACCTGCGGCTGCATATACCGAAAAAGAGCCGGTATAGGCAAACAGGTTGAGTACGCGCTTACCTGCCGACTGGTCCTGTACCATTTTCCGGGTGGCCCTGTGATCCAGGAATAAGCCGGTGTCCAGGTAATCGGCCAGGTTCACGATGAATTTTAGCCCGTTCTCCACTACTATAAATTCACTTCTTGTCTCAGCGGTTTTCTGATATTGCCCCTCGCGACCTGCCTTACGTTGCCTCAATTTGGTAAATACGTTTTCAGGCGCCACCTCCAGTACACCGGCCATTACCTGTATACTTTGCGCCATCCAGAATTGATGCGCCTCTTCATTTAGGCTATGATTCCTTTTGTATTCAGACACATAAAGCTTATCGCCGTATTTTTCTGCAATAAATGGAAATTCAGGCAGGTCGTGGTCGTAAACCCGGTAGCAGGATACGTTTTGCCTTTTGGCTGTCTTTTGTAAATGCCGGTACACCTTGGTTAACCGGTTTTTAAACATCTCAAATTTATCGGTTCCGCTCATCAATATAAATTTGCACGAAAATAATCTTTCAGGGAGGTTGCGCACACAAAGTTTTAAAGGCAGGTATAGGATATTTTGAACGCCGGCCTTATCAAACCATCCGGAAATCAAGTATTTCCAGGATAAAGATGTGGCTTATATCTTCAGGCCTGATGGTCGGTCCTTACTATTTTTTATGAAACTGCTGTAGAGATCGGGACTGGCACGACAACATTCCGCTCAGGATATCTTTCCCGATTGGAGTTGCATGGCAACCAGCGATATATATAATGAAAAAAATAAAATACCTATAGCAACAAAACGCATGGAGAATGGCTTTATTTTTTTTACAACCGGGTTATTGGATCTACGACGCCGTATTCCGAATTTTGCAGAAGAAAAGACAGATAATTGTCCGAAATTAGTGGGTCGCGTATGTATGCAATTGTTGACATAGAAACTACGGGTGGTTATGCTGATGCCAATGGTATCACAGAAATCTGCATTGTTATTTTTGACGGCACTGCAGTCGTGGAGCGGTATGAAACCCTGATCAACCCACTTCATCGTATACCTCCTTATATCGAAGCATTGACAGGTATCAGCAATGCTATGGTAGCGGAAGCCCCTGTTTTTGAAGCGGTGGCCGAACGTATTTATGAATTGCTGAACGGAAAAGTATTTGTGGCACATAGCGTAAACTTCGATTATTCTTTTGTGCGCAGTCAGTTGCAATTTTCCGGCTACGCTTATGATGCCAATAAATTGTGTACTGTAAGAATGAGCCGTAAAATATTGCCCGGCTACCAGTCATACAGCCTGGGGAAACTGTGCAATGCTTTGGGTATACCTCATGTCAATCATCATAGGGCCGGGGGAGATACAGATGCTACCGTTGCATTATTTCGAATGTTGCTCGAACAGGATAAAGAGGGACATATTGCCAAAAGCTTAAAAAGAACGTCCAAGGAGCATGTACTACCGCCCCATGTTCCTAAAACTGATTTCGAAAACCTGCCGTATACAGCCGGAGTTTATTATTTTCATGATGAAAAAGGAAAAGTGGTTTATGTAGGCAAGGCCAAGAATATACGCTACCGGGTAAGCAGTCATTTCAGTAATAATTCCACTTCCCGGCAAAAGCAAAACTTTATGCGCGGAGTGTACCGCATCAGTTTCGAAGAGTGCGGCACAGAGTTGATGGCTGCTGTTAAGGAGTCGTCGGAAATAAAGCGATTGTGGCCCCGGTTCAATGCGGCTCAGAAGCGCAGGGAAGAGATGTATGGCATTATCCGCTATTACGATCAGAACGGATATATACGATTAGCTATAGACAAGGTGAGTAGCCGTTACGAAGTGATCAGCTCTTATCATCATTTAGAAAATGCAGGCGCTGCGTTAAGGCAGCTCGTTCAGGATTTCAATCTCTGCCCGCATCTTTGCTTTATCAGCAAAAATCTGTACAATGAGGCCATGCATGCGGTTTTGTGCAAAGGGGCCTGTGAAAAGCGGGAAGCCGCAGCAGCCTATAATCAGCGGGTTGAGTTGGCTGTCAATAAATTAAAAGGGCTTCCTTCTTTCGCTATCATTGATGAAGGCATCACCCGCGACCAAAACTCCTGTATACTGGTATGGCAGGGTAAATTTTATGGAATGGGATTTATACCTAACGATACCACTGTGGAAGACCCCGAAAGGTTTAAAGACCTGGTTACACCCTATAAAGAAAACAGCACTATTACCAACATGCTTTTCAGCTATGCTAAGAGGTATCCGGCGAAGGTGAAAACATTTAATAGTGTTATTTGATGTTTTTGTTTAAACTTGTACCCTTTAATTGTAGAACGGAATTTTCGGAACAGTATAAAACATCTTACTATAAAAATATCGACACATGAAGTATGTACTAACGCTTGCCGCCATTGCGCTCATTGCTTTTCAACCCGTAAAAAAGAAAAAAGTAATATTTTTTGGTGATTCTATCACACAGCAGGGCGCCGGCCCTAATGGCTACATACCTAAGGTAGATAGTCTTTGCCGGCAGGATAAGCTGGCGGAACATTTTGAGTTTATAGGCAAAGGAATAGGCGGTAACCGGGTGTATGATCTGTTCTATCGATTCCAGGAAGATGTGTTGGATCAAAAGCCGGATATTGTTGTAGTGTATATTGGCATTAATGATGTGTGGCATAAAACAACCAGCGGTACGGGAACTGAACTCAGCAAATTTGGCGCTTTCTATGATAAGATGATCACTAAAATGAAGCAGGCGGGTATACAGCCAGTAATGTGTACGCCCTCTGTAATTGGTGAAAGAAACGATGATTCCAACCTGCAGGACGGCGACCTGAATTTTTATGCTAAATGGATCAGGGAATATGCCGCTAAAAATAATATTCCATTGATAGATCTGCGTCAATCTTTTATGAATTACCTGGATAAGAATAATCCGAACAATGAAGAAAAGGGTATTCTAACCACCGACCGTGTACATCTTAACGGCGCCGGAAACCTGTTGGTAGCGCACGAAATGTGGGAAGCGGTGAAGCCTTTAAAATAATAAGGGCCCACTCGGAACTAATAATTTAAACAAGGTTTTTTGCAAGCGTTATTTAATGATTACTCCTTAACTAACTGGGTGCTGCTCGCATTGTCGGCCTTTTTCATAGGGTTGGCCAAAGCCGGGTTGAAAGGGATCGATATGCTGAATGTAACCCTGATGGCAATAGTGCTGGGGGGAAAAGCATCTACAGGTGTGGTGCTGCCCTTACTATGCGCAGCCGATCTGATGGCGGTAAAGTACTATCATCGACATGCCGAATGGAAACATTTCTGGAAACTGGTTCCCTGGATGGTAGCAGGGGTGCTGGTAGGTGTTTTTACTGGTCAGCACATGAACGAAGCAGTGTTCAGAAAAATAATGGCTACGATTATTGTAATAACCGTGATCATTATGTTGTACCTGGAAGTAAGAAAAACCATGATCGTTCCTTCCAATAAATTCTTCGTATCCGGTATGGGACTGATCTCTGGTTTTACTACCATGATCGGTAACCTGGCCGGTGCTTTCGCTAATATTTATTTTTTAGCGATGCGCATGCCTAAGAACAATTTTATTGGTACGGCTGCATGGGTGTTCCTGGCCATTAACTGGTTTAAGTTACCCTTTCAGGTATTTGTATGGAAGAATGTAACCGTAGACAGTTTGAAAACCGACGCCTTATTGCTACCCGCCT
>JBQGCI010000601.1:0-16185 GCA_052038405.1 Acinetobacter pittii
TCTTAAAGATGCCTCGGCAGCGAGCATTTGGGGGGCGCAGGCGGGCAACGGGGTCATTGTTATAACTTCCAAGAAAGGGAAATTTAATGAGCGACTCAGGGTAGAAGTTAACTCCAGTATCTTCAGGCGTGCTACTACACCTGTACAGGTACAGCCAGAAGTATCGATTACCCAATACCTGGAGTTTGAAGCCTATTTGTTTAATAAAGGATATTATACCACGATCATTAACAACCTGAATACACGGCCGCCGCTATCACCGGCAGTCAATATACTACTTCAGCGTAAAGGCGGGCAGATCTCTGCGGCCGATTCCTTGCAAGCCATGCAAGCGCTCGCCCTACAAGATGGTCGCCGCGACTATGAAAAGTATCTCCAGCAAACCGCCGTCACGCAGCAGCATGCTTTGAGTGTACGCGGAGGCAGTGCCCAGTTCTCCTGGTTGCTGGCAGGTGGCTATAACCTGGTAGAAAATCAGAATCTGTCGAGCGCCAAGAAATTGAATTTGCACCTGGATAATAATTTCATGGTGAGCAAAGATCTAATCATCAATATCAGTGCTTATTACACCAGCAGCCAATCTCAATCGGGGGCTTCTGATTACCTCCAGACCGGCTACCTTAATAACCGCTATGTTCCCTACATGGCCCTTGCCGGCCCCAACGGGGAGGCCCTGCCTATCCCGCGCTACCGTAAAGAATTCCTGGACACTTTAGGACAGGGCAGGTTATTAGACTGGATGGACTATCCTCTGCGCGATCACCAGGACGATTACTCATTTACGGACCTGCAGGATATCGTTGCACGTGTGGGTGTTAATTATACGATACTCAAGGGCCTGAGTTTTACCGGGGATTATCAGTATGAGCGGCAAACTGCCAACGGAGGCCGCCATGCTACGATCAACAGCTATAATACCCGCAACCTCATCAACCTGTACACCACCCTTAGCTATTCCAATGCCCCGGATACGCTTCGCATTCCTATGGGGGACTTCCTCAGCCGTAGTGGATCTGTCCTGCAATCGCAGAGCTGGAGAGGTCAACTGAATTTTAACCGTCAGTTTGGCCGGCACGGCCTTAATGTCCTGGGTGGCGCTGAAGCCCGGCAGGTTGCCAATGACCCCCTCGGAGGATTCAGCGTTTACGGGTACCAGCGCGACCCACTTTCCCAGGGTATCGTAGATTTTGTCAACCCTTATAAAACGATCCTTACCGGTGCCCGCCAGCGGATTCCGGGTGCAGCAGGACTTGGTCAATATTCGATCTACCGGTTTGTCAGCTTTTTTGCCAACGGCTCCTACGTTTATAACAAAAAATATAGTATCAGCGGGAGTTTTAGAAAAGACGCATCGAATGTATTCGGTGCTACCACCAATGATAAATGGAACCCGCTCTGGTCATCCGGTCTAGGTTGGAACATATCTGAAGAAGCTTTCTACCGGGTAGATTGGCTCCCCTATTTAAGGTTTAGACTCAGCTATGGCTATAGTGGCAATTTAGACAAGCATAAAACGCCATTAGCCGTCAGTTCCACCCAGCCCAATCCCATCACTAATTATCCGGTACAAAGGATAGCGGGACTTAATAATCCTTCTTTAAGGTGGGAAAAGATCCGGCAAACCAATTTCGGGCTCGACTTTGCATCACCTGGGAGGCGGATTTCAGGAAGCCTGGAATACTACATCAAAAATGGCCAGGATCTCTACGGCTCCACCTTTTACGACTATACTGCCTGGGGTAGAAATGGTGAAATCACCCGCAATGTTGCTGAAATGAAAGGCTCAGGTGTGGACCTGACTATTACGGCCAGGATAACAGAAGGTTTGCTAAAATGGACTTCCAGCCTCATTTATAATTTCAATCAATCGAAAACTACTGCCTATTATACCGATAAATCGAAAGATTTCTTTGGCGTGGGTACAGGGGACAAGATTATCCCTGTAGTAGGCCAGCCACTTTATGCGGTAACCGCTTATAAATGGGGTGGTCTGGACGCCTCCGGTGATCCACAAGGATATCTCAACGGCGTTGCCAGCAAGGATTACTTGGCGATCATTAATGCTATTGCCACCCAAGGGGTGGGCAGCGGCGCTATTGATTTCATGGGCACTTCGGTACCGAAACATTTCGGAGGATTACAAAATTCGATCAGTTTCAAGGGCTTTGATTTTTCAATGAATATCGTTTACCAGGCAGGCTACTACTTTAGGTCACCCGTGTATAGCTCAGCCAACATTATCGGTGGTGGCATCGTGCACGCAGATTATAACCAACGTTGGCTAGAACCGGGTGATGAGCGGAACACAATCATCCCAAAGTTCGTGTATTCCGATTACCCTCAATTTAGCTTTAGGGATCAGTTCTATCAAAACAGTTCTATCAACTTTCATAGGGGTGACCATGTCCGCTTACAGTTTATCAACCTGAGCTATAACCAGAAAATAGGCAGGTCAGCCAATATTCAGCTATATGGCAACCTGGCCAATATTGGTATTCTTTGGCGGGCCAACAAAGTGGGATTGGACCCGGATTATCCTACGGCTGCGGCCCCGCCCCTCCAAATAACTGCCGGTTTTCGGTGCAATTTCTAATTTAAACTATCAATCATGCGAAACCTGAACTTTTATATTAACCTGGCGCTTGTGA
Source organism: Acinetobacter pittii (assembly GCA_052038405.1). Classification (GTDB taxonomy): domain Bacteria; phylum Bacteroidota; class Bacteroidia; order Chitinophagales; family Chitinophagaceae; genus Niabella. Next base: position 2,649 of record JBQGCI010000601.1, read on the forward strand.
TTCTCGCGTTTACCTCCTGTGCGAAATACCTGGATAAAAAGCAAAGTAACGCATCAGTTATTCCGAGCACACTGGGCGACTTACAAGCACTACTTGATGACGCGAACCCGGTTATGAATTTTGCAGTTACACCCTCTTACGGCGAGGCATCAGCGGACGACTATTTCCTGAGACCCGCTTCCTACGCAACATTGGGCAGCTGGCAGCAATCAGCCTACAAATGGGAAGTATTTGCCTATAATTATCCCAACGACTGGAGCTACAATTATTCCCCCATATATAACTCCAATTTCTGCCTGGATATGATCCAGAAAATTGAACGGGGTGCAGGCAATAGCCGCGAGTGGGATAATGTATATGGATCGGCGCTGTTTTACCGTTCGTACTTCTTTTTACAATTGGTGTGGGTATTCAGCCCGGCGTATGACGCTGCTACAGCAGGGACGGATAAAGGCATTGTTTTGAGGCTCGGGTCGGATTTTAACGTGCCTTCTAAAAGGGCAACGGTCCAGGAGACCTATGATAGGATCATCACGGACACTAAGGAGTCCGCCAGTTATCTGCCGAACCTACCCGCTCACACATTCAGGCCATCCAGGGCAGCCGCTTACGGATTACTGGCCCGTGCTTACTTATCAATGCGGTTGTACGATAGTGCCTACAAATATGCAGATCTCAGCCTGAAAATATGGGATGAATTGATGGACTTTAATGGCGGTGCGGGCGTAGGGAACCTGACTGCTAATTTCCCTTTTGCGCAGTTCAATAAGGAGACGCTGTTTTATACGGAGATGAATAATGCTGGCACTGGTCTTATAATTGCAGATTCAAGATCTGGTATTGATACGGGTTTGGTTTTCAGCTATGATGCGCGGGATCTGCGCCGACGGGCTTATTACTCCTTTGCCAATGGCTTTTACACCTTTAAGGCCAGTTATACGCAGGGGACCAAGAAGTTTTCAGGCATTACAACAGCCGAAATGTACCTTATACGGGCTGAGTCAGCAGCAAGGCTTGCCGCTGGAACTTCAAATAATAGCTCTATGTTACAGTCGGCGAACGCTGATCTTAATCAACTACTGATACGCAGGTATGAAAAGGGCAAATTTGAACCTATTGAATTATCGGAACCCAGGCATCTCCTGGATACCATTTTGGCTCACCGGCGCCGTGAATTAGTATTCCGGGGATTGAGATTTATAGACATCAAGCGATTGAACAAAGAAGGGCGTGGGATTGTACAGAGGCGGAAAATTGATGGTAAAGATTATGTCCTCCAGCCTAACTCCAAGTACTATGCCCTTCCGCTACCCAATGATATAACATTGAAGGTAGGGATCGAGCAAAATGAGTACTAGATAGATTAGCCGATGTAAGGATCAGCGCGACTAAGTTAGGCTCAGGTATTGCACCTGGTCCTCCACTATCTCAAGTCCCATTGTTTTGTAGCCAATCGCATTTAAAGGCGTATGCCGTTTATGTCAGTAAGTTGATCGATTGTTTGTTTAGTTTCTGTTTAGAGCGCCGTCCCTCAATGGGGCGGCTATTTTAGTATAAAGAAAGGGCTACCGCTAACCGGCAGCCCCTGACTGAAGTTCTTTGAAAATGAATCGCCTAAGGCTTTTCCTGATTGTTAATACCAGCCTGAATGGATTCTGGCGTAGCCGGATTCGTATCAAGTACGTCACTTACGTAAGCTTCTGTGGCAGTACCAGCTTCCTGGATCTCTACCCTGGAGCTAGGATGATTCGAGCCATCGTAAAACAGGTTCTCCTGTCCTACCGGCACAGAGATCGCAAAAGAACATGCTACATCCGGTTCATCTGTCTGACACATCTCTCCCTGAGATACCAGATTCCAGTTAGATTTATTATCTACTGAAGCAGGCGAATAGTCTCCTGTAGCCGGTGGAGTATAACGGAAATACAGCGTAGAATTCAGCGCCTTTGGAGCATTTGTGTTGTCACCACGAAATGCAAAGGAAATAGTCGTAATCAATGCAGCTGCGCCAAAGAGGGCAATGGATTTTAAATTGAAGATCTTTTTCATAATATGTATTTTGAAAGATTGAATGTATTTGGAGTAAGTTGTTATGAATATTGAGGTTTCGGGTATGACACAACTATAAGTTGCAAGTCATACCCGCTCGCGTTATAAATCCGTCAAAACCGGTATAGCAGCCTTTTGCCAGGCATCGGGAGATGGTTGAATATGATTGCATGACCCAGCATTTAAGTATGAAATGATTTAGGGACTAATAAGGGATCATTGACATTTAATGTATCAACCTATTTATACATTCAGTGTGGGGTCTATTGCCTCTACGTTTATCCCTTACCTGGTTCAAATGTAGCATCGGCAGGCAGCTAAAGTCAATACTACAAATAGTATAAAATCCCATTTAGTCTTCATAGAGTCCATAACGCAATGCAAATAAGATCAATTCAGCTACGTTGTGCGTATCGGTTTTTTCAAGGAGGTTTTGCCGGTATTTTATAACTGTAAAATAAGAGAGGCGAAGTGCAGTTGCTATTTCTTTACTGGCTCTTCCTTTACAAAGTAATTGCAAAATCTCTCTTTCATTCGGTGCAAAAAAATCAGGCGGCAATTGCTGTACCTGATTAAATGTAATAGCGTGTTTAAGAATTTGTGGTAGATCTTTTATCGTATGTGTGCAGAAAAAAGGAATATCGTTCATAACCGCATTTATGGCGCTTTCAAATGTTGCAGCAATTGCATCCTTTAAGATAAAGCCATCAGCTCCCGCCTTCATCATTTTTATCAAAAACTGATCAGCCCCGAACTGCGTTAAGGCAATGACCTTGATCTGTGGATACAGTCTTTTTATTGCTTGCGTAGCTGCTATACCATCTAATACCGGCATTTTAATGTCGGTGATAACGACGTCAGGTTTTAGTCTGCCGGTCTTAATAATCAACTCAGAACCATTATTGGCTACGCCGCAAAGCTCAAAATAAGGCACCGCATCTATCACCAGGCTCATTGCCTTGATGCAAGCTGCCTGGTCATCTGCCAACAGTATTTGAACAGGGAATTTGATCATTTTAATGTTACTTATTTTGAACAGGGATTTCAAAGTAGCAAACCACTCCCCCATCCGTTTGCAAGCGACAAGTTCCGCCTATCGACATCACCCTTTGGGCAATACTTTTCAAACCGGTACCTTCAGTTAATTCTCCGGAGATAGTGAAGCTTCCATTATCAGAATAAACACAAAGCAATTTTGACTTCACACTGTTAATAGTAATCCTGGCGTGGTTGGCTTTGCTATGACGGATGGTGTTATTTATTAATTCCTGGAATATTATAAACACGGCAATAGTAATCTCAGCACCGAATAAAACCTGCACATTGTACTCCAGCTCTATTCCGATCCCGTTCACGAGTTCATTTTCACGAATTAGCTTGAGTAAGCTTTGCTCCAACCCGACGTCAGAAATTAATTCATCCTGGAGATTTTCTGTTATACTTCGGAGCCGATGGGACACTTTTAATATATGATCCATGGCAGGTAGCAAATAGGCATTAGGATCTTTACCATCTAGGAAGGAGCGCTCTATCAGCCTAAAACTAAGCATCAGTTGAGGTGCCAGCTCATCGTGCAGGTCCATAGATATCCTTAAGCGCTCCTGTCTAAGCAGGTGCACAGCTGAATAAAAGCTCTTGAGTATGCCTTTGTAATACTGTTTTTGGCTCTTTATCATCAAAGCAGCAAGCCACACGAATAGTATTGCGAGAGCTATCGATGTCGCAAGCGCGATAATAAATAATTGGGGCGGTGAGATATGCATAGTACAGCAAACAGGTTTAAAATGTTTACTATTAGATTAACTACTGAGAAAATAGCTGCTATATGGCGATCCGGAATGTGGCCCACCAAGCGCTCCAGCTGGAAATACAGCTCAATCAAAAGAGAAAAACTGAAGTAGACCAGCAGATTAAATATAAAAATGAGTTCAGCATCTTTGTATACCGGGATCTCATCCTTTTTAATCTTACGGTAAAGCCGAACTGAACAGAGGCCTATCATTATGATGGATTGAACCATAACTGTGATAGAAAAGAATTGGTCGATTCCTTTGTACGCTATACATTCTGCCATCCATAACACTGTTGATAATACCCTGGCTTTGGTTAAGCTAATGCTGACTTTGCGCTTGTCCCAGCTTTCAATTTGACGAATAATCAAATCAAAAGATACCAGCAGGAATATATTTGTGCTAATAGCGTTAGTCCCGTGGTATAGTATGAGGAGTAAGTTTACTACTTCACAGAGAAATACAAAAACCAGGTAGGCCGTTATCCATTTAAAGGAGACATTCATCGTACGAATGCGGGCCAGCGCCACAATCGCCGGGAAAAACGAAAATAGACTTAATATTACTACCAGTTTAAAAGTCAAAGTTTTCTCAGGGCTCGTTTAACTCGCTGGGCTCGGGGCATTGCGGTGGACATCTGACTCCCCGCTCGATTAGCCGATTTTCCCCGCCGTCCTCTGGTAATATGTCTTCATCATTTGCATTACTCCCCACCAGTATGGCATGAACTTTTCGTTCTTCGTCCATACCGTAGTATATTCTCAACGCAGTGCAATGCTGGTCAGACAGTAACCTTTCTATTGATTTTTTATCGAAGGTCTCAGATATGGGCAAAATATCCCTTCCCTTTTCGGCTGCAGCCAAAATAATTTCCCGATACTGTCGGTAACGACGGGTCATAATAGCTGCCTCGTCGGTTGTAATGGAGTGTGACATGGCTTTTATATTTGTGGTTAGTGCGCTAAGTAAGGACATAAAGTAGCAAAAATCAATACTAGAAATAGTACAAAATGGTATAGCGACACCCCTAAGGGATCAAGTTTCGCCTATCTACTACCATTTGGTACTTGCGAAGTTGAGGCATCTACTGCTCATCTGTATTGTCAATTCGTATATTTTGCTTTTTTGAATACTGCAATTCATCACGCAGATCTCCCGGTGAGATGCTGTAATGGTTCTTGAAAGCTTTTGAGAAAGCCGAGAGCGAGCTAAAACCCAAATCATAAGCGATATCAGTAATGGATGTAGTAGTATCAGAAATCAGCCGCCTTGCTTCTCTCAAGCGATGAATCATCCAGAAGTTATACGGGGCTATATCCATTACCTTTCGAAATGCAGTCTTTAGCTTGGGAAGGCTCATATGGAATTGCCTTGCCAGTTGGTTCAGATCGGGCTTTTCAGAATAATCAGCCAGGAGGAAGTTTCGAATTGCATAGATACGACTCGTGTCTTCCAATGAAGTTTTCTTCTTCTTTATGTCTAATTCATACTTGCAGCTCAATCCATACGCCAATAATTCTTCGACACCCAACTCCAGGAAATAGTCACTGATCACTGGTTGTCTTAATAACCTAAGCAGGTTCTCCGCGACCGAGAGCATATGGTTAGTGGCATATAGTGGCTTGTTAAATATGCTCGTTGACCGTTGACATTCCACTTTCTCTAGGAATGGAAAAATGATATCAGGAAAATTATTTGCCATTGACAACAAAAAATCATTCGTGCAATGGATATCCAATGTGGTTACGTGCTGATTCGTTTCAAAGGCAGTAGCACTCTCCATGTAAGGGAGGTAAAAGATATTGAATTGATTACGGCGAACTGTTTGGTGAATAAAAGGCTTTGCCTGATACATGATATCGTTATCCCATTGCAAGGTAAATTCCAGTAATGGTACATTTGCCAGAGCTGAAAAAGATCTTCCCTTCCCAATCTTATAATCACTGAGCCAAATGCTAAAGTTCGTCCTACCCACCTGCTGAAAAATCATCTCTCCCCAACCTCCGGAAGCTATGTATTTTCTTGCTTCAGGCACCCATGCATCCGATTCAACCAGGGTTGCTCCATCACTCCAATGTACGCTATCACCCGTCAGGCATTTAAGTTCAAATGGTTGTATAAAAAATTCTGTTTCCATCTTTTATACGATTTGACAACCTAAATATACGATTTGATAATAAAAACTTTTCTAAGGTGCGTAGCTTGCCTGCAAGTTTAAAAATTCTTTTTGCAAAACCATTAAGCCCTTTTAACATGCCTTTTAAACAATACCAAGCCCCTAATTATTTCTTATACAAAAAAAAGATCAAACGGTCCTACCTCTATGTAAGACATCTACGCCAAGAGGATTTAAATACTCTTTATGACTGGTTCAACCACCCATCTGCGCGTCGATTCTGGAATATGCAATTATCGCAATCAGAACTGTTAGCATATTTCGAAAATCAGAAGCATAGTACAAGTCACCGGATATTTATTATCTGCCATGGAAAGATGCCTATAGCATTATCTGAGGTTTACGAAGCCAGTCGTTCAGAATTAGCATTCCACTATACTGCGCGAAGGTATGATTACGGAATACATCTGCTCATGGCGCCTCCCAGGAACATAGTGTACATGAAAAAACTTATTGGAAAAGTTTCTCTTAGCGTATTACTGACCATCATTGAAATGCTTTTTAAAAGCGATAGCGTGAAAAGAATTATAGCGGAGCCCGACATCAATAATACCTGCGCGCAACACCTGGCCCTGGCCGCCGGATTTCAGTTTGTCAAAGATCTTCAACTGTCTGATAAGGTTGCCAAACTATATCTTATTTCCAGATAGATATCTTCTTTTCCCTTTATTATTAAATCCATGAGTACAAATTTATCAGGTAAGGGATTGTCCCTCGCCAGAGGTTTTACCGTGCTAATTATGCCAGCTGTCCATACCGTTTTACTTTATAGTTCTGATGCTGTAAAGAATGGTTCATTAGGTAAACTACTAGGCTTTCTTGCTGAGGGGCCTGGTGCCCAACTATTCATGTACCTAATGGGTGTATTTATCGTTTTAGGGAGACCAAAGCCCATTTCTCAAATCCTGTACAGATCCTTCTTCTTTATGTTTACCGGCTACCTGCTTAACCTGGTAAGGTTCACGCTCCCATTTCATATGGGGATAATTCCCCAAAAATATCTTACTGACAACGGGATTATTGTAGATGCATCGACCGGGATTCAACTATTAGTTGTAGGCGACATTTTGCAGTTTGCCTCGATTGCCTACCTGGTGTGTTCACTCATATATTTAATGAAAATCGCCTACAAAGGTATCCTGGTATTGCTGACTCTGATATTGCTTATAACTCCCTATGCGTGGAACGTGCATTTTAATAATGAATATCTTCATCAAATGGTCGCCCTGTTTAACGGACAACCACCCTTCGCTTTTTTCCCGGTATTCCCATGGCTCATCTATCCATTACTTGGTCTAGTGATGGGACACCTCTATCGCCGCGAGGATCTAAAACACCTGTTAAAGCGGCATATTATCACCGGATCTGGCCTGATGATTACAGGCTACCTTATTACTCTCGCGGAGCCCACCAGCTGGAACTTGCATTTTTACCGGGCAGGACCTGGCGCCACATTACTACATAGTGGCATTGTGCTGGTTTGGATAGCATTGTTCCTGCTGCTAGCAAATTTGATTAAACGATCACCTGGTACATTACTGATGCAGTACTTAAGCCGTCATATAACCATCATCTACTTTGCTCAATGGATCATCATTCTATGGATGTTTCCCTTATTTGGGTACAATCAACTGGACTTAGCGGGAAGCGTGAAAGCCATCATCCTGACCAGTTCTTTTAGTTTTGTGATTCCCTTGCTTGTACAAGCCCTTCGTCGAAAACGGATGTAGGTCAACCTTACTCCATTACATTCAACATAAATCTTTTACACATGAGAAACGAAACCATCTACGATGTAGCGGGCATCGGCATAGGCCCCTTTAACCTGGGCATGGCCGCCCTTTGCCAACCAATATCGAATTTTTCCTGTATTTTCCTCGATCAAAGGCCCACCTTCTGCTGGCATCAGGGTATGATGATACAAGGAGCCACCCTACAAGTCCCTTATTTGGCAGACCTCGTCACACTAGCCAATCCATCCAGCCAGCTCTCTTATCTAAGTTATTTAAGGGCACAAAACCGTTTGTTGCAGTTTGCGGTACACGAATCAGCCTATATCACGCGATCAGAATATAACCGTTATTGTAAATGGGTGGTAAGCCAACTTAAATCCCTTTCTTTCAACACCTTGGTTCGTCGTGTTGTTTACAATTCGAAGATGGACTATTATGAGATTGAAGCTGAAAACACCTTCCAAAACAAGCGGGTATCTTTCATGGCCAGGCATTTGATAATCGGTACCGGGTCAATCCCCTTGATGCCTGCCGGACTACACTATCCAAAGCATCCGGGTATACTCCATTCTTCTGAATACTTGCATCATAGGGCCTCCATCACGAAGTCAAAGGCAATTACTGTTGTGGGATCAGGACAAAGTGCTGCAGAAATTATTTTTGATCTTTTGAACACCGTCGATCTCTCCAAAACAACTATTAATTGGATGACACGATCTGACCGATTTTATGCAATGGAAAATTCTAAGTTTGTCTATGAAATGTCTTCACCAGATTATATTGATTTCTTCCATGGGCTTGATTCGATTACCAGAGCTCAACTTTTACGAAGGCAGCATACATTGTATAAAGGGATTAATTACCAGCTAATTGATGCGATATACAACAGGCTTTACGAACTGTTTACTGAAAATCTACGTTTTAAGGTGCATATACGGACCCAGTCAAAGCTGATACAAATAAATGATAGCTCAAATGAGGAGCTAGTACTGGACTTTTACCATTCAGCTTTAAAAAAAAGTTTCCAAATACCTTCTTCAGCTGTTATCCTTGCTACGGGTTATCATTCTTCTATCCCAAAGTTATTGGATCCGCTTCGGTACCAATTTCAATTTGATGAAAAAGGACAATTGCAAATTCATCGCAATTACTCTATTGATCATCAAAATCGGATTTTTGTGCAAAATATGGAAATGCATACCCATGGATTTAATGCGCCGGATCTTGGTCTTGGCGCTCACCGGAATGCTATGATCATCAACACCATCTTAGGAAAGGAAGTATATCCCATTGATAGAGGAACCTGCTTCCAAAAGTTCTAGCCAAGTTCCTATCCTACCCGTGTAAATCATCACTCTACGCCTGTTTGAAAATTTCCATGTTATGGGATATGTATTTAAATTCTACGAGCGGCTTGTCAATATCACTATGCAACCAGGAACAATATCCAATCTCACCCAAGAAAACCTGGAATACCTAAAGAAAGAAGCTTTAGAACAAAGCATCTTCACCAGAGAACGCCTTGCGCGCTCTCTTTTACGTCAAAAGAAAGCATCGACAATGAGGTTGCACGTGAAAAATTACGTTACCGTTTTGAACTGCCTTATCCGCATTTGCGAGGGTCATGAAGCGGAAATAGTTTACCAGGATTCTCCCTGGCGTGACTTTCTTTCAGCAATAAGTGAAGTACTCAGCGGCCTCGTCGCCTTTATTGAACAGCGCTTCTTTGGTCTTCTGCCGGAGCACTCGCCTGGACCTGTTGGAGGAGACGGACCATTCAAAAAGGTTCACAGCAAGTTATCAGTAGATCAATTGGCTTTAATCCTAAGAGCAGCTTATGACCAGGGTGTGATCGTTACCAAATCCCTTAACCATTTGTTCCGTACGCTCGTTCCCTACCTTTCCACAGATGAAAGACGAGACCTATCCTTTGGTTCCATGCGTAGTAAATCCTATAACGCCGAGATTAAGGACAAGGAGTTAACGATAGCGGTTCTTAGCCAGCTGGTGGAAGCTATAAGAAATTATTAGATTTTTTGCTTTCTAAATAGATCAGTTACAACGGGTACAAAGCAGGTACAAATTACTTGTACTTGAAACGGCCTTCAACAGATTGTTTATTTGCTATATCAATACTGAAACACAAACTTTAAAATCAGTGTATGCAAAGCATCCTTACCTGGAATCAACTACTAAGTTATCTCTTTATACTCCTTATAATTTACTATGCGGCTGTGCTGGCAGTGTGTTACCGGCAAGAGGTGTTGAAGCTGGCCAGCCGTTTTAATAGACTTAACGACCTTCCCGTGGAAGAAGATGACTTTGATGACCAGGAGGCCGATGTTTCAAAAAGGGAACAGGAATCAAAGATATATGACACGGTACATCAGCTGATGCAGGATTGGAAAATTGTATTTAGTAATGTCACAAATGCGCCCATCCATAAAGATAAGCTGATCGAAGAGCTACATAAAAAGGCCCAAAACTATCCAGCTATTAAAGGCACCTCTTTCGAGGTATCGCTAACCAACCATGTACAACAGGAAGCCGACTACCGGCTGGGTATCATCTTGACTGAGGAAGAAATAGCGGCCATCTGGAAATAATTTAAGATATGGCCTCCAGCCCATTGAAGGAGTAAAGATAAGGTGGGATTTTGGGCATGGGTTATGGAGGTCACCTTACACCCTAAGCGACTTTGCCTCTTTGGTTTCTGATCGTCTCCCGAAGATTGCAGGGTTGCGGCAGGTTGTACCCCAACCCTCTCCTTGGCTCGACAAGCTCGACATGACAAGGAGAGGGCTTAAAGAGGTTTTAAATTAAAAATTACTTATGCGTATGAATATGTGGAGTGTGAGCCGTGTTAGCGGCAATAAAATTAAGGGATTGCTATGCACGATCCTGGTGGGTACAGGTCTTTATGCTAATGCGCAGGATGGATCGGCCGGTATTGAAGAAGCAAATTCTCTAGTCAGACAATACTTCGATGTAGGCATTAACCTGATGTATGCGGTAGGCGCTGTTCTTGGATTAATCGGAGCTGTGCGTGTTTACCAGCGATGGAGCGCGGGGGATCCGCAGACGGGACAGGTAGCAGCGAGCTGGTTCGGGAGCTGTATTTTTTTGGTGATCGTGGCGACGGTGTTGAGGAGTTTTTTTGGGTTGTAGTTGTAGAAAGTCCATAGTCCATGGCCCATAGTCGATAGTCAATTTTTAATCATTTAAAGTTTAATAATGGCAAGTGTATACAAGATAAACAAGGGCGTCAATCAGCCGGTAATATTTAAGGGTCTTAAGGCGCAATATATATGGTGGTTAGGTGGCGGATTAGTCGCCCTCCTCCTACTCTTTGCGATAATGTACATTATCGGTGTGAATATGTATTTATGCTTATTGATCATCCTGGTACTCGGGACACTCTTATTTAAGAAGGTCTATAGTATGAGCCGGAAGTATGGAGAATATGGGTTGATGAAGAAGATCGCCAAGAGACGTATTCCTAAGGTGATCAAGACCAGGAGCCGTACTGTTTATATGAAGCGCACCTACAAGTAAAGGTAGCGCCACCACCACTTAGCGCTCACTATTCATCATTAAAATGGAAAACATGGCAGATGACGAGGTAAACCCGGAGGAGACCCCTAGCGAAATTAAGGTGAAACTGACCAACGAACAGATGAAAAAGATCCGGAGCGTGCGGGCGATTATTGATGAGCTGATGCCGCAATACCCGGGGAGTGCGATGCTGGCCAGGCGCGTGTATATGAATAAGAGCGATATGAACCGGGGGTTTAGAACTTTGTTTGGCGTATCGCCGTATCAATATTTTTCGGAGTTGAGGATGATGAAGGCGAAGGAGTTACTCGCGGGGGGAATGGCTGTAGGTGAAGTGGCGCTCGAGCTGGATTATTCGGGTTCGAGGGCGTTTGGGAAGGCGTTTAAGCGGAGGTTTGGGGTTATAGCTAGTGGTGAATGGGGAATGGGGAGTGGGGGGAGATGACAGATGACAGTTGAAGGTTGACGGTTGACAGATGACTGTTCGGGGTGGATAGATCATAGTTGATTGATGATGGTTGATGGGTTGCGGGTTTGGTGGTTGCTTAGGGTTGCAGGTTCTCTCCCCCTCATCAGGGCGGCACGAAGCGCGGGCCAGTAACCGGTATGAGGGAGGTGATTGCTTTGGGCCAGTTTCCTGAATCGCCGATCATCTGCCCCGGTTCTAGTGGCTAACCTATGAAGGGTGTGCCGGGATCCGATGAGTGGGGTGATAAAGATTCAAATTGCAGGTGTGGAGCAATCTGTAGAATGTCTTTGGGTTATGAATGGCTATTTTCCATAATTGATATTAATGATTGAGAAGTGTGTTTACACGTGTAAACACGACTAAATGAAGTGCTGAATTACAGAGCTAGAACCCAGTCTGTCCTTTTGGGTCTCAGCATGCGGTTGATCGTTTTGATATTGGCAATATTGTCCTGGAAGTACAGGGATGAAAGCTAAGCTTCGTTAGGATAAGCCTGATCCGATGGGTTATCCGAGAAACCGGCCATCCATCCGGCAGGATAATTGATCGTCCGGGCGCAGTAGTGTCTTTAGGTTGTTCCATACATTTTGGTTTAGTGGTTTTAATTGCGTTGAGGGTTAATCAAATCACTTGCTTACCTGTTTTACTGCACTGATGTATTTAAAAGGCGCATACGAATGCCAGGGAAAATTTCCCGTTTTTTTAACGGCTGATATGGGTTAGGATAGTACCTGGTTACATAACTTTTCCTGATAGATCCGACCGGATATAGAAGGTAAACTCTGTTTAAGAAAGTTTATAAGACTGAATTACTAAAGCAAAACCAATGCTTATTTGCAATAGCCAGAATATCCAGGTCCATTTAACGAAATGACTTTCCCTATTTTGATTGTTAAAGTAACGCTCCCAACCCTGGGGTCTGCCTTTTGAATCTTTCAGATCCTCTATAAATCTGCCTTCCAATTCCGCCAGATAATTACCTATCCATCTTATATTTTTATGAATCAGCAGAACGCTGATGCCGTACAGGGTTGTTATAACTAACGGTATAAAACTAACCAGCTTTGTTACCGATCCTATTTCATGTGCATCAATACCTTTACTATTGGTATAAATCCATGCAGCAACCAAGGAAATGATCGTCAGTGAATACTTTTCCCGAGAGCAGGTTTCTTCTAAAAGCTTACCTGCTTCACTACTAAGTTTATCATACTCTTTCAGTAAAAAATCTTTTTGATCAGACGTCATGAAACTAAGTTTAATTATAACTTTTCAAGTCGCTCTATTAAAGCTTGGGTTTTAGCAAACTGGCATGCACCCAGCCTTCTATCTTGACACTACGTGATTTTCCGTTTACCTTCTTAACCACATCCTTTATATCATTAACCAGGTAAACTTCGACCCACTGTCCAAAGGTTTCTATCACCCCCACTTCATATCCATTCGGCAGTTTTTTCATAACAGGAGCCGCAACATCGGGTTTGGTTCTGAAATTGGCAATACCGTCCGCAGATTGCACCACGTATATTTTACCGGTGTTGTCTGTTTTACCAAACACTTTTAACTTAAAGTCATCCCAGGGGAAGGCAGGTCCTGGATCGGGCTTACGTGCAACCGATACATCATCATGACCGACCACAAATGAGAGGTGGTAGGTGTTAACCAGCAGACGGCTGAGCTTGATGACTGCGTCGATCTGTGCCTGCGTGTATTTAAACCAAAACTGATTATCGGCTGCGGTCCAGAATTTGTGCTTATGGGATAG
>JBQGCI010000602.1:0-3318 GCA_052038405.1 Acinetobacter pittii
TATATTGAAACGCTGTGGTGGATATTAAAGCAGTTGTTCAATAAAGGCCTGTTATATAAAAGTGTCAGCATTCAACCTTATTCTCCTGCGGCCGGCACCGGCCTGAGCTCGCATGAGCTGAACCAGCCCGGAACGTATAAAGATGTAAAAGATACCAGTGCCACCGTATTGTTTAAAGCAATTAAAAATGATACCCTGGCCGGCGTTCCTGTTGAAGGCGACATATATTTAATGGCCTGGACCACTACTCCATGGACCTTACCGTCTAACCTTGGTTTAACAGCAGGACCCAATATCGAGTACAGCCTGGTGCAGTCTTTTAACCCCTATACCCATGAGGCACAGAATGTAGTGATTGCAACAGCCCTGTTGCATAAGTATTTTAAAGCAGAGGGCAAAGATGCAGACCTGGCGGTTTACCAGAAAGAAGACAAGATCATTCCCTGGAAAGTGGTAGCTACTTTTACGGGTAAACAGCTGGAAGGGTTACGATACGAGCAATTGATGCCGTTTGAGGCGAACAGCCTTGAAGCCATACAGGCTATTACCCCTGCTGCCGATCCCTTTAAGGTAGTGGTAGGTGATTTCGTAACCACGGAAGACGGAACCGGTATTGTGCACACTGCACCTGCTTTTGGCGCTGATGACTATAAAGTAGGCCAGAAAAATAACCTGGGTATTGTTACCCTGGTAGACCGTGAAGGTAAATTCGTGAACGGTGTTGGCGAATATAGCGGTCGTTATGTAAAAGATTACAAGGACGAGCCCCACTACGTTGATGTAAACGTAGATATTTCAGTGGACCTGAAATTAAAAGGCAGGACCTTTAAAGTAGAGAAATATGAACACAACTACCCCCATTGCTGGCGTACCGATAAACCCGTTTTGTATTACCCGCTGGACGCCTGGTTTATCAGAACCACTGCCCTGCGCGACAAAATGGTGGAGCTGAACAAAACCATACACTGGAAGCCTAAATCAACCGGCGAAGGCCGCTTTGGTAACTGGCTGGAAAATATGGTAGACTGGAACCTGAGCCGCAGCCGCTTCTGGGGAACCCCGCTACCGGTATGGAGCACTGCAGATGGTGAAGAGATCAAATGCATTGGTTCTATCGAAGAATTAAATACAGAAATCAAGAAAGCCAGTGAGGTGTTAGGCGGAGATGTTAATAAGCATTACCTGCACGACGGTATCCTTGACCTGCATAAACCTTACGTGGATGAAGTTATACTGGTGAGCGACAGCGGTAAACCCATGCGCCGCGAACCAGACCTGATCGACGTTTGGTTTGATAGCGGCGCCATGCCTTATGCCCAGTGGGGGCTGGATTATGAAAAGCTGAAAGCGGGCGATCCGAAGCCTTTCAATCAGCCGTTTCATAACAATTTCCCGGCCGATTTCATTTGCGAAGGTGTGGATCAAACCCGCGGTTGGTTCTATACCCTGCACGCCATCGGATCTTTATTGTACGAAAATGTTGCCTTTAAAACAGTAGTGAGCAATGGTTTGGTGCTGGATAAGAATGGTAATAAGATGAGTAAACGCCTGGGCAATGTGGTAGATCCTTTTGACACTATTGAAAAATTTGGCGCCGATGCTACCCGCTGGTATCTCATTACCAATGCTTCGCCCTGGGACAACCTTAAATTTGACATCGATGGTATTAAAGAAGTACAACGCAAATTCTTTGGTACCTTATATAACACCTACCAGTTTTTTGCCCTGTATGCAAATGTAGACGGCTTTACCTTTAAAGAGCCTTACCTGCAAATGAACAAAAGGCCGGAAATTGACCGCTGGATCATTTCCTCATTGAATACCCTGGTAAAAAATGTGACCACGGCCATGGACGATTATGAGCCTACCCAGGCCGGCCGTTTAATAGAAGATTTTGTTGACGAGCATTTAAGTAACTGGTACGTGCGTCTTTGTCGCCGCCGGTTCTGGAAGCCTGCCCGCCGTAACGCAGATGCAGCGCAGGAAGGCGGGGACGAATATCAAACCGACAAAGTATCAGCCTATCAAACCCTGTATGAGTGTCTGGAAACCATATGCGGCCTGATGGCGCCCATCGCTCCTTTCTTCAGCGATGCAGTATTCCGCAACCTGAACAGCATTACCCAGCGCCACAGTGCAGAGAGCGTGCATCATGCCTTTTTTCCTAAAGCCGATGAGGCCCTGATCGACCAGTCGCTGGAAGAGCGGATGCAGTTGGCGCAGGATGCTTCCTCACTGATCTTGTCTTTAAGAAAGAAAGTAAATATCAAGGTACGTCAGCCTTTGCAGAAAGTGTTGATCCCTGTATTAAATCCTTTTATGAAGGATCAACTCGAAAAGATCGAAGAACTGATCAAATCGGAAGTAAATGTGAAAGAAATAGCTTATCTTACCGAAACTGAAGGGTTTATTAAGAAAAAGATCAAACCGAACTTCGTTGCCTTGGGTAAAAAGCTGGGGCCAAAAATGAAGGCAGTGTCTGGTGCGCTGGCTCAGTTCAGCCAGGAAGATATCAGCCGTCTGGAGCGGGAAGGCAGCTATGAGCTGGATATTGACGGCGAAACCGTTGTACTGAATGTGGATGAAGTAGACATTAGCAGTGAAGATATTCCGGGCTGGACGGTAGCTTCAAAAGGAGCGCTTACAGTGGCGTTGGATATCACTATTACCCCCGAGTTACAGCAGGAAGGCGACGCGCGTGAGTTCGTAAACCGTATTCAGAAGATCAGGAAGGATAGTGGTTTCGAACTTACCGACAAAATAAATGTTGTTATTGACACAAATGAAACATTAAAAGAATCTCTAACAGCCTATAAAGATTATATTTGCGCGGAAATTCTCGCAGAAAATTTATATTTTGAGGTCATTACATCTGATAATGGTATAGAAATTGATGTTAACGAGAACATTTTAAAAACGATTGTTTCTAAAAAAGGGTAAAATCAATGGCTACAAAAAAAAGCACACCGGTAAAAAAAACAGCTCCGGCTAAAAAAACAGCTCCAACTAAAGCCGTAGCAAAGGCTGCGGCGAAAAAACCGGCTCCTGCCAAAACTGTAGCCAAAGCAGTTCCTAAAAAAACAGCGCCCGCCAAGGTTGTCAAAGCGGCGCCTAAAAAAGCAGCGCCTGCCCAGGTTGCCAAAGCAGCTCCTAAAAAAGCAGCACCTGTTAAAACAGTCGTAAAAGCAGCTCCTAAGAAGCCGGCGGCAAGCAAAGTAGTGGTGGAAAAAACACCAGCACCTCCGCAAAAAAAACCGGTACCCAAAATACCACCCAGAAAAGAAACTGGTAAGCCTCCCGTGGTGCCGAAACTGTCGA
>JBQGCI010000603.1:0-1804 GCA_052038405.1 Acinetobacter pittii
GGCGGGCCAAAAAAGGATTGGGAATCTGGTGTCGCCACCTTACATTTGCCGCGGAGAGATGGCAGAGTGGTCGATTGCGGCGGTCTTGAAAACCGCTGACTGTAACAGGTCCGGGGGTTCGAATCCCTCTCTCTCCGCTGAGCGGGGCTTCATCACGAAGCTCCGCTTTTTTCTTTTTCGGGTAGTTCTACAACGGTAGATCGGGCATGGCAGGTGTCTGATAAATACCACTCCATAGTTCAGGCTGCTGTGAAACAGCAGGTTCACAAATTCCCTTTTTTTGCGGGGTGTCGGACATGATATCTACATGCCGCATATCGTTATTGATGCCTACTCATTTACTGCACTACAATTCAATTACAAATTCCTCTTTCGGTACCCGCACTTTTTTCATGGGCGCCGTCCAGTCTTTTTGCGGATCTGCAACACCCACATACATCAGCGAAACACTTCTTAATCCCTGTTCTTTCAACTGAAGTACTTCGTCCACATGGCTGTTGTTAAAACCTTCTACCGGCGTTGTATCTACTTTTAATTCTGCTGCCTGTGCCAATGCCAAGCCCAAGGCAATATAGGTCTGACGGGCAGTGTGTGCAAAATTCAACGCTGCTGATTGGGGTAGATAGATCGCTTTCAGTTTATTGGTATAACTTTCAAATCGCCCTCGTGGAAGTCCTCTTTCATCCGTTGTAAAATCATAGATCTTATCAATTCTTTCTGCTGTATACCTGTCCCAGGCGGCAAATAGGATCACATGCGATGCCTGTTGCATACATTCCGGGTTCAAAGCGCCGGCAGCGAGCTGATCCTTTATTTGTTGATCTTTCACTACAATGACTTTGAACGGCTGCAAACCTGACGAGGAAGGAGCCAGGCGGGCAGCCTCTACGATTTTACTTATATCTTCTTCGCTCACTTTTTGTGTAGGATCATATCCTTTAACAGCATGTCTCCATTTCAAATCTTCAATTAACGACATATTATTTTGATATTATGGTAAATAAAATAGCCAACAGTGCGGGCAGTGCCTGCACAACGAATATTTTTTTGGAAGCGGTCAATGCTCCGTATATCCCGGCAACAGCTACACATCCAAGAAAAAACAAACGGATATGGATGCTCCATTCCAGGTTGTCTATCAGGAAGGACCATATTAAACCCGCGGCCAGAAATCCGTTATACAAACCCTGGTTGGCTGCAAGGCCTTTTGTGGGCATAAAAAGCTCGGCAGGTAATGACTTGCCAAATACTTTTTTGCCTGCGGTTTCCCATGCAAACATCTCCATCCAGAGAATATAAATGTGTTCAATGGCAACTATAGCCGTAAGTATTATTGCAATTGTATGTAGCATAGTATAGTAGTTTAGTTATTTGATACACTTAATGTCACCTCCATATTGCCGCGGGTAGCGTTGGAATAAGGACAAATCTGATGAGCTTTTACTACCAGTTCCTGCGCCTCTTCCAGCGTTACTCCGGGTATATTTACTTCCAGTGCTGCAGCAAGGCCAAAGCCCCCATGCTCTAATTGACCTATACTCACTTTTGCAGTCACGGATGTTTCCCCTGTTTTTACTTTGGATAGACTGATTACCCGGTTCAACGCGCTGTCAAAACAAGCGGAGTAGCCTGCGGCAAATAACATTTCGGGATTGGCAAAATCATCATTTGCTCCGCCCAATGCTTTAGGCATACGCACATCAAGATCCAATACGCCGTTTTCGCTTTTTATATGGCCTTTTCTACCTCCGGTAGTGCTGGCGCCAATGGTGTACATCGTTTTCATTTCTTTTTATTTAAAATT
>JBQGCI010000604.1:0-13551 GCA_052038405.1 Acinetobacter pittii
ATACATCATAACAAACCGGCATCAATTTTATTGAAATGCATCCAACTGGTTTGTGAGACACCAACGTAGGCAAAGCCATGGCAAGTTTATCCAGGGGAGTAAAAGACAGCCGATCTGTAGAAACAGAACGGCTTACGGTTGAATTGTAGCTAAAAAGAGGTTTGACTGATGTATGGATTACAGGATACATCAATTGAAATATATTATTGTATGGCCGGCAGTGGTGTGTGCGATCGCCGCATACATCGTAACAAACCGGCATCAATTTTATTGAAATGCATCCAACTGGTTTGTGAGACACAACCTCAGCATCGCCCTGGCCAGTGTCTCCACTGGCAGGAAGGGAAGGATAAACTATATGTAATAATAACTTTGGTACCTGTTTATCATCAGTACCGTTTTTATTGTGCTTCCGGAAGCTGCGCCTGCAAAAACCTGGCTATCACCTCTGTAGTGGTATCGATCCATGGATGGAAAAGCCAGAAGGGATGTACCATCACATCAAACTTGTACACCTCACTGTACCTGCCCCATTCATTCATCATGCCTATGAGCTCATCCTGTCCCGAATGAAAACGTGAATAACCACTGTTCAGGAAAAGCATGGGAACAACCGTTTCTTTGGTAGCCCAGAAAATAGGGGAGGCTTCTTTCCAGGTATCGGGCTTCTGGCTATAAGAGCCGCCCAGCCATTCAATATCCGGAGAGTCGGGCTTTCTGACCAGGTTTAGCGACGTAGGCGCCAGGAAATCGACCACGCCATCAATATCTACGATGGCATGCACTTTACTGCTTGCGGTAAATACGCCCTGCTTCCCTTCAAAATGTGCCAGGTCATTGGTTAAACCAGTAAGAGCAGCCAGGTGGCCTCCTGCCGAACAACCTGATATAGCGATCCGGTTGGTATCGACCTGGTACGTGGCAGCGTTGGCTTTGATCCAGCGAATCGCTGCTTTAATATTATGTATGGCGGCCGGGTACTTAGCCTCCAGAGAAAGCTGGTACTCTACCGGTACCGTTACAAAACCTTTTGCAGCCAGTTGCTGGGCCAGCGGCACCTGCATATACCGGGTGCCCGATCGCCAGCCACCACCATGTATCATAATAATAGCCGGGCGCAGCCCTTTGCTTTCCGGCTGAAACACATCCAGGTGCAATTCCCTTTTGCCAAAAGGCGTACGTTCCAGCGTATTGTAAACAAGATTGCGGGTTGCTCTTACATGGGCAGGCAGACTATCTTTAGCCGGCACAGCCATGGGGTAATCGCCCGATATCTGGCGATACACGGCATTGACATTATAGCTGGAATCGACAGGTATGTTGCGCTGGGCCGTTGTCGCCAGTGAACTCAAAACTGTTATTCCTGCAATAAAAAATTTATACATGACAGCTGCTTTTAGATATCAATATTAAGACTCCGCGTCTATGGCAGTGCGCACCACCAGGTAATTGTTATTTTCCGGTCCCGGTTCATGAACAAACCGGGACCAGATGTAACACCCCGGATCATCGCGGGTTTTCATTAGTATCCCTGGTTTTGAGATAAATTAGGATTGGCCACCAGCTGTGCCGCCGGTATCGGGTAAATCTTCCTGAAAGATTCGGTCTGCCTGGTTTTGAAGGCCCAGGTGCCGGTAAAGAAAGTTCCAAAGCGGATCATATCGGTTCTCCGGCATCCTTCCCAAAGAAATTCCCGGGCACGCTCGTTCTCGATATCCTGCAGGGTCAATGCATTCAGCGGTGTGGCATTGCTCCGGTTTCTCACCTGGTTCACCAACAATAAAGCATCGGAAGGCCGCGAGGTTCTGAACAAAGCCTCGGCTTTCATCAGCAATACATTAGAGTAACGTTCCAGCACC
Organism: Acinetobacter pittii; assembly: GCA_052038405.1. Taxonomy (GTDB): domain Bacteria; phylum Bacteroidota; class Bacteroidia; order Chitinophagales; family Chitinophagaceae; genus Niabella. The sequence goes on from JBQGCI010000604.1 coordinate 1,860, forward strand.
AGGTCGTTATCGGCATTAAAGCCCGAGAATGCAGCACCTGCCGGTGTATACTTTAATACTTTATAACCCTCATTATCCTGGGCTGCTACAATATCTTTAACGGGCACTAATACCAGCTGTGTACCATTGGGGTAAGTAAGGGGTTTACCATCGAGGTAAAACTGCGGACCGTGCTGGATCATCGATTTCCGGATGTCACGATCTTCATACCGGTCCAATGCAGCCTGTGTTGTACTGTAACCATTAGCCGGAGCAAAAGGCAGGTTATACTTTTTCTGATCCAATGCATTTTGCGTGTATAATATAAACTGGTTATTGCCCGCATTTTTTGTGGGATCTTTAGTGAAGGCTGCAATAATTTCTTTTGAAGCAGCCTGCTGGGTTGAAGTAAAATTATCAATCACGTTGGGCATCAGACTATAAGCACCCGTATTGATCACCAGGTCGCACATCTCCAACACCTTCTGCCATTGAGCAGTTCCCGTGTACACCTCCGCATTCAGGTACATATAGGCCAAAGCGGTGTATATGGCTTCTTTAGTGAACCTCGGATAATAGGCTGTACGATCCACCTCTTTAACAGAAGGCATATCCGCCACAGCCGCCAGCATTTCTGTTTCGATGAACTGGTATACCTCGGCGCGTGAAGTACTCGGCGGAAGGTTCTTGGGGTCAAGCTTGGCAATAGTTACGAGCGGCACATTGCCCCAGTTATCCATCGCAAAGAAATAACCATAGGCCCTCAGCGCTCTTGTTTCCGCAATCAGGGTCTTCAGGTTGTCTTTATTGGGCGAAGACTCCAGGCTTTCCAGCACCGCATTGGCGGTACCTATTTCCTGGAAAATATTAACCCAGGCCCTGGCCACCGTATTATTGTTTACATCCTGCACATGGCTGGTCAGGTCCACATTGCTTTGATCAAACCAGCCGCCGCTCGCTCTTCCGGGTACAATAAACTCATCGGTGCTGAATTCCTTCATACGCCAGGGATCGCCAATATCTACGTTATAAGACAGCAGCTGGTATACGCCTACAACAGAGGACAAGGCTTCTTCTTCATTCCGGTAATAAGTATCAGGCGAGAGACTGCCGAAAGTTTCTTCATCCAGTTTGGTACAACCAGCGCTCAACAACAGGCAGGTGGCAGCAATCATCGGTAATTTCAAATATTTATACATAACAAACAATCTTATAATTAGTAGTAGTGATTAAAAAGTAAGATTTACGCCCACACTTAAAGAACGCGCGCGCGGGTAAGCCAGGTAGTCGATACCTAACGGAGCCGTACCTGTTCCGGACACTTCTGAGTTTACTTCGGGATCGACCCCCGAGTAGCTGGTAAACAACAGCAGGTTTTGACCGGTAAGGAACAATCTTGCAGCAGCAATAAAGCTGTTCTTTACATTGACATTATAACCTAATGAAAGATTATCCAGCCGTACAAAGCTGCCATCTTCTATCCATCTCGAAGAGTATTGTTTAGGAGCATCCCTGTTCAAACCACTGGTAACTGCCGAAGCCAATACGTTTTTACCGGGCAGGTTGCTCAGGTAACTCATATTAGCTGCCGTTAAGTTAAATACATCGTTACCTACCGATCCGCGGAAGAGAAAGTTCAGCGTCCATCTTTTATAGTTGAATGTGTTAGAGAAGCCGAAAATGTATTGAGGCTGCGCCACTCCTATGATAGTATCAACACCATTGTATGCATAGGTTTCTTTACCGTCGGCAATGCCGCTGAACTGAGGTCCCCAGAAAGTACCTAAAGGCTCGCCGGGTATTACCAACTGTGCGAATCTACCCAGCGACACCGTTCCCTGCAATGGAGCGATCTGGATATTTTTACCACTAAACTGATCATTCGACAGGCTCAATACTTTATTACGGTTGAAGCTGATATTGAAATTAGACTCCCAGCCAAAATCAGTCTTGTCCACGATCACACCTGTCACACTTACTTCCAGCCCCTTGTTTTGCACACTACCCACGTTGGCCAGCTGTGTGCTGATAGCGCTTGGAGTGGGTACCGGGATTCTCAACAGCAGGTCTGTTGTTTTCTTATCATAATAGTCTAATGAACCTCGCAGCCGGCCGCCAAACAATGCATAATCAATGCCGATATCCAACTGGGCGGTCTGCTCCCATTTTAAAGAAGGATTGGCATATTGCTGAGGCAATACCGTAGTAATTCTTTTTCCACCCACAATATAGCCGGTGGTAGTTGCGCCCAGGGTTGTGATAGAATTCAGATTACCTATTTCCTGGTTACCTGTTAACCCATAACTTACCCTTACTTTCAGATCATTGATCTGATCTACGTTAAAGAAATTTTCTTTGGAGATCCTCCATGCTAACGATCCTGAAGGGAATACCCCCCATTTATTGCCCGAGCCAAAACGGCTGCTGCCATCACGCCTTACCGTTCCGGTAAAAAGTATCCTGTCTGCGTAGCTATAATTAGCTCTCGCATAAAAAGATATTAGTTTGTTACTACCCTGGAAGGTAGATACACTGTTAACGGTGCTGGCAGCCTGGAGGCTATACCATTTAAACTCGTCAGACAGGAAGCCATTGGCTGCGGTGCGATTGCCATTGTTTAAAAAGTACTGCCAGGAGTAACCTGCTATGGCGTCAAGAGAATGACTGCCAAAAGTTTCGTTGTAACGCAATACGGTTTCCAATAATTTGCTATAGTCTTCCAGTTTCTGAACGCTGGCCAAACCTCCCAGTCCCTGACCCAATAAGTTCGCTTTAGCTATATAAGAATTACGGTTAATATGCTGGTTGGTATAACCAATATTTACATTGACGCTTAATGGTCTTACAATCTTTAAGGTAGTAGAAAGATTTCCTATAAATCGATTATTGGTTAACTCATCCTGCACCTGGTCGGAAAAGGACACGGGGTTAACACGGTAAGGCGGTACATTGTAATAATTCCCCGCTTCGTCTCTTATCGGGTAAGTTGGATTAAACACCATTGCTTCATAGTTCATACTACTGGCGAACTCGCTCCCAACGGTATTAGAAACAGGCGACTGCCGGGAGAAGGTTTGACCATAGTTGACCCTGAGGTCGAAAGTGAGGCGGTCTTTAATAGCTGCATGACTAACGTTGATGCGGGCATTGGTTCGGCTAAGATCAGACCCGATCATAATGCTTTGCTGGTTACCATAACCTAATGAAGCCCGGTAAGTGGTTTTACCGGTTCCCCCGGATAGAGAAAGATTATAATCCTGCAGCGCTGCCGTTCTGAATATTTCTTTCTGCCAGTCGGTATCAGCGCCTTTATCATCGATCGCAAGCCCCAGGTCGGTAATTGCTTTCCGGTAAGCATCTGCTGATAATACATCCAGTGTTTTTGCTACTTTGGAAGCGCCGAAAGAAGCATTTAATGCAACCATCGGAGCGCCGCCGGTTCCTTTTTTAGTAGTTACCACAATGACACCATTGGCACCACGCGACCCGTAGATCGCGGTAGCCGACGCGTCTTTTAAAACGGTGATCGATTCGATATCGTCGGGGTTTAATGTCATCAGCGGGTTGGTAGGTTCCATATCAAAAACGTTTTGTTGCCCGTTGCTGTTGATATTGGCCTGGCTAACGCCGGCGTTGGTTGAAATGGGCACGCCATCGATCACGTAGAGCGGATCATTGGATTGCGTCAGCGAGGTACCACCGCGGATACGGATGGTATTGCTTCCGCCGGGTTTGCCGCTGTTTTGAGAAATATTAACCCCGGTAAGCTTACCCTGTATAGACTGTTGCGGGCTTAATACCATACCCTGGTTAAAGTCTTTCGATGTAATGGCCGATACGGCACCCGTCAAATCCCTTTGCTTTTGCGTACCGTAGCCAATCACCACCACCTGGTCCATAGCAGCCGACTGCGACTTTAGTTTTACCAGTAAAGAAATATCAGCGCCATTACTGATTTTGTAACCCGACAGGGTTTGCGTTTCGTACCCGACGGAAGAGATGGTAAATTCATAATCGTTACCATCCGCCAGGCCCCTGAACCGGAACAAGCCGGTTGAATCCGTTTCCGTTCCGCCGGTAAAGCCCGTACGGCTGTCTTTAACCGATACCGTAGCATGACTGACCGGGTTGCCCGCTTCGTCTCTGACATAACCCTTGACATTGTTGGATGGCGTTTGGGCCTGCGCCACCATCTGCCCTAAAAGGGCCATAACCAGCATGCATAGCAGCACTCCGTGTTTTCCTCTCAAACAAGTGATCATACTTAATTAATGGTTTAAATTTCAAACAATCATTACAGGCATTCCCAAACGGGCAGCAGCACACCCGATGCAATCGTAAGGAAGGCCCTTCACAGATACATACGTTCAGGATTTAAAACACCCTACCCACGTTATTATTTTTTTGAAATATTTTTTAGAGAATCTGCTGCAATGAACTGTAAAAGCAAATGGCGGTCGCCCATCTCTACTTTTTTATCTCGAAGCCATGAGGTTCTCTAACCACCTGCAGATTGTTCAGCCGGCCGATCAGGAGCAGAATGGTCTCCAATGTATCCGTTTTATCGATGCGCCCGATAAAAGACAACCCATTGAGGTCTTCCGCCTTATAAGTGATCTTCTGGTTGTATAGAAGTGAAAGCTGATCCAGCACACCCGTTAAGGGCTGGTTATTGAACATATACCAGTTATTATCTTCCATCACATTGTCGGGTAAAGGTTGCCGGTTGGCCCCTTTTGCCTGACCCGCTGATGATCCCGGTTTTTTGGAAGTGATAAAACGAACCTGCCCATTCTGTTTATCGTAGGTGAGCACATCGCCCGGCGACAGGTAAAATGGCGCCCTGACAGCAGGGCGGCCCGGATCTGTATTGCCTACAGACACCACTCCTTTAAATAAAGCCACTTTGATCTGCCTTTCCTTCTCAAAACTCTTCACAGAAAAAACAGTTCCCAAAACAGTGGTACTTAGAGGATAGGACTCTACTACAAAGGGCATCTGCGCATTCTTAACCACTTCGAAGTAGGCCTCGCCTTTTAATTCAACCGTACGTTTCCCATCCTGGAAAGGCTCCTTATACATAAGGGTACTTTTCGGCGATAAGGATACCCGCGAGCTATCAGGAAGCATAATACTCATCAGTTTTTCTGTAGTATTAGCGATCACTCTTGCCTGGAAAGCCGGACCTTCCTTTTGAGTATCCGTATCCTCAACCAGGTATTGCCATCCGAAAAAAGCAACAGCCACAACGGCGGCGGCAGCGGCAAGGTAATACATAACCGGTCTTTTCTTTTCAACAGCCGTACCAATGGTTCTGCTTTTAATAGTATGGAGCAGTTTTCCCGCAGACCGGCTATCCAATTCATTTTGAAAGTTGTACCCGGCCCATTCTTCCTCAGGCATATACGTTGCCAACTCACCGGGATGCTGTTCGAAATACCGCACCACTGCATCAGCCTCATGAGGACTGCACTCATACCTGAAAAACCGTTCGATCTGCTCTTTAGTAACCATTTTTTTTGTTGCGTGCACCGGCTTCAGCCGGTGCTTTAATGATACATACGTTTGTAACTGCCTGTTCCCTTACTCCGCCTATCATTTTTTTATAAAACTCCTCAAAATCCAGCCGATAATCAATACACCATACAACAGCGGCCTTAATTGCTGAAGTGCTTTTGAAATATGCTTCTCCACTGTTTTTACCGAAATAGACAGGTGCCCGGCAATATCTTTATAACTCATTCCCTCCAGGCGGCTGAGCTCAAAAACCTTTCTTCTCATTTCGGGCAGCTGCGTTAAAGCCTGTGCGAGTTTCCGGTTGGTTTCATTATAATCTATCTCCGCATCGAGCTCATCGACTTCTGCTCCTGGTTTACGTTTTAATTGTGTAAGGGCGAAGCTGAGGTGGTTCTGCTTCCTGATATAGTCGATCATCGTTGTTCGTGCGATCCTGAACACCTGCAGGGAAAGCGAAATCTCCGGGTTCAACCGTTCCCTGTTTTCCCAGAGCTTGACAAAAGTAGTTTGTGTTACTTCTTCGGCGAGCCATTCCGATCTGGTTTTGCCCAACACAAAATGATAGAGTTTCAGGTAATACTCTTCGTATACCTGCTCAAAAACAAAAGGATCGCCGGCCTGTATATCAGCAATAGTGCTCAAGAAGAACCAATATCGGTTTAAGTTTACAATCAATCGGGATCATACACCAGGGTACACTTCCATTCAACAGCCCTGTAATGGCAGCAGTTAAAGAGCCTTGGCAAGGTATCCAAGAGATTTTCCTCTGGCAATGTAAGCAAAAAGTTCTCAAAAATGTTTTTGCCTATATCATTTTATGGCAGAAAGCTGCGACACACGAATATTAAGGCTACTGCCGGCCTGCTAAGGCAATATTTGATGTATTTTTGAAGTCAATCGCAGCAGATTGCAGCATCACAATATATGACAGATAGCGGTAACAGGCAACCGGCAGGCAAAAAGAAAGTGCGACACTTTATACGTAAACATGGATGGTCCGTTTTAATGGGATGCATCGTTGTTATTCTTTTCGTAAGTCCGGAAGCAAAGTCGTGGACCGTCAGGCAACTGATGCGTACCGGCCTTTATAATGTGGACATTGAAAAGGACGCGGCGGCGCTGCCACAAATGGAGACCGGTTTTGATTTTGAAGATGAAAAGGGAATGATTCAAAACACCACTTCTTTAAAGGGGAAAGTAGTGTTCATCAATTTCTGGGCCTCCTGGTGCCCTCCCTGCCGGGCAGAATTCCCATCGATCGAAACGCTGTACTCGAAATTCAAAAATGACCCCGGTATCTTTTTTTTGATGATCAATGAAGATGACGATGGGACGGCAGGCAGGGATTACCTGAAAAACAAGGGCTATACCAGCCCCCTTTTCAAAACCAAGTCAGCCGTTCCTACAAATATTTATAACGGAACCCTGCCTACCACGTTGGTATTAGATAGGAAAGGAAAAGTTGTCTTCAGGCACGAAGGCTTTGCCAACTATGCTTCGGAGGATTTTATCAGCCAGATCAATACCGTTATCGCGGAGTAACTCAGGTACCGAAAACCCATTCTCAGACCTGTATCGGAACTACGGCTTCACTATGGCCCAGCCTTCATATTGCCTCAAAATAATTTCACCGTTAGCGCTGGGTACATAGTTTACAAAGGAGTACAGCTGATCCTGCGATATACCGCGGCCCGTCAGGGTATTGATGCATTGTACAAAGACCACCCCTTTTTCTAATAAAGGCGTTAACAGCGCTTCGTGGTTACTGGCTTTCCGCAACATTTCTATACCATCACCAAAAGCCAATAGTTCTATAAAGAGTTTACCCTCCAGCCTCGGATCATTCAGTACATTCATGATGTTTTGAAGGATACTTTTTATTTTAGCCCCCCCTTCATTAATCACATACAGCGCATGATACTGTTGCAAAGGAGCTTCAGCGGGACTAAACGTATTACTGCCGTTTTCATGTAAATTATCCATAACTCATCTTTCCCTTTGGATGCAGGTGTTCCTTAGAGGTTACTATAATACCGCCCTGTTTTGCGCGGTTGCTTTCTTTTGATTGTTGCGTTTCTGCAACTCATATAAAGATATATTATACAAAGTTACGAAAAGCAGGAAAGTTGCGTGCCGCCGATAGCCTGTTTACTGCAGCAACGCTTAAAAAGGCGTTATCAAAGCCTGTATGTTTTTACCCGGCAATAGCGATATAGTACTGCCGATATTTTTGTATATTCGATAAACTGATCCCTCTTATTTAATGCTGCTGGTTATGCTGAACTCTTTATGGTGGATGATCTTTTATGTACTACTCCTGTTTACTTCCCTTTTATCGGGTATCCGTTATGGAACTGCCTATAAAAAGAAGCGCTCCTGGGAGAGTTCGGGCATTGAAAATGCCATCATCGGTATTTTCGGACTCATTATTTCGTTTACCTTTTTGCAGGCAGGCAATGCGCATAAAGAGCGCTCCGCCAACCTGCACCGGGAGGTGAATCATATTAACATGTTGTATCGTTACAGCCGGGAGTTGCCCGACTCTATGTATCAATACACCCGTAGTATGCTGAGCGGCTTTTTACAAAACCAGCTGGTATATGAAAAAACCGGTGATGTGACCACTTTTGCCACTGCTCAAAAAATGAGTGATGCGTACTGGCAAAACCTGAGAGACTTTAAAAAACGGGCAACACCGGAACAGGCTGAGACGGTAGAGAAGATATCTGGTTATTTTGAACAGATCATGGCGGCGGCCACACTCTATGCTTATGCCAACTATGAGCGCACCCCCGGTTTTTATTATGTTTCTGCTGATCGCGGTATCGTTACTCATTGGTTTCCTGGTAGGTTTTATGAATGGTATTAAGAGCCGTGTTCATTACCTGGTGCCGGTAATTTATTTTGTAACCATCTCGCTCACCATGCTGGTGATCAGTGATCTGAATAACCCCCGGATCGGTTTGATCAGGCCCGGCTATCATCATATACAGGCAGCGTATGACTTTATCAAACAGCAATAATAGTATCGCCGCATGCTATCAACCATCCATTGATACAGATAATACGCAATGACAAAAGAGGATCGTCACGTTGAGCGGAGCCGAAAGGTCTAGTCTCAATGTTATTAATGCCACGTTACACGAATAATGCGCCGCCGTTACACAACAAATGTCAGCCGGAGCAGGACGAAGGCAATTTTGCCGCAGTTGGTGTTTCGCACCAACTGATCAATTGACCAATTAATAATCTGACGGCAAGCATGCTTGTTGGCGAAAAACAGCAGCAAGGGCAAAAACGATTAATTTTGATGCTTATTTCGCGTATTGCTGAGTTCTGTGCAACCAATCCGGCACATTCCTAAAACATAAAATCGTTATGACAAAAATTCCAAACTTAGATACCTTATTAAATTCAGAAGACACCAACGGAAGCATTATAGAACTTGACAATTTCATTGGAGAACTCTGCGACTATGGCGATGCCTTTAGCAAATTGACCACCTACCAAAAATTATTTTACCTGAACCAAAACCTGGAAAGAGAAATAAATAATGGTGGCTTTAATCAATACTTTTGCAACTCAAGTGGTGACAATGCTCATGAAACAATCTTATCGCTCAAAGCAATTGGTGCTGACAAGACAGCGGAAATTCTACAAAAAGCAGTTGACCAATTTCCCAATGAAACCGTTCCAAAGGATAAAGACAAACGGAATGAAATAGTTGAACAAATTGAAAAAACTGCTGGCGAAGTTTGGAATAACCTTGACCAAAAGTTTTATGAATACGAAGACGACTTAAATACTTTGAACATTGAGTACGTTAAAAAGTATAAAGATTTTTTTTGACAAGGAGTTAAGATAAAATGTTAGTCAAATTTCGTTCGACAACATTCGGATGCACACAACAGGCAGTTTGGCAATATGGCGGGTGACGAATATTCCCAGCTTTTTGTTTGCTAATCGGGTTCAGTTCCAGCCAACGAACAAAGCAAGACAATTGAAGAAAACAATGAACTTTTAGTTATAAAATTGGCTGCGGTTATGGGCCGACAACTTTCAAATGCCGCCACATCGCCAAGCCGTGTCCGTAAGACGAAAGGCAGCATGAAAAGATTTATACATTGGACCTTTAAGGTGTTTTTTTACCTATTCTGGATAGCTCTTTTTGCGACATTCAGAACAGGGATTAGTAGGGCTCATATTTTAGACGGACTCCTTTTTGTTACAAGTGCCAGCATTATTTGGGTGGTATTTTTTATTTGCTCGAATCGTGGTGGCTTTCAAGGAAGAATTGATTACTATTCTGTATGCCACCGGCTCTACCCTATAATGATACAATAAGAATTATTGCCGCAGCCTTTTTTTCACAAACTGACCCAGCGCACAGTAAGGATGATTGCTGGTGAGAAACACCCAGCAAGAGCTTGAATTTGAAGCGTAGTAATCTTTATAAGCATTTTATAACCGACTAACTTAAGTATGCTCATTTCGAATACCTTTACATGACGTGATATTTTGATGAAACATTGGATAACTATATTAACGCTGACAATAATGCCTGGAATGTTTTCATGTAAAAACAGTAATGAGAAAGACTTTGTATTTGACGAATTCAAATCACAAATAGAGAGTAAGGGAATGAAGATCAACTCTGTGGATGAAACCGGACTTATCCATATCTCACAAGGCGACTCGACACTAAAAGTCAGTCTGGACAATGTGCGGAGAAATTATGAAAGAGATAACGACGAAACCCATATTTCGGACTTAGTCGAAATTTTGGTTTCCCATTCGATTGGGCTTCCCGAAAATTGGGCAGAAGCAAAAGACAATATTTTTATTGCGCTTTTTCCAAACGACCACGACTTTGGGGAGTCTTTCCATGTCAAATTAACCGATGAGTTTAGTAAGGTATATATTCATAGCGAACCAAACAAACTGACCTGGATAACAAAAGACAACTTAAAAAAGTGGAGTATAACGGAATCTGAATTGGATAACCAGGCCAACCATAATGCTGACAAACTTTTAGAAACGACACAGATTATATTTGACACCATTCAAAATCGAAAACTCGGGGTGATTGAAACCGAGAACACTACTTTAAAGGGTGCTTTGCTTTTTGCCCCCGCAATGAAAGATAAAGTAAAAGCTGACTTGGGATTCCCTTTTTATGCTGTACTCCCGGTGAGGGACTTTTGCTATATTTTTTCCGGGAAAGATTTTGAATTTTTCTCCGGTAGAATCGGCAAAGTGGTTGTTGACGAGTACAAACAATCAGGTTATCCAATAACCACAGAAATATTAAAATTCACTATAAAAGGGGTTGAAGCAGTTGGACGATATCCCGTTGACTGAAACGCGAGGAGAGACGGGCAGGAAGCTCTTAGCAAGCGTTATTTAATACCACGAATTCAGCGTTCCTTTCAGGATTGATTTTAGGCACAACTAAATATTACTTAACCCCGCATGCTGCAGTCGGGCAGGCGCGAAGAAATGAGGATGCAAAGGAGCGCAGAGGATGTCTCCGGTTATGATGAAGTAAAACCTGGAGTATATAATTCAAACTCCTCCGTGTCAACTCTGTTTCTCTTTTTCTCCCCGGTGAGTCTCATAACTGCGAGGGCGAAGACGCAAGGAAGTTGCCACTTGGGTGAATTTTCTTGTCACGGTTGGTGTTTTTCACCCACTGATCAATTGCTCAATTAATAATCTGCCTCCAAGCATGCTTGCTGGTGAAAAACACCAGCAAAGGCAACAAATGAAAAACACTCTTGAAAACGGCTACTTAGACATTGTAGTTCACTCTCTGTCAGGGGTGACTAATTTAACACTTAACGATCACAAAAAAATACAACTACTAAAGACGAAGGCGTATTCAGTGATTTTATAGGAAATATAATCGGGCTGGGTTATGCGCAGACAAGAGATTGCTACAGTTTGGAGTTGGGTTATCACCACTTCCATTATAGACCTGTCGATAGTTTAACAAGAACACAATTTAAACAGATGTTAACTGACAATAAATTCGAATTGATTGATAAATGGGACAAATAAAAAGAATGTCAACCACACGTCATCTTCGTTCAGAGCGCAACGAGGCAGAGTCGCCGATTTTTGCGTGACGGCCTATGCCATGGTCATGGAGGAACAGATAATATGGATACGCTTGTTCATTGCATTTTATTAAAAT
>JBQGCI010000605.1:0-11972 GCA_052038405.1 Acinetobacter pittii
AAGTGCTCTATCGTATCAAAGTACATCCCCTGAGCAAAATCGTCCAGCTGCCCTCTAAAAAACTGACCGAATTAATTGATGAAGTGCGGACTTACAGCTTTGATTTTCTACAATGGAAGAAAGCGCATGTGTTAAAAAAGCACTGGTTAGCACATACTAAAAAATTATGCGTTCGTTGCAAAGGGCCGATGCAAAAGGAATACCTGGGAACTACCCGGCGGCGGACCTTCTTCTGTCCCGTTTGTCAAAAGTTGTACGACTAGTATATTAAACAGCAGGGTGATCTTGAAATTGTCTGAATGAGCGGGGACAAGGCAGCAGGGGGCATATCGCCAACGCGTGGTTGGCAGTTTTATTTGTAAAAGTTTACAACTCCGCAATTAGTTAACCCGGTATCAGGCGCACCTGGTGTTATGAATTTTTGATTGTATTTCAGTATTTGCAAAGTTTTCACGCCCTTGAAATTTTCTGCAAAAACCGGTTCGGGCGGGTGGGGCTTCTTTTGGCTAACGAATTTTTAACTGTGGCCTTTTTAAGGTTGCAGGATTATGGTTGGTACAGATCCCGTGAGGGTTACTATCTTTGTTGTCTTGCAAACGAGCAGCAGTAATTTTAAATCTTTGTAATATATGACGAACATAGAGAATAAGGTAGCCTACGTTACCGGTGGAACAAAAGGCATTGGTTTTGGTATCGCAAAAGCTTTACTGGAAGAAGGCGTGAAAGTTGCCATTTCTGGCCGAAGCATCGAAGTAGTTGAAAACGCAAAACAAGCGCTTGGACACCCTGACGTATTGGCCCTGCAGGCTGATGTGAGGAACTTTGAGGATGAAGTTAAGGCAGTGGAACAGATCGTGGCAACCTACGGTAAATTAGATGTAGTGATCGCCAATGCAGGGCTGGGAAAATTTGCTCCGGTCGACGAATTGACATTGGATGATTGGAATGCAATGATAGATACGAATCTTACAGGAGCCTTCCATACACTAAAAGCAGCCGTTGGCCAATTAAAGCAGAATAAAGGGTATTATATTTCTATTGCATCATTAGCGGGAACCAACTTCTTTGCGCAGGCAGCCGGCTATAATGCGTCTAAATTTGGAGTCGTTGGTTTTACACAAGCGGCCATGTTGGATCTTCGGAATTACGATATAAAATGTACAACCATTATGCCTGGCTCTGTTACTTCTCATTTTAACGGGCATATCCCCGGTGAGGCAGACGAATGGAAAATACAACCGTCAGATCTAGGGCAAATCGTAGTTGATTTATTGAAAATGAATCCCAATGTTTTACCGAGCAAAATAGAAGTTCGGCCAACTAAAACAAAATAGCTATACTCACGGGAAAGCTATTGGGCTAAGGTTATTTTGCCTGTCTCAGTATATAGTTATGCCTAAAATGAGCGCCCTGTTGAAGCAGGCTGAAGTGCTGTAGTGATACCTGTTGGTTCACTTAATTGATAGTATATTTTATAACCGGAGCATTGAGTTCCTGGTTTGAAAGATTTTGGATCGATCCCGGTAACCTGGCCCAGTTTCTTTTCTCTACCAAGTGTGTAAGTATGGATGTTGGAAGTTTACGGGTAATTGAAAAAATAACAGGAAGTGGTTCAGCGTGGGGTTGTGTTGCAAGGGGGCGCCTGGTTAGCACCAACAGACCGCTGGTTGGCCGGCCTGCGATCTGCTGCAATAACATCGCTATCAACGAAGCCTTAACAGTTATTTTAAGGCTGCTTCATGTAAAATGAATATTCATTAGGGGAGCCAAGCCCGCTTTCAAAAGATCCAGATCCTCCTTCGGTTTTGAAATAATAGCTTGCGGTTGGGGAGAAGGCATCAGGGGTACCACTGCCGATTTCCACTGCTGAATAAATGCCTTTCGTAATACTGAAAAGGGTGATGGTGTAGTGCGTTGCGGGAATGTCGGTAATGTAATAGGCCTGTCCGACCCCGCTGGTAATGGTGAATCTTTTTTCAATAATCTTGCTTACAGCTGTAGTGCCATCCAGGTAAACAGCGTTGGGCTTTGGTGTAAGCTTCACTACGATTTGCGTGCCTGCCGGTATTGGGGCAGTAAGATCATTATAGTTGATGATTTTAATAGTACCTCCAAAGTAGCCGGTCCCATTTTCAGGACTGGCCGTTCTGTCTGGTATGCGGCCGCTAAGTTTCCACACGAAATTTTTAACAATACCACCAGCCGGTACGCTGAAGGCATCGTAGTCACTTTCTGTGTCCATGCCCAGTCTTACCTGGTAAATCTGTCCTTCCGATTCTACCTCCTTCCATGCATAGATCTTGTATCCCCCAATTGCGCTCACAGTGATCGCATACTTTCCCGATTCATCGCTGCGGGTGGTGTAATGGATATTGTTACCGGTAGGATTTTCCACTCTGATTCGTGCATTCTTTACCGGGTTGCCCGACGCATCTTTTACTGATCCGTTAATGGTATAAGCCTTGCTCACCGGCTCAGCCCGATCGTCGCCATCGGTCAGATGGCGCGTTGAAGGATCTTTCGAACAAGAGATTACTATTTGAAAAGCGGATAAAAGCAATATGCTTATAAAGAGATGTTTCATGATTGTTTATTTTAATTTTTAAGTAAATAGAATAGTATTGGTAGCCGAACAGCGCTGTTATCTGAAATGACTAACCCAACAGATTGATTGGGCATCATTCATTTACTGGTTGATCCACCTTACTGCATGTTTAACCAGTATATCGTTCTTAATATCGCTAAATGCTTCATTACTTTTAATGAACCACGTGGGGTGGATGGTTGGTGCAAAAGCGTTCCTATACTGATCGGTGATGCGTGCTGTTGATATAAGGAAATAATTGTTGTTGTTGTTAAATACAAAACCATTGGTAGCATTTGCCAAACCCGCAGTACTATCACCGATCAGTATTGTATTTTCACGCCGGCTAAAAACAGCAGCCAGAATTTCACCTGAACTTGCTGTACCCGGACCAATTAATACCGCGACTTTTGCTTTCGGATTTCTTACAGTATTGATTACTGATGTCTGCCTGACATCATCTATATATAGTACTCCCTGCCTGAAGGCAGTTGCATCACTCACCTGGCCTTCCTTGTCCATATAATAGTTTACAATACCGTCTTCGAAAAACATAGCCAGGCCTGCGAGCATCGGTCGTATATTACCGCCCCCATTCAGTCGCAAGTCTAAAATCCAGCCGTCCGGATGATGTTGTTGCAGTGCCTGCAAACTATCGGTAAGCCATTTCGCATACCAGTCAATCTGGTCCTGGCGGGTGACGCCCATATAGGGTACGGATAGGTAGGCAACCCGCCCGATCATTTTTGCCGTAATCGCCGGACCGCGGCTCCAGGCTTTACGAATGGAATCGGAGTAGCGACGGAGTAAAGCCTCATTGTTAATCCGGTATTCACTTCTGTAGTGATAGTAAACAGCGTGTTGATCTCCAAGTACATCAAAAGCTGTTTTCAATGCGTCGAATGTCTCTTCCCGGCAGCTGGCTGTATACGCTTTTTCATAAACGCTTTCTTCAATAAGCGGCCAGTTTACATTTTTTGAGTACAGGGAATGGTGCTTTAGAATCAACAGGCAACTATCTATATGCGTCTTTATGGAGTCGGCCATTTGTGCTATTGCATTGTATTGAAATGTAAGGAGCAGTAAGAGACCTGTCAAAGTATATTTGTTATTCACGGAGGGGCTAATTGGTTTTTCTGAATCTGAATTTTCCTGAAAGGGTTTTGGTACGACCGGTTTGGCAAAAGTCAAAGCCGTACATTGTTGCACTAAATTCGCCTTCAAAATACTCGCCTTTTTTAGATGCAACGGATTTCAGTTTAAAGGCGCCAGGGGAGAAAACGGGCGTCGGATCCTTATCACATATTTTCGCACGCATAACGCCCATCCCGGCTTTATCACCTTGCACGAGGCCCAGAACGGCGGCCCCCGGCGTAAAATGTTCATCGTAGTTGAAGCTGCCGATGCTGCCTCCATAGGTGTAGCAAGTGAGCAGGTAACCATTAGAAAATTGCGCAACCAACTGTGAGCCAACCAGCTGCGTAAACTCTCCGTCGAAATGGCTCGCCTGCAGCTCCACGCCATTTTCGGAAAGCGTAAAGTATCCTTCGGAACTAATGACGATGGGTTGCCTGATCTGGATCTGCTGAACTGGGTTGCCCAGATTGTCCAGGCCCAGTATGCCGTTAAGGGTGATATTAAGATATACGTTTTCCATACCATTGACTTTCGCTGGTGCATGGTATACAGCCGAAGCTGCCTCAGGCGTTGAATTCATGGTTCCTTTTTTGGGTGTATAGTCCCATGCGGCTTTTCTCACAATCATGCTGGCACTAAGATCTGCCAGCTTCATCTCGGCGTAGGTAGTATCATATTTATCGTTCAGCACGGCTTTCAGTTCTATTTTAGCCGATTCCCCTTCTGTTAACCGGAGCAGGCCGTTTGACAGCTGATGATCAGGAAAGTATAAGTCGTATTGCGCATAGAAGGTCCAGTCAGAGAAATGGGTAGTGCTCACTTTCAGCGTTTGCTTTTGGCGATCGCCCCTGGTTTTGTTTGCCGAATAAAAACGACCATCCTTATCCTGGTAAGCCAGAAAAAGTAAATCCGGGTTGGTGCCGCCCAGATCAATGCCTCCATAATAGTAAGTAATATGTACCGGCTTTTTAAATTCCAGCCCTTCGGGCAGTAAGCGATAGCTTTTCGCTTTGTTATGAAGCACGTTCTCCACCTCCTGTATATGGAAAGTGGTAACTCCATCTATAGCACCTTGCGGCACTTCAATTTTAATGTTACCGTCGTTACTAGACAAAGACCCGCCTTCGGGACCTATTGTAGCGCTGCTGTTTTCTCCAATTGGATTGCCATGAACCAACTGTAATAACTGGTCAGGTTTCGATACAGATGGCTGTATGGATGTTTTACTACAAGCCGTCAGCAATTGAAACAGCATAAAGCTGGTGATGAGTAATGTAGTGAGAGGGAAGGGAAGGGCGATTATTTGATCCCCTGTTTTATTTTTTTGCATAATAATAATTTAATAATGCAAAACTATTCGGGGAGGATCATGAACGCAATGAGGCCTGTTATTCAATTATCTGGGTAGTATTGCTTAGCTATGGACGTTTTCCATCGCAAAGCGAAGCAGCGCGTTTTTGCCACTTAGATTTAATTTTCTGGCAATATTCATACGATGATTCGACACTGTTTTTTCGCTGATATATAACTCGTCGGCTATCTCTTTGGTTGATTTATACTGGGCTACCTTTTCGAGTATTTTCTTTTCCGCTACAGTGAGCATCTCTGTTTTGGAAGAAACGTCGTTTCTGTTTCGGCCTCTTGTTTTAAGCAGAAACGAAGACATTTCGGGGCTGATATAGGATTGATACCTGCTAACTGCTGCTATGGCATTAATGATATCAACTACCGCATTTTCTTTCAACACGTAGCCGGAAATCCCTATCTCCAGCGACTTGAGAAAGGCGTCTTTAGCTTTATGCATGGTCAGCAGAATGATAGCAACTTCAGGTTTACCGGCCAAAATTTGTTCTGCAACCTGCAGGCCGTTGGCACCAGGCATGTCAATATCAAGGATCGCAATATCCAGCTCTTTGGTCAGTGCCGCTTTGATGGCGTCTGTTCCATTATGAGCCTTAAATATTACCTGCAGTTGGGCATTCTCTTCCACTACCTCCTGTAACCCTTTTAGGAAAATAGGGTGGTCATCAGCTATTAAGATTTTTATCTTTTGATTACTCATGGGTTGTTGGTTGAAACAGGAATGGTAAACTGGAACGAAGTGCCCAGGGGATTTGAGGAGTTGATGCAAACAGATCCGTTTAATATATGCAGGCGTTCCTTAATGCCTTTGAGACCAAATCCGGAATGATGGATATTGGTATTGAAGCCCGAGCCATTGTCTTTCACCGAAATATGGATCGCATCAACCGTTTTGGTAATTATAAAGTCGGCGTGTGTCGCCTTCGAATGCTTGGCGATATTGTTGATGCATTCCTGCAGTATTCTGTAAATGTTAATGCTGGCATCACTGTCAAAGATGCCATCTATATTTTCGACACTGATCGTAAAACCGATGCCTGCGGCGTCGAGGCTTTCCTCTACCAGGCTATTGACGGAACTGGTTAGGCCCAGCAGGTCGATCTGGTAGGGGCGAAGGCCATAGGAAATACTACTAATTTCCTGTATGGCTTCGGCAACACTGGCCGATAAATGTTCATCCGGTTGATCCGTATGATTCACCTTTGGATTGGGTTTCAGTATTTTATTTTTTATGAGGATGAGCTTCTGTCCCAGGCTATCATGTAATTCGGAAGCAATACGCTTTCTTTCAGCTTCCTGCATTTGTATCAGTTCTCTCGAAAAATTAACCGCCTGGTGGTAAGCCTGCTCCTGCAATTGTTCTTTTTCCCTTTTGTAAAAGTTGATTTTGCTCGCAAGGGCGAAAGACAAAACGGTAGCTTCAATGGCCGCGCCGATAAAAAGGCTCGAATCCGTCCAATAGGTTTCGGGTAGCAAGCCCTTCATTTTCATTTCGAACACCACGCTCATGGCAGCCAGGGCACCGAATCCAACCAGGTAAAAAATGGCCGGCTGAAAACCTTTCAGTAAAACAATAATACCGGCGGCTATCCAATAAACAAATAGCGTAAATACCAAAAACGAGGTGAGCAATAAGGCGGGGCCATACGATCCGGTCAGGTAACAAAACAAGGGGACGACGCAAAACATATTTAAAATTCCGCCCAGCTTGAAAATAAGTGGTGCATATTTCCGGGTGTGCAAAAAGGAGTTGGTGAAAAGGATACTAAAAAAACACACAACAGGCAGTATTGTTGTAGTGTTCAGCCAATCGAGTGCGGGGATGAAAGCCTGTACATGACCAGACACCAGGTTGGTATGCACGATAGCTGTGGAAATATATCCTATATAATATAGGTACACTTTCTCTTTAAGCGTTAAGTAAACGAATAGATTATATAACAGCAAAGCAACGGCAATGGCGGTACAAAAACCGTCTGCGTACGACACAAAAATGCTCTTTTCGTATAATGTTTGCATGGTACTGAAGCTCATTGAAGTGCGGATAAGCGTTTTGCTGGTAGCCCGCACATAAATGGTTTTAACAGTGCCCTTCGGCAGTTGAACGGGGAACAATAAACTATTAGATCGCACCGGTCTTTCATGAAAATTGTTATCCGCATGCAGCGCCAGCTTTTCTATGGTGTGGTTTGCCCCAATCTGGTAAACGGATATGTCGTGCATAAATCCTCCTTTTATTTCCAGGTACCAGTTAGCTTCGCTGCTACCATTGTTGACCTCGAACCTGTACCAGATCGCTTTAGCAGTACTACCCAGGAAATCCGGCACTCTGGTCTTCGGTTTAACAAAGCGGTTTACTGCCTGTTGTACCTGCTCCAGGGTGAAAGATGCGTCGGCGTCTTCCAGGTAATAAGCGTAATCCACATCTGTCTTATGTGAAGGGTCGTTAAGCCTGATAATCTGGCTATGGCATGGCAGGAGCAAAACTGAACAGATGAAAAGGAAAAGGGGTTTCATTATGCTTCAAAGATAGCATACGGTAGCCCCCTTTCTGTAGGTAATAGTACCTATTTTTAAACAGATCCGTTACAGTTAGCAGGTGTATTTTCTCCGGTTATAAAGACATCTGGTTAATGATTTCATCCATTAAGCCGGCTGCCTTTTCCAAAACAGGTCCTCCCAACTCAGCGCCTGCATTCACTCCTATAAAAAAACTGATATCGGTTTGAGGATTATACAATAATAGGGTTCTGCCTCCAAAGCTGCTGCCGCTGTGGCCATACAGCCACTTTCCATTTTTTTCGAAGAATTCAAATCCAAGCCCGTAAACATCCGCACTGCTTTTGCCCCGGTATTGCTGCTTCATCTCAATAAGGGCGCTGGATGTGATCAATTTTCCATGGGTTAGGGCTTGCATAAAATCAACAAAGTCTTTGGGGCTTGCCATAATGCTGTTGCTTCCCGATTCATTGGCAAATTGTAGCAATGAGAGATCGGTATAGTTGATTAAGTCTCCTGAGGTGGTGACATCTGCATATAATTCAGGAAAATTTTCACGGCGTTCAACCGGAAGCTTTTTATAGAACGAATTGGAAAGTTGGAGGTTGTTGAAAATATAGGTTTGAATAGCCTTCTCATGGCTTTGTTTATTGATATGATCAATAATAAGCGAAAGTAGCAGATAGTTGGTGTTGGAGTAGGAGACGTCGGTACCCGGTTCGAAAAGCCTTCCCTGCGCAGCCTGCAGGCAATCCCTGAAGGTGTAAATCCTTGCAGGATCAGCTATATAAGCTGCTCTGAATTCAGTGTTTTCCCAGAAGTTTTCTACACCGGAACTATGGTTCAATAGCATACGGATGCTGATCTTCTCCACACCCGGAACCAGACTAGTGATGTTTCCCGGCAAACAAGTGTTGAGCTTTTGATCGAGATTCAACTGGTTTCTTTCTGCCATTAATAAAATAACAGAAGCCGTGTACATTTTAGAGATACTATAGCCCGGCCATATTATGCAACTTTTCATAGGCAATTTCGCCTCTGTATTGTAAGAGCCGGCATTGTAGTGCCAGTACTGGTTTCCCTTTCTGGCCATAAATGTAATGCCGGGCAATCCTTCGGTAACATATTTGTCTGCAATATGCATAATTTCACTGGCGGGCAGGAAATCTCCGGCAGATGGCAGGCTGTTCGCACAAGGACTGTAGGTTTCGGGGACTTGCGAAGGACTTTTTCTACAACTCAGAAAAATAAATATCAGCAGAGTGATCAAAAGATAGCGCGTCATTATATAATTTTTTTTAATGATTAATATAGCAAAGCTATCCACACGCATCCGATAGTTAGCTGGGTATGAACTATCATATTGATAGGTAGTAACGCTCATTTTTTTAAATTTACCGGTATGCCATTATAGTATATTTTTCATGTCACCCCATGACGTAACTTCTTCCAAAATGAATAATTTCGCACCATTGAAATTGGATCGCACATACTACAGCAACCGGGATGTTCTTTTCCTGGCCAGGGATCTTTTAGGAAAAGTACTGGTGACGCAGCGCCATGGAGAGCAAACTTCCGGAATCATCACTGAAACGGAAGCTTATGCCGGTGCCGGCGATAAAGCCTCCCACGCTTATGGAGGCAGGCGTACGAACCGTACCGAGATCATGTATCAGCCGGGAGGTGCTGCCTATGTTTATCTTTGTTATGGCATACATTATTTGTTTAATGTAGTTACTTCTGTTAAAGAGGAGCCTCATGCTGTATTGATCAGAGCAGTAGAACCCCTGGCTGGTAAGGATATCATTGAAACGAGGCGCAACCGCAGCATTAACAAGGCTTCTGTTTCTTCTGGCCCTGGCTCGGTAAGCAAGGCGTTGGGGATTGATTTAAGTTTCAATACAAAAGCTTTAACCGGCAATGAAATATGGATAGAGGATCATGGTTTTCGATACGAGGCGGATGAAATAGCAGCTACTCCCCGCGTTGGCGTAGACTATGCCGGCGATCACGCGCTGTTGCCCTGGCGTTTTTTTGTAAAGGGAAATCGATATGTAAGTAAGCCCAATAAGGTGTAAGATTTTGGGTCAGCCCGAAGCACCGGAAGGATAACTCCTTAGGATTGATATAAAGGGAGCCTGACTGTGAATGATGATCCTTCGCCTGGTATACTGCTGGCATTAAGTGTTCCGTTATGGTCTTCTATGATCCGGGCTGCTACATACAATCCCATACCCAGCCCGCTAAATTTGCTTCGTTCATTTTTTCCCCTGTAAAACTTGCTGAAAACCTTTGATAAGGTTTCTTCAGACATACCAATTCCCTGGTCCTTCACAGTTACTTCCAGTTTCGTTGCGGCACAACTGGCGTGGATGGTAATAATGGTGCCCGGATCGGAATACTTGGCTGCATTACCCACTACATTGATAAAAACCTGCTCCAATTTGATCTTGTCAATATGCAATAGCGCCATTCCTAACGAAAGGGAGGGGACGATATGGTGATCCGGGCATAACAGTTTAAGATTTTCGATCACCTCTTCAAAGAAAGGAGGGGCACTGATCACTTCCCGTTCGTAATTGAAGTTGCCCGTTTCCATCCGGGAAATATCCAATAGCTGCCGGGTAAGCCGCACCAGTTTGCTGGTGTGTACATGCAGCCTTTGAAGATATCCCGTTAATAGCGGATTGGTTTTAGAATCCAGTTTCATTGCGATTTGTGCCATGGAATGCGCTACCGTAAGCGGCCCGTTGATCTCATGACTGGCTATTGAAAGAAATTCTTTCTTTTGCTCGTTCAGGTACTTAATACTTACCAGTTCCAGTTCGTGCTGCAGGTTGACCTGCTGCAACTCGCTGTTACGCAATTTTACTTCTTCATATGAGTTGATGGGAGCAGCGTTGAGCAGTACTGTTTGCAGCTGCTGAATTTTTTTATCGTTCAGGTTCAAAGACCTTGGCATGGTCAGGCTCAGTAGCACACGTTCTTTCCCATCTGCAAAGCCCTTGTTAAAAACAGGAACCAGCTTCCTGGCATATTCATAGCCGGGATTCGGATGTGGTATTTTGTCGGTAGGGTTGTATGTGATCACAGCTTCCAGTGCAAACCGGCCTTCTCCCGGCGAAGTACCAATGGTAAGCAGTCCGTCCGTAGCCTTATCGATAACATCTCTGCAAACCTCGGAAACCGCCGTGGCGAATGCAGTTTGCGTAGCAGTGGTAAGCCCGAGTTTATCGGCAACAAATATAGACTTCTTATAGGCCAATGCCAGGTCCATTTCATTTTCCAATGTAGTACTGCCCAGCGTTGTCATCTTTTTAATTTTATGGCCACTACAGAACTGTCGTCTGTGAGCCGGTTGAAGTCTTTGAGAAGCGCCACTGCTTTTACAATAGGATCGCAACGATTAATGCCGATATACTTCGCGGTATCCCATCTGGAGCGGATCCCGTCTGAGCATAAGATCAGCTCCTGGAACGAATCTGTCGACAGTATATTGTCGTTCATTGTTCCCGGTATATTGTGCCCAATGATACCGTTGTAACATAAAATGCTTTTAACGGTAGTGTTGATCCCAAAAAGTTTTGTGCTGATATTTCCCACTCCGGCAAAGGAAATGGTTTTTTTCACAAGATCAGCAATGCCCACCATCGCAACGAGTCCGCGTGTTTTACGAACTGAATTGTGCATGTGCCTGATGATCTCGACAGGGGAGTTTGACGCTATATTATGGAAAGCTTTAGCTGCCTCGTTCACAGCAAGATTAGCATCAGGCCCATGGCCTAATCCATCTGCCAGCATAAATTTAATAGTTTTGTCTCCTTGCCGGAGAACGAAACCGTCTCCGGATGTGCTTTCTCCGTGTTTGGCCATTACAAGCGGCTGTATTTCGGGAAAGGGCTTAACAGGTGTAGCAGGCATTTTATTTTTAAAAATGCGGCTTACTACGATCGTTCCCCAGCCTTTCAGCGAATACATGTCGAAAAAATCGGAGAGCCGCCTGATGCTTCCCAGCCCGTGGCCCAGCGTGTTAGCAGTTGAATAACCGTCAAACAGCACGCGGGCTGTATCGCCAATGCCAGGTCCGTTGTCAACCGAAATAATCTCAATATACCCCCCCGCCAAACGTTCGTTCCAGCCCAGTAAAATAGATCCCCCTACAGCATATTTCCCCAAATTAGATGTAAGTTCTGCAACGATCAGATCAATTTCAGCAATTCTCTTCTCTGTGAATTGTTGCTGTATCGCAAGCGCATGCACCTCTTTTTTGATGATGGCAAAATAACTCCTGTCTGAAGCATTGAAAAATTTATGAGTGGCGTCAACCATTTGCCCATTTTAGTATAGTGACTGAAGTGCCTTTACCCACTTCAGATTGTATCTCAAATTC
>JBQGCI010000606.1:0-4187 GCA_052038405.1 Acinetobacter pittii
GCTTCCCAATGCGGATTAACCCCGCAATATGAGGGGCTGGAAAGCCTGTATAAAAAGTACGGCGACAGATTGATCATCGTTGGTTTCCCCTCTAACGACTTCCTGTTCCAGGAGCCGGGCAGCAATGCCGATATCTCGGAGTTTTGCCGGCGAAATTATGGCGTGTCCTTTCCAATGGCGGCAAAAGTGGAAGTAAAAGGGAAAAACCAGGCGCCGGTTTACCAGTGGCTGACCAATAAGAACCTGAACGGCGTGGAGAGCTCTGCTGTTACCTGGAATTTTCAGAAATACCTGGTGGATGAGGCCGGCAGGCTGGTAAAGCATTTGTCTCCGAAAACAGATCCTGAGGATCCGGAGATTATTGAATGGATCGGGACTGTCAACTAGCGGGAGGCCTTGTTGAATTGCTATGAACGCAGCGGAAATGAAAGATTGTATTTGAAGGTTTGGGCGGGTATTGATAACTTCGGGCCTCAGGTACCTTATATAAGCTGCTGTTGCTATTGTAGCAGCAATTTTAAAGAATGAAATAATGTTTGTCCGGAAACCAATCACCTTATTAACAGCAGTTGCGTTAAGCATCACTTTCGCCAATGCACAGTCTTCTTTAAACAAGATCTGGGAAACTCCGCAGTTACCGGTGCCAGAGTCGGTATTGTATAGTGAAAAAGAGGATCAGCTTTTTGTAAGCCTTATAGACGGTGACGGCAATAAAAAAGATGGTAAAGGAGGCATAGCCATTCTGGGTACAGATGGAAGCATTAAAAATAAAACCTGGGTGGAAGGCCTAGATGCTCCCAAAGGTCTTGCCCTTTACAAAAATGTACTTTTCGTTGCCGATCTTACAGCGCTGGTGAGTATCGAAATTCCCAGCGGAAGGATTATTAATAAACTTGAAATTGATAGCGCCGTTTTTTTAAATGATGTAACTGTAGATACGAAAGGAGTGGTATTTGTTTCGGATACCCGTACCAACAAGATACACCGCGTTAAAGATGGCCGGCAGGAAGTGTATATGCGGGATGTAAAAGGTGCCAACGGGTTGAAATGGATCCGAAAAAATCTATATGTACTGGCTACCAGGGAGCTGCTGAAAATAGATGAAAAAAAAGAGATCCCCGTTGTGGCCAAGGGTTTGAAAAAGCCGGGAGACGGACTGGAGCAGCTTGCTAACGGCGATTTTATAGCCACTTGCTGGGCAGGTATTATTTACCGGATTCAACCTAACGGTGAACTCCATCAATTGCAGGATGTACAGGGACAAATGAATACTGCCGATCTGGGCTACAATCCTAAGGCAGGAATTATATATATACCAACATTTAACCAAAACAGTGTTATTGCCTATAAGCTGTCTGATCAATAAGAGCGCTGTCATTAATGCGCATCCTGTAATGAAATAATAGTTTACACGCCTTTTATATAAAGCCGCTGTACAGATATCGAAACCCGGACATCCTGGACTGAGATCGCTCACTGCCGGCAGGAATGGCGTGGCGGCTGATGAAGATAAAAGAAAAAGAAAATCCCGTGTGGAAACACAGGATTTAAACCAAAACTAACTGCTTATGAGAAAAAATTAATGTCGTGTATTTACGAAACAAATATAGAGATAATGTTTAAACGTTTAAACACATTAACAGGTCTTTAACTATTGAAAGGGCTTTGCTTGTGAAACGAGCCGGGTGGTGCTTACCCGGGATAATCGTGATAAATTCGCCGGGCCGGTTTGACCCGGATCTTCCCTGTTCTGTGTAATACCCCAAAATGCCCCTGGAATAATTTGCCAGCGGGCCTGAAATGAGTAAGATTGAAGCGGGCCTGGCGCGGCAGGTTGGGCCGCGCGTAAAGAAGACCGGATCACTTACAGATTTTAAATTGGATGAATTTTTTTCGGAAAGGAAAATGAATGCCTCGTAAGGGGTGTACGCCATTGCAGCGCCGTCGAAGACGGCAAAATGCCATGGAGCAATAGTTACCCGAACCGGTTGCCCTCTGATACTCATTATTTTAGATGTGGCCTGCAACAGATCGGATAATTAGAATTTTTTGGAAGTGTATAAGTTCTTAATAATTGGAATTCAGTGTAATAAGTTACGTTGTACATTGCCTTCCAGATGAAAAAGTCATGACGATCAGTAAATTTATAGAAGCCCCGGAAATTGCCAGGATCAATGCCATTTGGAGAGGAAAGTTGATTGCAGAACGCCTGCATGAGGATGTTACCTATCGTTTGTTTAAGGTAGATGATTTTTATGTGGAAGCAAGAATTAACCCGCTCAGCTTCACAAGGCATTTTACTGCGTATGCCACATTGGACGAAATCATGCCGCTGTATTCAGATGCGCCAGCGAGCGATCTATATGCAGCAAGCATCTCTTTTTAAGCGGCGCGGTCGCCTTTGCTGTTATTTAGATCATTTTACATTTTGGGGGTAACCCTGATCCTGTTATTATTGCCTGCACCAATGCCGTTGCCTTTTGAACGGTGGATTTTGCGCTTTTCGTACCTGCTGTTACATCGCTTTTCCGGCTGTCAAACCGGTTATTCAACAGGCATCCGGCAACTGTAACCAATAGAATTTCCAAATTTTCATACATTTAGAGCCTGTTTTAATGTCATTGTTGAAATGTATCATATAGTTTTTAGCGATACAAGGCGGATCCAGGTGGTTATAACAGGCCAGTACGGGGAACAAGTCAACGAACTGGCCTGCTGCTGGCGGGATTGCGGCCCAAAAGAACCACCACAAAGCCAATGAATCATTTTAAGCAGGTGCTTATCCGAAATGTCGGAAATTTGAAGCCACGGGCAGTGGCCGGTTGATTGAATACTGCCTTTTTAATACAGATACCTTTACCCGTTGAAACTATGAGCCTGGATGTAATGCTGACAGATATATTTCCCAAGGACCGGATAAAAATGGACCTGATTGACCTCGTAGCCTACGCTTCAGACGCGGGTTTTTATAACCTGCGCCCAAAGGCAGTGGTGTTGCCGGTTTCGGAGGAGGAGGTGATCCGTTTGTTTAAACTGGCTCATGAGCAAAAGATACCGGTCGTTTTCAGAACGGGCGGTACCAGTCTTTCGGGACAATCGGTAACAGACGGCATTTTGGTAGATCTGAGCCAGTACTGGAGAAAGGCTGTGGTTGAAAACGCCGGAGAAACGATCAGGGTACAGCCGGGTGTAATTGGTGCTGTTGCTAACGTTTATTTAAAGAGATTTGGCCGGAAGATCGGCCCGGATCCGGCCAGTATTAATGCTGCTATGATGGGTGGGATCCTTTCCAATAATGCCAGTGGCATGTGTTGCGGTGTATCCGATAATTCCTATCACACCCTTAAATACCTGCGTTTTATCCTTCCCGATGGAAAAACCTATAGCACGGAAGTGAAGGAAGATTACGCCCGGTTTTCGGCTGAAAGTCCGCAGTTGTCTGCCCGGCTGGCAACCATCCGGCAACAAATTTTAGGCGATGAGACAACTTACAATAGGATCCGGAAAAAATATCGCACTAAAAACACCGTTGGTTATTCTGTCAATGCGTTTATCGACTTTGCTGAACCGCTGGATATTATGGCCCATTTGCTGGTGGGTGCTGAAGGTTCGCTGGGCTTTATATCCGAAGCGGTGATGCAAACCGTACCGGATCACCGTGAAAAAGCAACAGGGCTGTTGTATTTCCCCGATATATATACCGCCTGCCAGGCCATTGTTCCTATTAGTGATACCGGCGCAGTAGCCATTGAACTGATGGACCGGGCTTCGCTCCGGTCAGTTGAGCATGTGCCTGGCCTGCCTGCTATTATTAAAGATCTGCCTGAAACAGCAGCGGCGCTCCTGGTGGAGTATGGCACACTTTCTAAAGAACACCTGGACGAACGCCTTGCGGATTTTCAAAGCTTATCGGCCGGTTTCCCTTTATTGGAGCCACCGGCTTTTACCAGCATGCCGCAGCAACAGGCGCTTTTGTGGAAAGTAAGAAAGGGTATGTTTCCTTCGGTGGGTGCGGTGCGGAAAAGTGGAACTACTGTAATATTGGAAGATATTGCCTTCCCGGTTGCGATGCTGGGAGATGCGATTATTGACCTGCAAAGGTTGTTTCAAAAATTCGGTTATTACCAGGCCATTATATTCGGGCATGCCAAGGATGGTAATATTCACTTCGTAGTAACGCAGTCTTT
>JBQGCI010000607.1:0-19638 GCA_052038405.1 Acinetobacter pittii
GTTGTAAATACATAATGCTATTATTTATGATGGAGGATGTATGATTCAGGATATATAGTTTTAAACCCTAAACCACGATCATCTTACTTTTTTATCTTTGACTGGTTTGTCTGGTCCGTCGTTGCAAAAGTAGCCCCTTTACCGGTCGCAATTCACCGAACAGCATTCCTGTAGCATTTGATCCCTTGTACCTTAAGCGGCTTTCATCAGCAACCTCCGAAACTATACTCCACTTCCACGCCATCCTTCTTCAGCGTAAACTTCACACCACTGCCACCTCCTTCACTGTTGTATTGAAAATTGTAAATATTGGATGCCTTGATCTCGTTTCCGTCGCCGTCATAATTCACCGTTTGATACCACCAGCTAAAATAATCATAACTGCTTTTCAGCTTATTAAAACTTTGTATACCGTCAGGTCTGTAACGGCGTGCATTCTGCAACTCTAACAGGAACAATATCGATTCGTGTAATGAAAAAGACGGAAGAAACAGGGTATGCGTTTCACCACCGGCGCCACCATCTTCTACGTATTGCTGCACAACTTTGTATGTATAACCGCCCGTAAAAGTGTACTTTTCGCTAAAATGAATTTCATCCTTATCCTGCTTTTCCAGCTGCTGCTTTTTGTAGCTCAGCGGTTTTCCCAGGTACCCTTTTAGCGCGTCAATAACAGGCATATCAGGAGTATACCCGTCGGTTGTCTTTTTTTGATGAATTGGCTTAGTGGGAATATGTACCAGGAAAGCAGCAGGCACATACCCCTCTTTATTGTTGTATGTTACCTTTGCCCATTCTGATTTCAAAGTATATACATGCTTTTCATTTTCGGTATAGGGTTCCGGCCGGGTTGTCGCCGTATCGCCATAATAACACAAATAAACAGGAAATAGGTTTGCCTTGTTAAAGGCTACAACCTCCACTTTACTTCCCCTGGCGAGGCTACCCATCTGCCTGCTTTTGATATCAGGCCTTTCAAAAACTTCTAATGAAGATCCCTTCCAGTTATACCAGGTCTTTGTTTGCGCAAAACCGGTAAGAGGCAACAGTAAGAGAAAGATAGACAGACGCTTCATGGTTTCATGTTTGCTTAATGTAATATCAACATTTATTCACACGGGAGGCCCAATCTTCTTCAGTAATTTCGGCAGCAGCTATCCACTCCCGCGGATGCTTACAAGCCTGCAATAGCCGATCTTCTTCACTTCCCGGCACGGGCTGGTAATTATAGTCGAACCGAACAGTGGCGGGCAAGCTCATCAAAATACTTTCCGTTCTGCCATTGGTTTTAAGCCCGAAGATGGTACCCCTGTCATGTACCAGGTTAAATTCAACATATCTGCCACGTCTTATTTCCTGCCAGTATTTATGTGATGGTTCAAATGCTGTGTTCTTTCTTTTGCTAACAATGGGCAGATATGCGGGTATAAATGCGTTGCCGCAAGCTTTTCCGAAGCTCACCCAAAAGTCTACATCCTTACCGCCCTCTGCTTTCTGATGATCATAAAAAATACCGCCGATACCACGCCGTTCATTATCACGGTGAGTGTTTACAAAATAATCATCACATACTTTTTTAAACCTGGGATAAAATGAGCCATCAAAACCATCACATACTTTTTTATAGGTGCTGTGAAAATAAACTGCATCCTCTTCAAACAGATAACAGGGCGTCAAATCGGTGCCGCCACCAAACCACCGGTCGATCGTATCACCCTGTTCGTTATACAATTCAAACATGCGGTAATTACAATGCACGGTAGGTACAAAGGGATTAAAGGGATGAATTACCAGGCTCAGTCCGGCCGCAAACCATTGATCACCCTTAATGTTCAGTGCTTTTCGCATGGTATCCGTAACCTGTCCGTATACAACCGAAGTATTCACACCGCCCTTCTCAAACACATTTCCATTCGCAATTACGCGGGTTTTTCCACCACCGCCACCTTCACGCTTCCATTCATCCTCTGCAAACCTCGCTTTTCCATCCTCCTGCTCCAGTGCCGCGCAAATGCGGTTTTGCAGGTCGTGAATAAATGCTATCCATTCTTTTTTTATGCTCATGATATCCTTTTATAATGCAAGAGTGTTGTCAGCCGGTGTGGCATCCATAAAAATGCCTCCGTCTATTACCACCCTCTTTATCTTTTTATTAGTGGCTGTTTTTATATTGATGGATTGGGTACTTCGCCAAACCGCCGGACTGTAGTGCGTGATGCGTTCACTACCATCAGCCATAACGGTCTTCACATCAAAGGGAATGGCAAATCCGCCTATATTTTCTACCCGAACGGTGTTGGCGCCCATTCGCTTTATTGTCAGATCGATATAATGATTGCTGAAAAACCAGTTGTTCCAAAACCAGTTTAAATTTTGTTGACTTGAACCATTAAAAGAATAAAAAAAGTCCCATGGCACAGGGTGCTTCCCATTCCAGTTGGCCATGTACTGATGTAAAGCTTTTTTAAACAGGGTATCCCCCAACAGGTCCTTCAGTGCGAGGTAGGCCAATGCCGGTTTTACATAAGCGTTATTACCATATCCTGCACCGCTTAACTGAGAAGACATCGCGATAACGGGCTGATCCTGTTCGGCTGACGGATCATTTATATAATGTTCAACACGAAGTGCCTTGAATGCTGAATCAGCATAGGTTTTACCATTTTCTTCCATGCCGATAAGATATTCAAAAGCGGTAGCCCAGCCTTCATCCATAAAGGCATAGCGGGTTTCGTTGGTTCCCATATAAAAAGGAAAATAGGTATGAGCCACTTCATGATCTAATGTTAAGCGAGAGTCCTTTAAATCTTCTACTGATGCATCATTGACCATCATCGGGTACTCCATATCGGCAAAACCCTGTATAGCCGTCATCGTTGGATAAGGGTAAGGAACTCCCGGCCATTTCGATGAGAACCATTGAAGGCAGTACTTACCCCAGTTTACATATTGTTTAAAATCTGCTGAACCCTCTTTATACGCGGCCTGCATACTTACCCGTCTGCCGGGTATGGCATCTACCACAACACTTCCTGCGTCCCAGACATAATGATTGCTTAATGCAAAAGTTACATCTGTGACGGCCTCTGCCGTAAAATGCCAGGTATTCCACTCGCTCTGCGCCGTGATGGCGCCTTCCTTCATTTGCCTGGCAGTAGCTATATGAACGACATCTGCAGCAGTAAACGAAGATTGAAATCTTTTAAGCGCGTCGGCCGACAATACTTCCGATGCATTTTGCAAGGTTCCCGTAGCCCATACTACATAATTCTTAGGCGCTTGTATCTTCAGGTTATAGTCATTAAAATCATTATAAAACTCTTGTCTGCCTGCGTGTGGTATCCGGTCCCATCCATTATAATCGTCGTACACAGATATACGCGGATAAGCATACGCGCAGAAAAAAGTGTGGGGATCTATTTGTCCTTCACGATCGCTTTCTTTGGAAAGCGGATAACTCCATTCTATTTTAACCTCAACTGTTTGCCCGGGCCATATGGGTTTTGTTAATTCAACCGGGTATACTGTTCCCCAGTTGCTACCATCTGTTTTATAAATAAAACGATCAATAGAAAGCGTTTTTATTTTGAGTCCCTCCGTTAAAAAACCAGTCGGGAAATAATCATAACGGGGTGCTTCAGGCTTATGTAGATTGTTAACAAAACGGATCACTAACTCGCTTAAAGTATCGGGGCTGTTATTGCTATACAGGATTGTTTCAGAGCCTGTAACTGTTTTAGAAACGGGTTCTACCCGTATATTGATATCGTAAACACCCTTGTTTTGCCAGTAGCCGCGGCCCGGTACACCCTTCGGCGAACGGGTGGCTTTCGTGTAGGCAGCTTTCACATTACGGGGCATATATATATCCTGTGCTGTTAATGAGGCGGTAACAACCAATAACGATAATAATAAGCCAACAACTTTTTTCATACCAGTACCTCCTTGAAATGAAAGAGTTTTAAGTACTAATCAACTGCATGATCTAACAAACTACCTGCTAAAAGCTAAACGCTTTCACGGCATCTACAAAAGCCCGGGCATGGTCTACCGGTACATTTGGTAAAATCCCATGGCCCAAATTTGCTACATGTCTTCCGGGGCCGAATGCTTTCAACATTTGTTGTACTTCCTTTTGAATCACCGGTACCGGAGATAACAACTTAGCCGGATCAAAGTTGCCTTGCAAAGTTATGTTGGTACCGGCAAACTGCCTGGCTGCTGCTGGTTCAATACACCAGTCAATACCTAATCCATGAGCACCCGTTGCAGCCATCTCTGCCAGCGAGCCCCAGGCTCCTTTTGCAAAAACGATGGTAGGCGCCTCCTCTTTTACCGCGTTTACTATCTGGCGAATGTATTGCAAAGAGAATGTTTCAAAATCCTGCTTACTCAACAGCCCACCCCAGCTATCGAACAGCTGTACCGTATCCGCACCCGCGGCTATCTGCCCTTTTAAATACTGTATAGTTGTATCGGTAATCATTTGTAACAAGGTATGCGCCAGCCCGGGATTCTGGTAGCAGAACCCTTTAGCTTCGTCGAAGGTTTTACTGCCTTTTCCCTGTACCATATAACAAAGCAAGGTCCACGGTGCACCGGCGAAACCGATCAATGGCACCCGGCCGTTCAGCTCCTTTTTTATCAATTTGATGGCATCAAATACATAATGCAAAGTATCATTTACATCAGGTACCTTAATACGGTTCAGATCACTTTGAGTCTTTATAGGATCGGGGAGTAAAGGCCCCTGTTTTTCTATCAATTGCACTTCCAGTCCCATGGCCTGAGGCACCACTAATATATCAGAGAATAAAATAGCCGCATCTACGCCCACAATATCTACCGGTTGTAAAGTGATCTCACAGGCCAGTTCGGGATTCTGGCATCTTTCAAAAAAAGAATATTTTTCTCTTAACCGTATATATTCCGGTAAATAGCGTCCCGCCTGGCGCATCATCCAAACAGGTGTGCGCTCTGTGGGCTCCCCTAATAAAGTCCTGATCAATAAATCATTTTTTATAGTAGTATCTCTTTTCATCTTCTCATTATTAAGTCTTGTACCTTATGTTCTGCCGAAAGTATCTTTTGCCTTTTGGATCATTGCCCGTCCGCTTGCTTCAGCCGCAACAACGATGTTTTGTGTAACTGGCTGTAAAGATTGGGCTGTAGTGGGTCCAATCGCAAAGCAAACTGTTTTTTTTGCAATGTGGTTCACACTACAAAAGCTTTTCACCGCACTGGGACTAAAAAAAAACAGGCCGTCGAATGATGGCGTTACTATATGAGCTGTCTCATGAGTAGTATAAACAACCAGCTGCTTTACGTCTGTTCTACCGGCTAATTTTTCAGGAATCGTATCCATACGTTTATCGCCGCAAAAAAAATAGGCCTCTTTAATACCGGCCGCTATGATTTCTTCTGCCAGCGAAGCACTGTCGGCAGCGGTTGCATATACAGTTGACCGGGGAAAATGCTGCTGCGCCTGTGCTCTTGTAGCACCGAAGAGACAATATATATGCCAGTTAGCGCGTCCGTTTGTTAGGGCAGCTACCATTGTAACCGCTTTTGAACTGGTGAAAATAGCTGTAAGGGATTGATTACCTAAGCGCCTTACAGCATCAACGGTGGTTTGATCAGCCACTGGTACCGTATCAATAAAAGGAAGACAGTGAACATCTATTTGATGATGGGCTGCATCTGCTATGAGCGTTTCATCCAATACTTTGGTGCTTAATATTTGTATCCTTTTATTCTGCATTCTTAAATGCGGTCACAATTGCCCGTCCACCCTGTTCCAAAACGTAATTCCCGGCCAGGGTTCCGGCATTATCCGCTGCTGTTTTACTAAAAATTCTTTCCACAGCAACTTTCTGTAATCCATCAGGCGATATAATATTTCCTTTAAACAGGATATTATCTGAAGCTACTTCTGCCAATGCACTAATGGGTGTTGAACAACCGCCCATTAATGCACTCAGAAAGTCTCTTTCTATTTTTACAGCCGTTGCCGTATCATTATGATTAATCGGGTCAAAAGCTTCCAATACCGCATCATCTCCCTCACGGGCTGCCACCATTATGGCGCCTTGAGCCGGAGCCGGTAACATCCAATCCAGATCTATACTGTTTTCTGGCCTTACATTGATCCGTTCCAAACCTGCCGCGGCAAAAATAGCCCCGTGCCAGTCGCTCTCCGCTACTTTTTCCAAACGCGTATTAATATTCCCTCTCAGGTTTTCAATTACCGTTCCGGGATAGCGGTTCAGCCATTGCGCTTTACGGCGGATGCTACTGGTGCCAATAGTGAGTGGTGAGTGGTGGGTAGTAAGTAATTCATCTCCTCGTATCCCCCATTTACTATTTACTACCAGCACGTCTTTATAGCTCGCCCTTTCCAACACAGCAGCCTGTACAATACCCTGGGGTAATTGTACCGGAACATCCTTCATACTATGCACCGCTATATCAATACGCTTATTCAGCAATGCTGCATCCAGGCTACGGGTAAATACGCCCTGCACACCCATTGCATACAAGGGGGTAACCAGGTCTATATCGCCTTCGCTTTTAATAAATACCAGCTCTGCGGCATGGCCATTGTCTTCGAGTAGCTTCTTTACCAGGTCGGCTTGCCATACTGCCAGCTGACTTTCCCTGGTACCGATTCGGATAGGATTATTTTGCATCAGGACATTTCCAGGTAATCGTTGATCAAATTGATGAATTGACAGCCCTTATCATTTTTTGTTTTCAGATTCAC
This sequence comes from Acinetobacter pittii, assembly GCA_052038405.1. GTDB lineage: Bacteria > Bacteroidota > Bacteroidia > Chitinophagales > Chitinophagaceae > Niabella. The sequence goes on from JBQGCI010000607.1 coordinate 6,764, forward strand.
GGCCAACTGTTTTACGGCTTTCTGCGCTTTCACCGTTTGTTGTTTTAGTTGGGCATCTCTGGCAAACTCACAGGGGCTCAATTGCAATTTGTCAATTTCTTCGAGCTTACTTTTCCAGGTTTTCAAATGCAGGGCATAACGGTAATCTTTCAGCCATTGCCAGAACTCCCGGGTGTAATACGCAATAATGGCTTCCGCTTTGGGCACTTCTTCCCTTCGTTTAGCCAGGGTTTTATCTAAAATAGTAGTTGAGATCTCATCTACGTCGATCACCAGCTTACCCTTCATTTGTTTTACATCGGGGTGTACATTTACCGGAACAGAGAGGTCGAGGATCAATTTATCATCTACCTCGTTAAAATGCGACGGCAGAACCATCGGTTCATTAGCATTGGTGCACACAATAACCACGTCTGCCTCTGCTATGGCTTCGCTTTTATTCTTATACGAAGAAAATAATATGCCGCTGGCCTTTGATAAAGCATAAGCTGTGTCATCAGTGCGGTTCATAACTGTAAGAGTCACTCCGGGAAAATAGCTTACAAGGTTTTTACAAACATTAGCTCCGAATTTACCGGCACCTATCACCAATATCTTTTTCTTCGCCAAATCAGGAATGGCCTGCAACAACTCAATTGCTGCAAACGATACAGAAACGGTTCCGTTACTAAGCGCTGTGTCGGTCTTTACTTTTTTTGAAGCCTGGAATACGAAATTTAGCGTGCGATCCATCACCGGCCCAATTACATCATTGGCCTTTGCCAGGTCTATCGCTTTTTTAATCTGACCCAGTATTTCGTAGTCGCCCAATATCTGGGAATCCAAACCTGAAGCTACATTAAATAAATGTTGCAGTGCAGGGTTGCCATTCTTCAAATAAGCATATTCAAAAAATGTATTCCGGTCGGCGCGGCACTGATCCAGCAACAGGTTTACCAGTTGCATTACAGACTCAGCGAAACCATAAATTTCGGTACGATTACAAGTGGAAACAACAAAAACACTTTTAAGATCAGCCGCTTTGGCAGCTAAAGCCAGTTTTGCAAACTGGTCATTATTAATAGAAAACAGCCCCCGGGTAGCGGTATCTGCTTTGTGGTAATTGATTCCCGCAACGCAAAACCTATCGAGCACCTGTTTTGAAATATGAAAATCTTCTGCAGACATTTGAGTGGTGCAAATGTATATAAGGTTGCCCATCTGCACGTCATAAAAATGTCATCTGGATAAAAAAGATATCATCATATTATATGATTAAAATCATATTTAATTAGAGGTGTCGCCGCAACTATTTGCTACCTTTGCAACAATTTTTGACCTGGCTTAAGATAACTATGAATGCTACGCCCTTTTCATTTCAGTCGGGCGATCCAATAGCGAACATATAATTATATATTATACTTACGGGTATGATCAGCCTGGTTAACAACCACCCAACAGCAGCCATTAAACCCTGCTTTGAACTGAATAATGAAAAGAGGAATTATATTAATGAATCTGGGCTCACCCGACAGTACCAGTGTACCTGATTTAAGAGTGTATTTGAAAGAGTTTTTGATGGATGAACGGGTAATCGATAAGCCGCTTTGGTTAAGAACCCTGCTGGTAAAAGGCATCATAGTACCCTTTCGCGCGCCTAAATCAGCTGAGGCTTACAGAACCATCTGGTGGGAAGAAGGTTCACCGCTGGTGGTACTTACCGAGCGACTGCAAAAAGCACTTCAGGAAAAGGTAGGCGAACCCGTTGAGATTGCCATGCGCTACCGGAAGCCCGATCCTAAAACAGCTTATGATAACTTATTAAAGAAGATGCCTGACCTTAAAGAGGTTATCCTCGTTCCTTTATATCCTCATTATGCAATGAGCAGCTGGGAAACAGCTGTTGTGTATATGAAGGAAATTCATAAAAAATATAACTATTCATTCGAATTAAAGACGGTACCGCCCTTCTATAAGCATCCGGCTTATATTCATGCATTGGCCGAGAGCATGAAACCCTACTTACAGGATGATTACGACCAGCTTTTATTTAGCTATCATGGCATTCCTGAGCGGCATGTACTCAAAACCGATCCAACAAAGCAGCATTGCATGCAGGTGGATAACTGCTGCTATAAGTCCAGCGACTCGCACCCGACCTGCTACCGTCACCAGGTAACCATGACCAGCGAACTGGTGGCTAAAAAACTGGGTTTAAAGAAAACACAATGGGCTCAAAGCTATCAAAGCCGCCTGGGGCGCGATCCCTGGCTATTACCGAGCACGCAGGAGCGCTTGCCCAACCTGCCCAAAGAAGGCGTGAAAAAAATAAAAGTGGTTTGTCCTTCTTTTGTCAGCGACTGCCTGGAAACCCTCGAAGAAATAGAAGAAAGAGGTAAGGAAGATTTTATGGCTAACGGAGGCGAAAAGTACGAATACATTCCGTGCGTTAATACCAGTGGTGTTTGGGTAGATGCATTAGTACAACTCATAGAAGAAGCCAAGGATGCACCTTACGAAAATATGAGCAAATAATCCGAAGCCGCTCCGCGGCTTTTTCCATCTTATGGCAAAACAACATCATTATAAAGTAGCTGTTTCCTGGAATGATGACAATGGCACAAACGGCTATAACAATTATTCAAGAGATCATATCATTACCGTTGCCGGCAAACCTGTAATAGATGCAAGTTCTGATCCAGCTTTCAGGGGCGATAAGACCAGATATAATCCTGAAGAATTATTCCTGGCTTCTATCTCCAATTGCCATATGCTTTGGTATTTGCATCTATGCGCTGTGAATGGCGTAATAGTGCTCAATTATAAGGACAATGCCCGGGGCACAATGGAAGAGCAAACTGATGGCAGCGGACGATTTACCCATGTAACCTTACATCCCGTTGTCACTGTTTCGTCAAAAGAAATGATCCGGAAGGCAGAAGAGCTGCACCGGGAAGCTAATAAATATTGTTTTATTGCTAATTCCCTGAACTTTGTGGTAACGCATCAAACGGAGATTATAGCGAAAGAAAGTGAGTAGTCAAAGGTGCATAGTGAATAAAGACTTTTCGGTACCTTTAAGATGCTAAATGATCACCGATGTTCCTAAAATTAAATCGTCAGAGCCAGGAAGCTTATAAAGTGTCAAAAAATCTTTTAATTGAATGTTATAGACTTTCTCATGCTTTAACGAATTATGAAAAGTCTGCGATGTCGTCTCAGATGAGAAGGGCCGCATTGTCTCATTTATTAAACATCGCTGAAGGAGCATCGAGGAAATCCGAGGCTGAGCGAAAGAGGTTTTTTGAAATAGCCAGAGGTTCAGTTGTTGAGATTGACGCAATTCCTGATGCTGCTGAAGCCTTAAACTATTTAAAAAACTTATCACCAAGTCAATTGGGCATTGATTTGCAAGATTCATTTAACCGGTAACGGGATTAATAAACTCCAGAATCCATTCCTAATCACTTCTCCATTCACTATTCACCATTCGCATGTCTTACCTGTACTTCAAGGCCGTTCATATCATTTTTGTTGTCACCTGGTTTGCGGGCTTGTTCTACATGCCCCGTCTGCTTATATACAACGTAGAAGCTAATGATAAAGAACCTCTGGTGAAACAGGCGCTGCAGGTACAGTTTGCTATTATGATGAAAAGGCTTTGGTACGGCATTACCTGGCCTTCAGCTATTTTAACGCTGATCTTCGGACTTTCAGTTTTATTCAAAGGTCCCTGGACGGCCATCTTATTGCATAAAGAAGGTTTGTGGCTGTTGCTGAAATTACTTTTAGTAATGTTTCTTTATGGTTATCACTTATACACACATCGCATTTTCAAGCAACAATTAAAGGGCATTTTTACGATCAGCTCCCAGCAATTAAGAATGTGGAATGAGGCTGCTACCCTGCTTTTAATCAGTATTGTAATGCTGGTGGTAGTAAAACAAGGCATCAGCCTGGTGTGGGGATTAGTGGGCACCGCGCTCCTGGTAATGATTCTTTTGCTCGCTATCAAAATTTATAAGCGTCTTCGAAATCAGAGCTAACCGGGAACCGGGTAAAGAACCAGCCGCTGATTATCCAATAGCCGAAAACTGACATGTAGCTCAAAGTTTGTACTACCTGTAGCCTGGTCCTACTTTTCAAACATCCCTTTCTTTAAGCATCGGGATCGGGTGTTGTACCTGGATCAAATTAATAGTAGTGCGGCGGCAACCGAGTCCTGTCATGCATCACAAAGCGATCGGGAACAAATAAAACAAAATTGGTATTCTCATCAAGCTAAGTAGTAAACCGAAGACGAAAATGAATGGCCCTCGGTTGCATTCACAAAAAAAGTCTGCATGGGGTGCAGACTTAATATTTTTATTAACCTAATGTTACTTTATCTCACTTTATAGATAAAGTCGTTGTTCTTAAACTGTTTGGCTACTTCGCGAAGGTCGTAAGCAATGCTGGCATCTACCATTTTATCTCCCATTTCAAGAACAAAACCGCCAATAATATCAGGATTAACTGTCTCCTCCAGTTCTACCTTTTCAACACCTGCCGCTTTTTTCACCTGCGCGATAATGGCATTTTTAGTAGCATCGCTAACAGCCACCGCTGTTGTTAATTTCACCGAGTTGATATTATTGTGCCTTTTGTATAAAGCTACAAATTCAGTTAATATTTCGGGTAGATGAGACTCCCTTACTTTGGTGATCAGCAAACGGATAAAGCCGGATGTAATTTCCCCGATATTGCCCTTGGCTACTGCTTCCACAATTTTCTGCTTCTTGTCAGCCTTAATGATGGGGCTGCGCAATAAGCTCACAAAATCGCTGTTTGATTTACACACGGCCTGCAACCACTGAATATCCGCAAACACCTGGTCCAGTTGTCCTTTTTCTACCGCAATATCCAATAATGCTTTTGCGTATCTATGTGCTAAACGAGGATTCAGCATTTTATAATTACTATTTAATATTTCAGATTAATTATACACCGAAGTATACCACCTGCTTATTCAAGCCGGCTAATTAGTTCAACTTGATGCTGTCAACCAAACCGTTGATATGTGCTTCCTGCTTGTTGGCGCCGCTCAATTCCTGCTTCAGAATTTTCTCGCTTACTTCCACAACCAGTTTACCCACTTCATTCTTAACTTCCGTTAAGGCCGCCATTTTCTGTGCGTTAATAGCCTGCTGTGCGTCGGCAATGATCTTAGACGCTTCGGTTTTAGCCTGCTCTTTTGCTTCGTTGATGATCTTGTCCTTTGTTTCGCGGGCTTCTTTTAATAAAGCAGCTCTTTCTTCACGAGCTTTCGCTAATAAAGCTTCGTTCTCGTTTTGCAACTGAGCCATCTCAGCCTTCACTTTCTCAGCAGAAGCGATAGCGCCGGCAATATTTTGCTCACGCTCGTTTAACGATTTCAGAATAGGCTTCCAGGCGAACTTTTTCAGTATCAGGAATACCACTAAAAAGGCTACAAGCGCCCATACAAAATAACCGAGGTCTGGAGTAACTAATCCCATTTTTATTTAGTTAAAAGTCCGTGAGCTATGGTCGATAGATAACGGACAGATGATAATTTTACAAAAGAACTAAATTAATACTGCATCCGCCGCCCTTTGCTTGAGATGCAGTAAAATTTTGATGAAGCTATTACTTCAATACAGCCAATAAACCTGCGATTACCGCAAACAGGGCAACACCCTCAATAAAGGCTGCAGTTAAGATCATAGCACCACGAATGTCGTTAGCGGCTTCCGGCTGACGAGCGATACCTTCGGTAGCACCTTTACCGATTTGGCCAATACCCAAACCAGCGCCAATTGCTGCTAAACCAGCGCCAATAGCACCACCTACGTGTGACCAGCTACCAGTTACTTCCAACAAAGTGTTTAATAAATCCATGATTGTGATTTTATATATAATTAAAAATAAAAAACTTATTAATGATGCGGATGTACATCTTCTTCGTAATGATGATCGCCAATAGCCCCACCGATAAATACTGCGGTAAGATTGGTGAAAATGTATGCCTGGATAAATGCTACCAGTATCTCAATTACATAAATAAATACTGCAAACGCTATAGACACGGGAGAGAATGCATATCCTGCACCTTTGCTCATTTCTCCGAAAATAAATATCAGGCTGATGAAGCTCAGTATAATAATGTGACCAGCTGTCATGTTAGCAAACAAACGCACAATAAGGGCGAAAGGCTTGGTAAACACACCTAATAACTCTACGGGAATCATCAATATTTTAACCGGAAGCGGCACACCGGGAAACCAGAATACGTGTTCCCAATAATGTTTATTCGTGCTGAACAGGATCACGAAGAATGATATAATACCCATTACAGCCGTAAAGGCAATATTACCCGTTACGTTGGCAGCACCGGGCAACAATCCAAAAATGTTATTGATTAAGATAAAGAAAAATACCGTTAACAAGTAAGGCAGGTATTTCTTGTACTTGGGTCCGAGATTAGGTTTTGCAATATCATCGCGTACAAAAGTAATCACGGGCTCTACCGCATTCTGGAAACCTTTAGGCGCTGATGTAACACCCTGGCCTTTCAGGTATTTTTTAGCCAGAGAAGTTAATATCAATACTAAAACGACCAGCGCTAATAACATTTGCGATACGTTTTTAGTAATAGAGAAATCGAACACTTTTACCGACTCATCTACATTACCATTTGCATCAACAGGCACTATTTTATCATGCTCTAATTTATATCCATTATAAGCTTCATGCCCATGATGAAAGTTAGAAGACATAAAGGCTGAGAACCCCCTCTGAGGAGAATATACTAAAACCGGTAAAGGTAAAGTTGCGTGAAATTCGCTGCCATCGCTCTTTTTAAAAGAGAAAAAATGGAATTCATGCGAGTCTGCAATGTGGTGTAAAATAGCTTCACCAGGGTTGAAAGCCGATGCTGCAGCTGCGCCATGTTCGTCCGCTTCAGGTTGCATTGCAGGAGCAGCTTCATGCCCTCCTTCGTGTTGTGCAAGAGCTGATTGCCCTGCAAATACTAAAAACAGGCTGAAAGCCGCTACTAGAAAGGATTTGAAGCCGTTTGAACCCATAATTCGGTGAAATTTGGCGCAAAGATAAGGGGAGTATGGGAAAATTGGCAGGTTAAGGATTGAAAAGTTAAGAAATGATCCATTTTGCAGGGCATTCACTACTCACCCCGCTCTTCCTGCATTCTTTTGATTTTTTCTAACTCAATAACGTCGATCTGGTCCTTGGGTCGGGCAACTGCTTTTTTGTTCGCTATCAAATTATCAATACCTAGAAACGGTACTTTTATTCCGTCAATTCAGCTATTTTGGCTCTTTGAAGGCATTCCTCAAACGTAAAATGTTCCAGTCCTTTCATAGAAGTCATAATGTCCAAAACCAATCCCTTTGCTATGTAAAACTGAGCCCATCCTGGCAAAAAAGGCATTGTTTCAATAGAAGGATAATCGCCGTATCCCAATTCACGGAATGCTTTTCGAAGACTTTTTCTGTTTCCTAATTCATCCATCAGCCATAAATCTGAATCCTAAGTAGCTCTCGAAACCCCCTGCAGGTTTACTGCAAACCCTCCCACCATAATATATGACACACTATTCCGGTTCAGTAAGTCCCAGAATTTCATTAGCTCTTCATCCAATATGTCCATAGTTAAGGATTAAGATCATCCAACAGTTTTGGCTGCTGACAACATTTTGCCAATGCGTATCAGGCGGCAAAGGGTTTGCAAACGCTCCATATCGGATTTTTGCAGGCGCTTTTTCAAATTATAAAGCTCCGCTTCTTCCTGGGAGGAAAAAGATTTCATAAATTCTACTTCTGGCTCATTTACCACCGACGACAAATCATCTTCTTCCTCTAATGTATATTGTTTTTCGTTACCAGCCATCTTACCTGAAATTTACTCAATTTTTCGCGTAGTTAGAGTGAACTACTTTACCCTTTGGGGATTTTTCTTTATAAAATCGTCCCACCCCTTGAAGTTCCCCGCAGAAGGAATGGGCGACAATACCTGGTAATGATGGCATACCGCTACGGCTAGGGCATCTGTAGCATCAAAGTATTGCGGTAATTCCTTGATATGCATTGTTTGCTGTAACATTTTCCACACCTGCTCCTTATCTGCGTTGCCATTTCCGGTAACGGCAAGTTTTACTTTTTTAGGAGAATACTCCGTAATGGGCAGGTTGTGATGCATGGCCGCCGCTATGGCTACACCCTGTGCACGACCCAGCTTCAGCATACTTTGTACGTTTTTGCCAAAAAAAGGCGCCTCGATCGCAAATTCGGTTGGCTGGTAGGTTTTAATGAGTTCCGTTACTTTCTGATGAATCAGGTTCAGTCTTTCGTAATTGCTCTTTTTGGCCGGCAACTTTAATGCGTGCATCTCTAAAAGCTGTACTTTTTGCCGGCTACAGGCAATGATGCCATACCCCATAATAATGGTTCCGGGGTCTATACCTAATATTATTTTAGACGATTCTTGCAAACAGATACTATTTTTACCACCTTGTGAAGGTGAACAAAAATATTAAAATATTCATCAATTACTTTTTAGGTCCGGTACTCTTCATTTGGCTGGCATGGTCTATTTATAGCCAGATCAGCGGCCAGGATGGTCTTGAGGAGTCACTTTTACGGATCAAGGTCTCACTTGCCAGTTCCAACATCTGGTTTCTTGCAGCAACGATCATGTTAATGGTGGTTAACTGGGGATTAGAGGCTCACAAATGGATGCTGGCGGTGAGAAGGGTTCAGCAAATAAGTTTTGGAAGAGCCTTCAAGGCCATTCTCTCGGGCATTTCCTTTTCGATCAGCACACCCAACAGCATCGGTGAATATGTAGGACGCGTACTTTACATGAGTGAAGGCAACCGGATCAAGGCGATTTCATTAACTGTTGTTGCGAATATGAGCCAGCTCATCGTCACATTTGCAATGGGATTAACCGCTTTAGTTTTCATTAAAGAAGACCTTATAGTGTCGGGTATTGCTACACAGGCATTTGTGAATGCTTTTCTATGGGTATCAGCCATAATTACTGTTACACTACTGTTATTTTATTTCCGTTTGCCATGGCTAATAAAAATTATTGATAAATTGCCACAGGCCAGTAAGTTTGCCTGGGCCATCGAGGCTATTGAACATATCAATGCAACTTTACTCGTAAAGTTCTTGTCTTTATCTGTAATACGTTTTACCGTGTTTAGCTTACAATATTTTTTATTGTTTCAGCTGTTCGATGTAAACGTAAGCGTATTACAAAGCTGGATGGGGATAAGTGTGATGTTTTTAGTGATGGCAATTATACCCACTATTGCACTTTTTACTGATTTAGGCTTAAAGAACGAATTGAGCATCCAGCTTATGGGATTATTTACAACCAACCATTTGGGTGTAAGCTTAACTTCGTTCAGTATATGGTTAATCAACCTGGTGTTTCCGGCGCTTATCGGAAGCTTGCTGATACTGGGTATTAAAAATATTTTTAAAAATAGAAATGAAAGCACTTAAATTATCGGTACTCTCCCTGTTTGCAATTGCGGCCATGGCTAATACAAAGTTGCCTGCCGCCCGGGAAAACGAGCCCGTTCAAAAATGCGGCATCACCAATACAGCTTTTAAAGCCGGGGAAAAAGTAGGTTTTATTGTTTACTACACCGCTGCTAAATTAATTAACGTAAGCGCCGGCGCCGGGTCTTTCACCACCACCCTTGAAAAGTTAAACGGTAGAAGCGTTTACCATGTAGTAGGCGAAGGTTACACATTACCATCTTACGAATGGGCCTATAAAGCCAGGGATACTTACGAAACCTTTATGGACGCCGAAAGCCTCTTGCCCCTCAAATTTGTGAGAAATGTTAATGAGGGAGGATATAAAAAATATCAAAACGTCAATTTTAACCGGTCGGCCAATACTGCCATCAGCAGCGAGGGAGTGTTCAAAATTCCTGCCTGCGCCCATGATGTAGTGAGTGCGGTTTTTTACGCGAGGAATATCAATTTCAACGGGTTGAAAGTAAATGACAGGATACCCTTCAATGTATTTCTTGACAACGAGGTTCACTCTATGTATGTGAGGTACCTGGGCAAGGAGGTAATTAGCACCAAATATGGCAAATTCAACACCATCAAATTCAGACCTCTGACAATTAAAGGAACTATTTTTGAGGGCGGCGAACAAATGACGGTTTGGGTAACAGACGATGCGAATCATGTGCCCATACGGATAGAAAGCCCGATTATAGTAGGTAAAGTACGCATTGATATGACCAGCTTTGAAAACCTGCGCAATCCCATGACTGCGTTGATCAAAAAGAATAAACAATAACAGCTTGTCAAAATATTGGAGATCCCTGCGGGATCTTTTTTTTGCCCATCAAAAAAGCCAGGAACTTTAAAAGAGCCTGGCTTCAAAATACATTATAGTTATTACTAATAAGCTCTCGCAAAGAGCACCCTTCTTTTCGAAGGTTTGCCACTCAGCACACATACCCCTTCTTCCAGTCCCATATCATCAATGGGAATACAGCGAATGGTAGCTTTCGTTTTTTCTTTAATCTCGTTCTCAGTTTCAGCAGTACCGTCCCAATGGGCTAAAATGAATCCCCCTTTATCATCCAATAACTGCACAAATTCCTCCCAGGAATCGGCTTGGGTAATATGTTCATCCCTGTAAGTTCTGGCCTTTTTAAACATATTGTTCTGGATGTCCAGTAATAATCCGTCAATATACTGGCTGATGCCATCTGCGTGAATGAGTTCTTTCGTTTTCGTATCTCTGCGCGCAATCTCGATCTGGTTATTAGCCAGGTCTCTCGCGCCGAGAGTAACCCTAACCGGAACCCCTTTCAATTCATACTCAGCAAATTTCCATCCCGGCCTGTTATTGTCGTTATCGTCGTATTTGGCTCTGATACCCATTTTTTTAAGGTCTGCAAGGATTTCATCAGCCTTGGCATCGATCAATGCTTTTTGCTCCCCGCCTTTATAAATAGGTACAATTACCACCTGTAATGGCGCAATTCGCGGAGGCAGCACCAACCCTTCGTCATCACTATGTGCCATTACCAACGCTCCCACCAGCCTGGTGCTCACGCCCCAGCTGGTAGCCCAAACATACTCCTGCTTATTTTCCCTGGTTAAAAACTGCACATCAAATGCTTTGGCAAAATTTTGCCCCAGGAAATGTGAGGTACCGGCCTGTAAAGCTTTACCATCCTGCATTAAAGCTTCTATACAATAAGTATCTACAGCGCCTGCAAAACGCTCGCTTTCTGTTTTTACCCCTTTTATTACCGGAACGGCCATGAATTCTTCTACGAACGATGCATAAACATCCAGCATTTTCCGGGCTTCAATTTCTGCCTCTTCCTGCGTGGCATGCGCGGTATGTCCTTCCTGCCATAAAAATTCGGCAGTACGCAAAAACAGGCGGGTGCGCATTTCCCATCTTACCACATTGGCCCACTGATTTACCAGAATCGGCAAATCGCGGTAAGACTGGATCCAGTCTTTATACGTATTCCATATAATTGTTTCACTGGTAGGACGCACAATCAGTTCTTCTTCCAGTTTCGCGTCAGGGTCTACCACCACACCTTTCCCATCCGGATCATTTTTCAGCCGGTAATGCGTCACAACGGCACATTCTTTAGCAAAACCTTCTACATGAGCCGCCTCCTTGCTTAAAAAGCTCTTAGGTATAAAAAGCGGGAAATAGGCCTTTACGTGCCCTGTTTCCTTGAACATTTTATCCAGCGCGTCGCGCATATTTTCCCAAAGTGTAAATCCATAAGGTTTGATCACCATACAACCTCTTACTGCAGAGTAATCAGCCAATCCTCCTTTTAACACCAGGTCGTTATACCATTGTGAGTAATCTTGCCGCCGTGGCGTAATTTCTTTGCTCATAATTATGTTATGTTTTAAAACCGCTCGCTAAAAGCCGGTTATCTATATTTCTGTTCATGCTTTCCCACTATCGGGTTTTTACACGTACATTTTACACACCAACCTTTTTTAACAAAAAATGTTGTGAATTAAAAGCAAATTGTGCATCCTTTTATCACATTTCAGCGTCACACCAATTAAGAGAGAATGCGTATTTTTACAAATTGCTATTTTAGGGATCGCAAATGTAAATTTTAAGCCCAATTAAAACAATTATTAAATATATATAAATGGCCAAAATGAAAATAAAATCTACAACCCTGCTGTTGCTGGTAGGTATAACGGTGGCATTAGCCAGCTGTTCTACCGCCTACCGAACCGGGCAGACACCAGATGATGTGTATAGTTCGCCCGCTCCTACCCAGGAGGAGTATGCAAAAATCAGGAAAACCGATGAAAGAAGATACCGTACATACGACGATGCGGATGAAGAGTATGAAGACTACGATGACCGCTACCTGCGTATGAAAGTACGTAACCGCAACCGCTGGAGCGATTTAAACGACTGGTACTACTATGGGGACCGCTATAACTTTAGTTATTATAATAACTGGGCATACTGGAACGACCCCTGGTATTGGAACAATCCCTGGAGCCCTGTGAGCTACTGGAATATGTGGTACAATCCCTGGTATTCTGGCTGGGGCTGGGGTGGCGGATTTGGCTGGGGTGGCGGCCTGGGCTGGGGCTGGAATAGTCCCTGGTACGCCGGCTGGGGCGGCTGGGGCATGGGCGCCGGCTGGGGATGGGGTGGCTGGTACGACCCCTGGTTTAACGGCTGGTACGGACCCGGCTGGGGCTGGGGCGGTTGGTACGGTGGAGGCGTCATTGCAGGTCGCCGGGCAGACTACGGCCCGAGAGCCAACAGTAACCTGAACAGCTACGGCAGAGGCACTATGGCAGGCGGCACTGTAAGCAGCGGTC
>JBQGCI010000608.1:0-3136 GCA_052038405.1 Acinetobacter pittii
CTCTCCCGAGAACTGCTGCACTAGTCGCTGGAGGAGCTGGGACTATAAAATGAAGGCGGCAGAACAATTAAAACTTACGTCTACTAAAATGAAAGAGTTTGGCCTCATCGACGGTATTATACCTGAACCTGATGGCGGAGCCCATTGGGACTATGAACTGGCCGCTCTGAATCTAAAGAAGCAAATATTAGCAGGTATCGCAGAAATAAAGAATATGAAACCTGAGAAGCGTGTTGAAGCCCGTATAGAAAAATTCAGCAAAATGGGCTTTTGGGAAGAAGTGTAGTAACAGATGGCAGATAACGGATGGTAGTGTACAGGATCATACCAGCGCACCTACTGACACCTTTGTTGGGAACTGATTATCTGCCAAAGCCAATAACGTACTTCAGCTCAAGACCTGAACCAATAATTATGTTATGTTAGATAGATGATATAACCCGTCATCTGTCAACTATCTCCTATCATTTCAAATTTCAGACTCAAATGTCTTTACAACAAAAACTTACCGGCACCGGTATTGCAATAGTAACTCCCTTTACAGCCAGTGGCGATTTTGATTGGCCTGCATTAGAAAACCTGATCAATTTTTGGATTGAAAATAAGATAGAGTACCTGGTTGTAGCGGGCACCACAGGTGAAAGCGCCACGCTTACAAGAGAAGAAGAACAAGAGCTCTTCAATTATGTAAAAGAGAAAGCTGCCGGCCGCATTGGCCTGGTAGCGGGAATTGGGGGTAATGATACCCGCGAAGTGGTGCAGGCCTTCCAAACTATGCAGCTGGATGGCTACGATGCTATACTTTCAGTAGCGCCTTATTATAATAAACCCGGGCAGGAAGGCTTATACCAGCACTATAAAACTATTGATGCGGCAGCGCCACTGCCCATCATCATGTATAACGTACCTGGGCGTACGGGCCAGAGCGTTAGCGCTGAAACTACAGTACGAATCGCCAGAGATTGTAAAAATATTATTGCTACCAAGGAAGCTTCAGGTAGTTTCGATCAATTCAATTATATCATGAAGTATAAACCAGCAGGGTTTATGCTGATCAGCGGGGATGATCCTATTGCGCTTCCTATGATTGCCTTGGGAGCAAAAGGTGTTATATCGGTAGTAGCCAACGCTTATCCAAAAGAGTTTGGCGACATGATACGGCTTTGTCTTGCCGGTACATTTTCTGAAGCTATGCCACTACACCTGAAATTCACAGATATCATCACTTCTTTGTTTGCAGAAGGAAGCCCTGCTGGCGTCAAGCAATACTTACAGGAAATGGGACTTTGCTCTGTTCACGCACGTCTTCCGGTAGTGCCTGTAAGCGAGGCTCATGCAGCAAAAATAAAGTCGCTCATGGCAGCCGTTTAGTTAAAACAGAGATTTAAATTATATGGGGATGACCGCTGCTGCTGTCACCCCTTTTTTTCGCCTTTATGGGCTCATATGCAAATTGCTAAAAACAACCCTATGTGAAGAAAGATGGGCAAACCGATCCAAAATAATAATCTGATAGCCGCCGTAGATAAATCCGGGTCCTATGTCCGGCGGCGTTCAGGCGATTACAATTAAAAGTAAATGCCATATAATATAGTGAGAGCTGTTATTTAAAGGAAGCACCTGCTTCAATGAATACACAGTAAGGTCATACTTTTTCAGGTAGAAAAACGGCACGGGCCGTTCAGTTACCGGTACCTGTCATTGTCTGTCTTTATTAAAAGTTTCTGTCAGCCTGTTTTCCAAAGCCAGTAAACGATCGATTTTTTCGTGCAACAACTTTATTTCCAACTCAGCCTTTAAATTGATCATATAATCTTTCTTGGCCCGCTCCCTGTCTTTTTCTTCCTGACGGTTCTGGCTCATCATAATTACCGGCGCCTGTAATGCTGCCAGGCAGGATAAAATTAAATTTAGCAGGATAAAAGGGTAAGGATCAAATCCTTTATTAAGCAGTATAAAAGCATTTAGCCCTATCCATAAAAGTAAAAAAACGATAAAGGAAATGATAAAGGTCCAACTTCCGCCAAAAGTAGCAACTTTATCAGCTACTCTTTGTCCCAGCGTTACATCCGAATTGCTTTCATCCTCAATGGCATCCGCCAGTATCGTATCCCCCGCTATCGACTCCATAACATTTTTCGCCAGATCGGTCACCTTACCGGTTTGGCCCGACAGGTGCTGAATAATATACTTTTCCCGGTAGTTCTTTAACTCAGTTACCGACAAATAATGATGGGTTGTAAAATCAGGCCTTTCCTGCCGGATTAAATCCACCATTTTGTCATTAAGAGAGCTACCCGCCACCCTTTGAGAAAGAGGATACTCTTTCCCCGAAACATCGCTGCGAAATGTTTTCATCAGACACGATTTAGAATTCAGCTACTATCTTTTTTCAAAAAGCTCCTTCAACTCTTTGGCATCGTCCGGTTTCATTTTACCCCCTAATATCAATCTTACCTGGCGGCGGCGCAATGCGCCATTGTAACGCTCAACATCATCTGCCGTCTCCGGCGCTATGGGTTGAGCTGCTATGGGCTTACTGTGCTCATCTAAAGCAACAAAAGTGTAGTAGGCCGTATTACTCTGGTATTTTTGCTGCGTTACCAGATCTTCGCCCCACACATCCAAAAACACTTCCATCGACGAATTGAAGGCACGGGTCACACGCGCTTCAATATGCACTGCATTCCCCAATTTAATGGAGTTTAAAAACGAGATATTATCAACCGATGCTGTAACAACAGGCGCATTACTGTGCTTCTGTGCAGACAGTGCGGCTGCAATATCCATCCAATACATTAATCTGCCTCCCATTAAATTTCCAAAAACATTGGTATCATTGGGCAATACCAGTTCTGTCATAATAATCAAACTATCCGCCGGTTTTTTAACCATTCTATGCTTTTTTGCAAATGTAGCTGCAAATTCCAGATTTTTTCAGCCTGCATTCGAAATGCTTGTAATAGCACCATACTCCTTGCCTTACGGCTTATAGAATATAGGATGGTACAGATTTACAGCAGCTGCCTCTTTAAATAATGTTTACAGCTTTAAAACAACATCTGTTTACAGGAATTTTTACAATAAACAGGACCTTACCAACTACAAGCGATCAAAATTAACTGAAGAATACCCC
>JBQGCI010000609.1:0-2394 GCA_052038405.1 Acinetobacter pittii
CCATACATTAAAGAGCCGGGGCTTTATAAAAGCAGTTGCATTCAATGAAGAACTGAAGCGACTGAAAGAAAACAATCCCACCAGAAATATCGAAGAGCTGTATCCTGAATTAGTAGAATGGTGTAAAAGGCAATAAGCCCATCCTGGGTCGTCAAATAATAAGAAACCTGCAAATTGTAAATAGATCATTTGTTGGAGCGGTAAAGAATATATTTGAGAGAAATTTACGAAATTGAGTCAACCCATGACGTTCAGGCGACTATCGATAATAGTTTTTTTCGCGGCCGGCATGCTGACGGCCGCCTGTGCTCAAACCACCATAATTACTACGGCATTTTATAAAGGTATGGTCGGCAACTATCCGGTTGCGATGCAGCTGCAGCAAAAAAGACAGCAGGATACACTTAACGGCACCTATTACTACACGCGCAGTGGCCGGGAAAAAGCGATCCATCTTACGGGAGTATTAGCACATCCGACTTTACTAACTGAGAAGGTTTTCGTAGAGCGGAAAGGGAAATATGTACAGGAAATAACGGGACGCTTTTCTGTTACAGCTCCTTTGCTTGCTACAGGCAGTTTGAAAGGTAGCTGGACGAATACAAAAACAGGCAAACAATTGCCGGTGCAGCTACAGTTATTAACGGCGGCTGAAGACGCACCTGTGTTGTATGATTACGAACTGGTGATACATGAAGAAAAAATAATCAATCTTTCAGGGCAGGAGCAACAGCGTTATAAAGCCACAGCTTTAAAGATCATACAGGAAGGAAAGCTTTTGCAAGCCTTGGCAGGCTTCAATGAGTTTATAGGAGATAAACCTGAAATAGAATTGGAGGATATTAATTTCGATGGACATTTTGATATCAAGATTCCTATTTATTTTCCCGACAGAACCCGCTATGACGGTAGTTTCCTGTACTTTATTTATAGCCCCTCCACACAAAAATTTACCCGGCATCAGCAACTGATTGACCTGGAGTACCTGATTTTTGACCCGGTCAAAAAAGAAATGTACCGCTACGATCAAGGGCCGGAGGGATTTATGATGAACTGTTATAAATGGCGGGGCAATGAAGTGTACCTGCATCATACAGAAAAAGCACAGGAGTAAATAAGATCATCTTATTTAAACCAATAAAAATAAGTGGATAAAATATTAGCGCTGCCTGTACGCAAAACAAATTACAGTAACCCTGAATTTTGGTGTGGAATTTTCTTCCCGATAACAGGTACTCCTGTTATCAGAACGATCGACTGATGTTGGCTCACATAAAATTGTTGCGGGAACGGCACCCCCAATAATACAGCTGTTTTACCTTAACGCTATTGCTGGTACCTGCCATAACGAAAAAATGAAGGCCGGATAAAAATAATTACAGTAACTTCAAAACCGTTTTTTAACCATTAGCTATATGAATGGCAGCCTCAGGCCCCAGGCTATTCATGATAAATTAAATACGAAATACGATGATGCAAGCCGGTAGTGATGCTTTGAACACCACAGCAAAGGGTGGAAAAAATTTATTCGGAATCTCAATAATTGCGGCTTTAGCCGGATTTATATTTGGTTTCGATACCGTAGTGATATCGGGTGCCAACCAGCCCATAAAAGATCTGTGGCATACAGCGGATATCTCTCCCTGGTTCCATGGCTTTTTTATCATGTCGATGGCCTTGTGGGGTACGGTGTTAGGCGCTATTTTTGGCGGCGGACCTACCGAAAAATACGGGCGTAAAAAAGTGCTCCTGTGGATCGGGTTATTTTTTACGATTTCATCTATAGGCTCAGCTGTAGCGCAGGATCCTTACACGTTTTCTTTTTTCCGTTTCATGGGAGGCCTGGGTATTGGTATATCTTCGGTTGCAGCTCCGACCTACATTTCTGAAATCTCTACCCCTCAAACCAGGGGTAGGCTGGGTGCCATGTACCAGTTTAATATTGTGTTTGGTATATTGGTCGCTTTCCTTTCGAATTATTTTTTGAAAGGCGTGGATGGTAACAATGACTGGCGCTGGATGCTGGGAGTAATGGCGGCGCCTTCGCTCATTTATACATTACTTGTATTGGGCATTCCTGAAAGCCCCCGCTGGCTGGTAGCCCATAAAAACGATGAAACCGGTGCCCGTAAAATATTACAAACGCTCGGTATTCAAAATGCTGAGGAAGAGATCAGCGCTATCAGGCGTGCAGCCGGGGCCGAATCTCAAAAAGGTAAAACTTCTTTTTTTAGTGCACGTTATAACCGTATTCTCTGGCTGGCCTTTTTAGTGGCGTTTTTTAATCAGTGGTCGGGTATCAATTTTATATTGTACTATGCTCCCGAGATACTGGAAAGGGCCGGTCTGGCGGCTAAAGATTCTTTACTGAATTCAATAGCTATCGGCGGTACA
>JBQGCI010000610.1:0-2800 GCA_052038405.1 Acinetobacter pittii
GCCATCCGTCAATAACCTGCTCGGGCGAGCCTCTGCTGATACCCAGCTGCAGGCGGCCTCCGGATATTAAATCCGCAGCACCGGCATCTTCTGCCATATACAGGGGGTTTTCATAACGCATGTCAATAACACCCGTACCGATCTCTATTTTGGTAGTTCTGGCGCCAATGGCCGCCAGCAAAGGAAAGGGCGAAGCCAGCTGTTTGGCAAAATGATGTACACGAAAATAAGCCCCATCCATGCCCAGTTCTTCCGCAGCTACTGCCAAATCGATAGACTGCAATAAAGTGTCGCTTGCTGTTTTGGTGCTATAAGCCGGGTGATTAGCCCAGTGACCAAAAGATAAAAATCCAATTTTTTTCATTTATTATTCCTTCCGGGATGCAATGCTGATATACATTCATCCCGTTTTATAAATTGATCAGATAGTACTTTCAAAGTTATTAAATAACAATGGGGCGGAACTAAAGTTCAAACAGTACAAGGAAGAGCTGTTAATCACTCCCTACCGCAGCTTATCAGGGATAAGCTTGTCCAAAACATAGTCCCAATGCGGATTTTTAGGGTCTAATTGCCGGGCTTTTTCAAAATTGGTGATAGCTTTTTGCCGGTTGCCGGCCATTTTGTAGGTTTCCCCAAGGCTTTCATATACCGCCACCGACTGAGGGTACTCCGTGGCATTGAGTTCGAATATTTTCAAAGCTGCCGGAATATTTTGATTCCTTCTTAGTTCAATGCCAAGGTTGTTGAGCTGGCGTTCATCAAATACAAGGCCCGGGCTCTTGTTTATTTTAAGATACCTGTATCGGCTAATGGCGTTTTCAATACCCTGCGTTTTAATCGTTTGTCGTATTGTATCCAACAGGGCCCAGGGATATTGGTACCTGTTGAATTGGGTATTGGGATTAATGATATGCGTGCCGATATCAGTTACGCCGTTGTCAGAGCTGGACAAGACGACGACCGCAAATTTTTTCACCTTATCTATGCCGATAAAGGTGCGGTAACCTGGCGTTCCCCCATCTTTAAATACAATGTTGCTTCCATTGTTTTGCCAGAGCGTCCATCCCATAGTAGCATAATCAATACCACCGGCTTCCTTCTTTATTTGACTTTTATGGGTAAGCTCCATTGCAGGGTATAAACCTGATGAGGTCCAGCCCAGGTTGGCTGCTGCAAAATTGAGCAGGTCATTTACATTAGAGCGGAATGCACCCGCACCCTCTAATGATGCCAGATTTAAAAACCTTACTGGTTGACCCCATTCAGAATGGCCAATAGCCGTGTTCTTCAAAAGTACCGGCGTAAGCGAAATAACCGTTTTTCCCATTTTTAAAGGTTTGCAAATGCTGTTTATAATCAGTTGCTCATAGCTTTTTTCTCCTGCAACCGTGGTCAGCAGGTTGCCCAGTAAGCCATATGCAGTATTGGAGTATCGCCACTTCGATCCGAAATCCATGTCCGGCAGGTAGGCAGACAGGTATTCATAAAGGTTATTAATGCCGTAACCCGCATAGGGATCGTCGGGATTTTTAGCCGCCACATTAAAAGGAAATCTGGGGAAGGTAGCTGTATGGGTAGATAAATTCAGCAAGGTGATTTCTTTTCCGTTTCTAACGGGAGCTTTAACTGAAGCGGGCAGGAATTTCGATAGGGGATCTTCAAGGTTGAGTTTTTCTTTTAGGCTCATATCAGCCAATATAAGTGACGTAAAGACTTTAGTAATGGAACCAATCTCGTACAAAGTGTTGGCGTCCGGTCTTACCGGGCTTTGATCGCTAAGTACGCCTTCACTATAAATATGCCTGCCACTTGAATCAAGGATACCGACAATAATGCTTTTACTTCTTTTGCTGTTAACCGCCTCCCTAAGTAGTTGTGAGATTTGATCGCCTGGTAACTGGCCAAACACAGTGGTGAGTCCTGTCAATAGTAGTATAAGAAATATATATCGTTTCATACCGGAGATGATTACTGATTTAAACTATAAAAGTTACATCAAAAAAGACGGCGCTCCTAACGTAAAAAGGCAGCTAAAGCTAAATAACCGGTTAGCTGTAGCATTTTCACGGCGAACTGGAGCCGGGCCTGGCTGTTTTCCCGGTAAACAACTGTGTTAAATCTGCATTAACTGTTAAATAATTCTGTTTTCGAATTTTCAGGAGGGGTATTAATTACTTTCGCTGTATAAATTACAGCCGAATTTTTGGGAATGAATCAATATACAAAGGCAACTGCTATCGGGTTTTGCGCTATTTTGTTATGGAGTGCTATAGTGGGACTTATCAAAGAAGTAAGTCATTCGTTCGGTGCAACAGGCGGCGCTGCCCTGATTTATACGGTAGCATCCTTGTTCCTGCTTTTAACTGTTAAGTGGATACCTCTTAAAAAGTTTCCAAAAAAATACCTGGTATATGGAGCGCTGTTTATGGTATCTTATGAACTATGCCTGGCATTGTCTATCGGATATTCTCAAAATAGCAGGCAGGCTATCGAGGTAGGGATGGTGAATTATCTCTGGCCCAGTTTTACCATGGTAGCTACTATTATTTTTACGAAGAAAAAAGCAAATTGGCTGATCTTCCCCGGCATCGTCATTTCCATGTTAGGTGTAGTATGGGTATTGGGTGGCGAAGAAGGCTTAA
Source organism: Acinetobacter pittii (assembly GCA_052038405.1). Lineage (GTDB taxonomy): Bacteria > Bacteroidota > Bacteroidia > Chitinophagales > Chitinophagaceae > Niabella. The sequence goes on from JBQGCI010000610.1 coordinate 2,646, forward strand.
ACTTACGGGAAATGCTCAATAATATTCAATCCAACCCATTGAGCTATGGCCTGGCTTTCCTGGGCGCTATACTATGGGCTGCTTACTGCGTGATTACGATTCGCATAGCAAGAGGAGTCAACGGCATCACCTTGTTTTTTATGCTGGTGGCTGTG
>JBQGCI010000611.1:0-2854 GCA_052038405.1 Acinetobacter pittii
TAAAGAAATATGCCGGCCTATCGCTTCGGCCTCCGTATAACCAAACATCCGGGCTGCAGCCTTGTTCCAGCTGGTAATTATTCCATCCAGCGTTTTACTTACAATAGCGTCGTCAGAGTTATTTACAATGGCTGCCAGCATTCCCTGCTTTTCAGCGCTTTCTTTCTGGCGGCTGATATCACGGGCTATTTTTGAAGCGCCGATAACGATACCTTTACTGTTTTTAACCGGTGAAATAGCCAATGACAGGTGAACTTGCTGTCCGGACTTCGTTTTACGGATCGTTTGAAAATGCTGAATTCGCCTTCCATTTCGGATCTCATTAATGATAAAATTTTCTTCGTGGAGGCGGTCGGCAGGAATGATCAATGATATATGCTGTCCTACTGCCTCCGATTCATCGTATCCGAAAAGAGTAGTTGCAGCGCGGTTCCAGCTGGTAATATAACCTTCAAGGGTTTTGCTGATAATAGCATCTTCCGAATAATCAACTATTGCGGCTAATAGCGCCTGCCGCTCTTCCGCAACCCATAAAGGCATCGATTCATCCATCGGGTAAAACTAATTAAAAACAATTAATAAAGTGATGAGCACATCGTTTACGGCAAGGTAATTACTTTATCCGAATATTTTCTCAGCAACTCGTGCGGCGGAATTCCGGTAGAGATCTACTGCTTAAACAATACGGTGGTTACCCTGTAACAATTTTCATCCCCAACTCTTTTGATTACAGGTTTATGCGGCAACTTACTACAGAAACAGTATTAAAAAGAATGGCTTCCCCGCTCAATAGAATAGGTCCCTGGCCAACATGTTATCTCCTGATTTTATTATGAGAGTGGACGTATCAGGAGTACCGGCATTACCATTAACTAGACGTGTAAAAAAAACCTCATGTAGAAACATGAGGTGTATGCGAAAACTATTAAGAAAAACTAGCCAAAATGGTTATTATCAATTATCCTTTAAGAAAAACATTTGTATCCTCCTTTCCTTTTAAGTTGCTACGCACGAACTTATGAAGATAGGCGCTCAATTTCTCTCCGGGAAAACCGATAGCCCCTGCATCGTCGAGACTTTTTCCTGCTACCCAATTACGCGGCCCCAGCGCCGGTTGCACTACCTCTTTCTTTTGTTGCCTGTTATTTTTCATAGTAAACGGATATGGTAATTCATGAGCAACTTTAATGCCTTTCGCCGCAGCAACTGCAATCTAACCAAACCCGGTTGATAATGAGCATTTTAAAAATAAAATCACGGGCTTCTTTTTCAGATTTAGTGGAACATATGCTACAAACCGGTATTACTGTAGAGTAAGTTACTCTTCGATGCGGGCAGCTGCCACTGCCAAAGCTGAACACATCGCATTCACCTATTTTCCCCGATCATTTTTTCCAAAGCCTGTGCATTGCCCAATGCATCGCCGATCGTATTATTAAAATAGACAAACACTGTTCTGCCGGAACGTATCCAGTCCGTTACATATCCCGCATATTCATGTAACAACCCGCGATCGTAACTGTCCTTATAATCCCCTCTGGGGCCGTGAAAGCGCAGGTAAATATGAGTTGCGTCCAGGTCTGGTTGAGGGGATTCGCTTCCCCATTTATCATGATAAACCATAGCTGCGTTATACCGATTCAGCAGTTCATAAGTCTCGTCCGTATACCAGCAGGGGCTTCTGAATTCAACAGCTATCGGCCAGGCGCCATCATTTAGCTGTTGCATATCGGAAAGCAGGGCTTCCACTTTTTTAAAGGCACCACATTTAACAGACGCCGGAAACTGAACTAATAAGCATCCGGCTTTTTCTCTTGCCGGAGCAATTACCTGAAAATATTTCACCAGGTCTGCTTTGTCAAAATCAAGCAGGGCACTGTGTGTTATCTGCTTCCACAATTTAAATGTAAAACGAAATTCGTTTCCTACCGATTCACTCCATTGGGCAATGGTGGCAGGTCGCGGCAATTTGTAAAAAATAGAATTCACTTCGAGTGAATTAAAAATAGTGCCATAGACACTCAACCGGCTTAAGCCTTTCAGCGATTCAGGATAAGCCAACTGGTTTTTGTAAGGCAGTACAATTCCACTGGTTCCTATATATAAATTTTCAAAACTCATTATTCGCTGGCAACCTATATCCAAAGCCTATGCCATACCTGGCAACCCGAGTCCCGAACTTCTTAATCTTTGCAATAACATTTCCTGGAATTTCATTTTAGTATCCACAAAACCATGTGCATCTATCCAGAGATTAAGCATCACTTTATAACCGTCTGCCTCCAGCGAGGAAATACCGACCCTACGCGGCGGATCCTTCAGGATGCTACCCGCATCGGCTATCGCCTGGTCAATGACATGCTTTACCTGTTCATAATCGATGGCATTTCCGAACTTCAGTTCTATATCCAGTCGTCTGTTGCCCGAACCACTGAGGTTAATAATTACTTCGTTAGACAGTTTACTGTTAGGAACTACTACCATCCGGTTGTCATAAGTTTTGATAATGGTGTAGAATATCCTGATCTCGTTGACGGTACCCTCCTGCCCTTGTGTAAGGATATTATCTCCTACACGGAAAGGTTTTAAAAAGAGGATCAGAATTCCACTGGCAAAGTTCTGCAGTGTACCTGACAATGCCAGTCCGGCTGCGACGCCTAAAGATGTGATCAGTGCTGCAAATAGCGTCATAGCAATTCCTGCTATCTGCATTACAGCCAATAGCAGTAACACCCTCAATAACACGACGATCAGGCTACGCAAAAAAGGTTTCAGGGAACGGTCGATCTTTTTACTTTGCATGACCCTGCCCAGATAATTGGAGAAAACTTTGATCAACCATAAACCTGCTAAC
>JBQGCI010000612.1:0-4210 GCA_052038405.1 Acinetobacter pittii
CAGCGTACTATTTAGAGTAAAATCAGGCCTGCGGAAAAGATTCCTGGATGACACGCCGGCATTAACACCCCTGCCGTTTATATAAGTGAAATTACTTACCCACTGCCCTATTGCACCTATAGCGATATTGCTTTCTACCTCAAACCCGTAATCATGCTGCGCATCCCGGTTCATATACTTACCCGCAAAGGTTTCCGGATCGGTATAGTAAACGATCAGATCTTTGATGTCTCTTTTAAAAGCGACCAGTCTTAAAGAATTCTTTTGATTATTAGTAAAGGTTTGTACCCCCAGCTCATAATTGACACTTTTTTCCGGTTCCAGGTCCCCGTTCCCATACTCACTATATAATTGATACAATGTGGGCACATTATAGCCGCTTGAAATATTGACAAATACCCGGGTATGCTCATTTACGTTATAAGAGGGATTCAATGTAAATGTTGTATTGGTTCCATATAAACTATTATGATTTAAACGTCCTCCCACTTCCAGGTTAAAACCCCGTATACCTGTAAAAAGAGCCGACACATAACCCGAAAAATTTCTTACCCTTGCAGAATCGTCTTGAATAGGCGTCGCATCGTATGGCCCATAATTAGAAATACTATTAAAGGTTTGACTGGTTTTCTGAAACGTATGCTGTACACCTGCTACAAGGGAAATATGATCCGTAAAATCGTGGTTACCATACAAGTCGGTTACAATAGAACGTCCCTTTAAATTATTTTCAGACCAGATTGTGTAAGAAGAGGCATTTGGATTCATTCTTAATGTGCCGATATCCGCACTATCATTATGAAAAAACCGGTCGGAGTTGATGAAGCCTTGTACGAGGTGCAAAGCCGACTTTGAGGTCTTGTAATTAATGCTCACGCTGTTGACCCTATTTTTAATGCGGGCGTTAACATCGTTATCGTCCTGATAAGCGCCGCCATCGGCAGCGGCTTTAAAAAAGCCGTAATTGTTGGTGTAATTAACCGTTAAAGAGGGCGAAATCCGGTACCCCAGGTTCGCCTGAAAACCATCCTGCTTTAATCCATCCTTATCAAACCCCCTGTTACCAATGCTATCGTAAGCGGCTGAAAAGCCATCGGTATTAACGCGATTATAATGTAAATTATACGAGAACCTGTCAACACTGCCGTTTACGCCCAGTCCGGCTTTCCAGGTGTTGTAACTACCATATGCAACCGTAGCTGAAGCGCCTATCTTTTTGGTGCCGCCTTTTTTTGTAATAATGTTGACTACCCCGGCAACAGCGGCGCTTCCCCAAAGTGTGCTTTGCGCTCCCTTTAATATTTCTATACGCTCTATCTGGTCTGGATGGATATTATTAAGATCATAGGTATTGGTGATCATGTTAGGGTCCTGAAGAGGAACACCGTCGAGAAGAAACAGCGTATTGCCCGTTGCTGCTCCGCGTAAATACAACTCCTGATTACTACCCGGCGCATTATTAGCTCCCACGGTAAAAATACCGGAAAACTGGTTTAATATTTCGGTAAGCGATTTTCCGCGGTTGTTGATTAACGTAGGCTGGTCTATTACCGTAATTACTTTGCCGGTCTGCGATTGTTTTTGTGATTTTTTAGCGGCCGTCACGATCACCTCATCTAAATTTTGATCAGAACCGGTTGGGGTTTGAGCCTGGAGCTTGCTACAGAATGACAGAACAGCTAATACTACAATTGCTTTTTTCACTTGTAAATTGTTTTAGTTGGGCACAGGGCAAGCGGAAATATAAACGCAGCAGCGGTTACATTTCACGCTTTTCACCCGAAAGCCTGAATGTTATTGAATGAAAATTGGCAGGTCTTCTGGCTTGGTTCAATTTCGACTCCCTTCCCATGCAACGGCCGGTGCACAGTGGATATAAGCAAAATGCTGGATCATACGATCCATAAACCTTACAGCTACGGGGATAGCGCCGGACTCCATGCCTGCCACAGGCACGTACACCGGACTTCCCTTTTAACTCTACTAACCGCAGAGACCAAAAATCGCGGCAAAAGTACAGAAATGTATTAAGTTTGTTTTAGCATAAACAAACGGGCTTAATTCTTTACTGTTTTCACAAGTATGTGCAGATCTCTCTGGTCAACTCACATGACACAATTTTTGTAATAACGGTAATGAGTGCGGTTGGCCCCATCATATACACCAACCGCTTAGTCGCCGGGTACCTGTAGTACAGAACCACGGCACCTGCATCATGCTATAAAAGGCACCTCACATTCGGGAATTACCCTTACAACATCAATGATGGTTACAAGCGCCGGGGGGAAGCGCAGGGCCAGGAGGTAGCAGTAATCCATCCGGGATCGCAACTATAAAATATTGCAGGATCGGCTCACAGTTAAAGCAAACCTTTCTCTCAGTGAGGGAGCTTTCCCTTTATATAACCGTATACCCAGGTGCCGGCAATAGCACTCAGCAATACGATAATCACAACGGTAAACCCCGAGCCGATTTGTGCCAATAAGGGGCCGGGGCAGGCTCCCGTCATGGCCCAGCCTAACCCGAACAGAATACCGCCGAAAATCTGCCCTTTATGGAATTTTTTGGGCTGAAAGGTAACCGGGGTTCCATCTATAGCTTTTACGCCTGATTTCTTTATCAACCAAACAGAAATGATTCCCACAACTATCGCACTGCCTATTACACCATACATATGAAAACTTTGCAGCCTGAACATTTCCTGTATACGAAACCAGGAAACGATCTCAGCTTTTACAAACACAATTCCAAAAACAACACCTACGGCTAAATACCTCAAATTATGTGCAATACCCATATTAGCGGGTTTGGTGTTATCTGAAGATTGAACTTCAAAATCAATATCCTCATTATTCATTGAACCTGGTTTTATAATTTCATAATAACAGGAATTAAAATATTGGCCATAATAAAGCCTCCGATCATAAAACAGATGGTTGCTACAAGCGATGGCCATTGAAGGTTGCTAAGCCCCATGATGGCATGGCCGCTCGTACAGCCTCCTGCATAACGGGTTCCAAAGCCAACGAGGAAACCACCCACAACCAATAGGATAAAACTCCTCGGGCTCAATAACTGATCCCAGCTGAATATTTCCTGCGGTAGTACATGTTGTGTGTCCGTAATATGATAGGCCTGCAGTTCTGTAGCCAGCGCCGGGGCTATCGATATAGCGTTGCTATCAGATAACCAACGGGCTGCCATAAATCCACCGATGAGGATGCCGGCAATAAAAAACAGGTTCCAGATCTCTTTTTTCCAATTGTATTGAAAAAAGGGAATGTTGGCAGGGAAACAGGCTGCACAAATATGTCTCAGGTTTGCCGATATGCCCAAATGTTTGTTACCTAGTAGTAGTAAAGCAGGCACTATTAAACCTATTAGCGGACCGGCTATATACCAGGGCCAGGGCTTTTGAATTAACTCTATCATATCCATAAAGTTAATCCATTAGTTCATGATAGCACTATAATCAGAACAGCCGGGCGGATTCATGAACAATTATATAAATGCCCATTAACAAAACCAACCACCCAAAGCTTTTTTTCAGAATTACCCCCTCTAATTTTTGGCTGATTGCTGAACCAGCTAAAACACCTGCAACGGATATCGCGGTAATCGTTAGCAGTAAAGGCCAATTCATGGGATGATGGGTTATATCATCGGCAAATCCTATAAGACTGTTGATGGTGATGATCACCAGTGAGGTTCCAATAGCTTTTTTAATAGGAAGCCGGAGCAATACCGTTAAAGCAGGGATTAACAGGAAGCCTCCGCCGGCGCCCAATAAGCCGGTTACCATCCCTACAGCAATCCCATACAAAGCAATCCTACCGGGGACGGGCTTATGAACAGCATCATCCCGTTGAATGCCCTTCCTTATCATTGAAAAAGAGGACGCGATCATTAGAATGGCGAATAATAACATGGTCAAAAGTGACACTGACACCGGGTATCCTGCCAAATTTATAGATGAAGGAAGATGGGGTATGAGATAATGCCGGATACAGAAAACGGTAATAACCGAAAAAGCTCCAAATACGAGAACGGTTTTAAGATCAACTTTTTTATTAGCGAAGCTACTGAACGAGCCAACCAGGCTGGTAACTCCTACAATGAATAATGAGTAGGAAGTTGCCAGAACCGGAGGTACCCCGAAGAAATATACCAATATCGGCACGGTTAATATAGACCCGCCGCCGCCAACCAG
>JBQGCI010000613.1:0-4605 GCA_052038405.1 Acinetobacter pittii
AAAGCCTCGTCCTCCTGCTGAGCATTTGCATGAACATCTGTGTAAGGCCATTGCACAGTTAGTCTTTCTTTCAAGATGCCATAGCTCAGCGCGCTCATATCTATATTCGTCCCCCTAGTCAATGCCGCATGTTCGGCAAAAATCTCTGCTGCATTATTATAATCGAAGCCGGTAAACCCCATTTTTTGAGCAAACCGGCAAATAATCTCTGCATCGGGCAATGCCTCGCCCGGTGCACCGGTGATTTTATTGAGGTAGCTTATCCGGCGCTCGGCATTGGTCATCGTACCTTCCTTTTCGGTCCATGCAGCCGCTGGTAATATTACATCTGCATACTGCAGGGTTTCTGGCTTATTGCTCACTTCCTGCACCACTACAAACTTTGCTTTCTTTAATGCCGCTTCCGCCCTTCTTACATCAGGCAGGCTGACTAACGGGTTGGTGCATAGTATCCATATCGCCTTCAGCCTTCCATCTTCCAGGGCTTCAAACATTTCGGTAGCCGTAAGCCCCGGCTTTGCAGGGATCCTGCCCTTCGGAACCTGCCAGAACGCTTCCACTTCGGCTCTATGTTGTTCATTGGTAAGATCGCGATGCGCAGGCAATAAATTAGACAATCCGCCAACTTCGCGGCCTCCCATTGCATTAGGCTGCCCGGTAAGCGACAAGGGACCTGAACCCGGTTTGCCTATATGCCCTGTAATCAAATTTAAATTGATCAGCGACAGATTCTTATTAACACCTACAACGCTTTGGTTCAGCCCCATGGTCCACATAGTCATAAAACCTTTCGCATTACCGATATAAGAAGCCGTCTCCCATATCAGCGACTCTTCAATACCACAGATAATTGCTGCTTCGGTTACTGTTCTTTCAAAAACAATATCGCGGTACTTTTCAAATCCTTCTGTGTGTTGTTTAACAAAATCCGAATCGATATCTCCATTTTCGATCAATGCCCTGCCAATGGCATGATGCAGGGTGATATCCGTTCCCGGGTTCAGCTGAAGATGCACATTAGCCCCCGAACAGGTTTGTGTTTTACGCGGATCGCTTACAATAATTTTAAGCTGCGGATTTTTTTCACGGGCAGCTTCAACCCTGCGCCATAGTATCGGATGGCACCATGCAGGGTTGGCTCCCGCCACAAAAATAACATCGGCTATCTCCAGGTCGTCGTAACTCACCGGAACGGTATCCTCACCCAGGCTCATTTTATACCCCACCACGGCGCTGCTCATGCATAGCCTGGAATTGGTATCAATATTATTACTGCCAATAAATCCTTTAATGAGCTTATTAACTACATAGTACTCCTCCGTCAGGCACTGTCCCGAAGCATAGAAGGCAACCGAATCAGGACCATATTTTTCTACAAAGGTTTTAAAAACGGCTGCCGTACGTTCCAGGGCGGCCTCCCACGAAACGCGCTGCCGGGGCTGATTACGACCATATCGCATGGTGGGATACAACAAACGGTCACTGGTATCATTTACCGTATAATGCAGGTTCATGCCCTTACTGCACAGCATTCCCTTATTTACGGGATGGTTTTCGTTGCCCCTGACGGTCAATCGGCCCAGCTTATCCTTTGCCACTTCTATTCCACAGCCCACTCCACAATAACAACAGGTTGTAGTGGTACCGTTGCTATTTCCTGCGGAAGGATGAATGGTAAGGTTGCTCATTACTTTTATCAGTTTAAAGGCAGCAATCGTCAGAGGCCTGTTACATCGTAGCTACGTTAAGCTACCGGCTCCAGTAAAGCCACCGGCTCGGCAGCGGGTTTTACTTTTGCAAAGCGGGTAAGGAAAACAATCAGGGACACCAGTATCACTATGGCACCGATATAACTGAAAGCCTCGCCATAAGTGATAGAAGGACTTTTAAACAAAAAGCCAAACAGCATACCGCCTAAATTTCCGCCGGCACCCACTACACCGCTTACCAGTCCTACATTTTTTTCATTGATAAAAGGAGTGATGGCATAAGTGGCCCCATTAGCCATTTTGAGGAACAAAGCGAAAGACAACATTGATATGATCGCTAAAGGTAAAGACCCCGCCCGTGCAAATAATATCAGCCCAACGCCCTCAAGCAGTAATACGCCTGCCAGCAGCATACCCTTTCCGCGCATCCCGTAAGACCTACCGATCCTGTCGGCAAAGATGCCGCCCAGGGCCCGTGCAAATAAGTTCATTAATCCAAATACACCTGCCCAAAAACCGGCAGAACGCTGATCCAGTTGATATTCCTGCACAAAATGAAGGGCGGCGATATTATCAAATGTAATCTCCATCCCAAAGCACATGGCATATGCTAATGTCAGGGCCCATATTCTCCAGTCTTTCAAAACGCTGTAATCTGTTTTGCCTTTCTCTTTTACTCTTTCAATTTCGTCGAAGTTGCCTGCAGGGGTATCTTTGGTATATTTAAAATAAAGAAAGGCAGCAATCAACATCATCAGGCCCGGAAAGATCATTGCCTGGCGCCAGGCTTCATTACTGGTGTAGCCGGCACCTACAATGGCAGCAAATATTAATGGCATCACAATATTAGTTACGCCTCCACCGAGGTTACCCCAGCCACCGGCAACTGCATTAGCCGTCCCCTTAATATCAGGTGCAAACATCATGGAAGTATGAAACTGTGTGATCACAAAGGAAGCGCCGATAACGCTTATTGCAAGGCGGAACAACAGGAAGCTTGTGTAGCTTTCAGCCAATCCCACACACATTACCGGTATTGCGCCCACCAGCAATAATGCGGTATACGTTTTCCTCGGGCCCCAGGTGTCGCATAAACGGCCGATCAGTAAACGGGCAACTATAGTTCCCGATACAGAAGCAATAACAATATTGCCTATCTGCGATTTGTCGAGTTGCAAATTCTCTTTGATCGTCGGCATTAAAGGTGCCAGCCCAAACCACCCGAAAAAGCAAACAAAAAAAGTAAACCAGGTAATATGAAAGGTACGCATCTGTATTCCCTTAAAAGAAAACACGTTCAACTTACTGAGGGGCTTTGTATTAACTGAGCTCATAATCAATCGGTTTATTAATTAAATAGAATAGAGTGAAGAGGTATGGGTTTCAGAAGCGGTAGCCGGCGCCTATACCAACATTCCACCGGCCATCGGCTGCGGCTGTTTTGGCATTGTAGTATACAGGTACCTGCAACGCCAGGTGTTTATAAGCAATACTCAAACCTGCACCAAGATTGGGCGTAACCGGTGCATTCTTTTTTGCCCCGGTTGCCACTTTATCTTCTTTTATGCGAAGCGAGGGCAACATACCCAGTGTTACAACATATGGTTTGCTGGTAAATTTGATACAAGGTCCTCCGAAGTTTACAAATGCTCCTTTATCAACGTAGCCGGCGATTACCATACCATCCCAGGCTGCCAGTACCGGTTTGGGAGCAGGATTTTGAGACCAACCGGGGTTAAAAAAAACGAGCGCCGACGCCAGTGTTGTTAGTGGTTTCAATAATTTTCTCATCTGCTTTGGGTTTATATATTGGGAAAAACTGTTTCGTGCTGATGTACCATTGCCTGTTGATCTATATCCTTTACATCAATATATACTTCCCCGTCTTCAATCCGGACATCGTAGACATTAATGCTACCACAAGCCTCATCATTAAGGCAATGCCCGTCTTTTAAGGAAAAGGTTTTTTTATGAAAAGGACAAGCCACTTTGGGTTCGCCCTGTTGGGAACCTAACATACCGCGACTCAATGCCATTTGTTGTTTGTGGGGGCAGAGGTTTTGCGAAGCGTACCACTCGTTACGGTGTGTGAAATAATACAATGCTATCTGATGCTCGCCGTATTTTACACATACACCACCATTGTGTGGCATATCCTGCACGCTACATACGTGAAACCAATTTTGATTGGACATAAATGAATAGTTTTTGAGATCGTTGTTAGTTGATTAAGGAAGTCGTGCTCCGATAGCGCTTACCAGGTGGCGGCTTTTTTCTGATCCCTCATCGTTTCAAATTGAACGGTCGGATCCTTTTCTTTGGGAGCATTTATGAAATGAGCAAACTGACTTCTAAGCTCTGGTGTTTCCACCACGTTCTTCCATTCGCATTGATAGGCATCTACCAATAGCTGCATTTCCCTTTCAAGCTCAGCACCTATTCCAAGGCTGTCATGCACCACTACATTACGCAGATAGTCTATCCCCCCCTCCATCTTATTCAACCAGGTCGCAGTACGGGTTAAAGGGTCAGCCGTTTTGATATAAAACATCAGGAAGCGGTCGATGTATTGAATACAGGTTTCTGAGTCGAGGTCGGTTGCCAGCAATAATGCATGTTGAGGTTTAGAACCGCCGTTTCCGCATACATACAGGTTCCAGCCTTTTTCAGTAGCGATGATACCGAAATCTTTTGATTGCGCCTCTGCGCACTCCCGTATACAACCGGATACAGCCGACTTTAGCTTATGGGGAGAACGTAGGCCCCGATAACGTTCTTCAATGCGTATGGCATAGCTCACGCTGTCATGTAAACCAAACCGGCACCAGGTGCTGCCTACACAGCTTTTAACCGTGCGCAATGATTTACCGTAAGCATGACCACTTTCGAAGCCCGC
>JBQGCI010000614.1:0-11681 GCA_052038405.1 Acinetobacter pittii
TTAAGCCGGTATCAGAGCCAGGCCAGTTTATATTGAAAATAGCTGCTCATGGCCAAAGATAACTTCCGGCCATTGGGGATGCGTATTCTTTCTTTCAAAATGCGCTCGGCCGGTGTTTTTCTTATTTTCTTAAACAGCGACCAATAGTATTTATACGCCAGGTATACGCCAAATCTCGACGAACGGGGTAATTTCAGAATACCCGCAAGCGCCTCCTTAAATTCTGCAGCGATCTCTTCTTCTATCTGCTTTTTAATAGTATTGTTAAATACCTGCATATCTACTTCAGGAAAATAGGTCCTACCCAGGCTGTAATAATCATCTTTCAGATCCCTTAAAAAATTAACCTTTTGAAACACGGAACCCAATTTCATTGCCTGGGGTTTCAACTGTTCGTATTGACCGGCATCGCCATTTACAAAAACCTGCAGGCACATTAACCCTACCACTTCTGCCGACCCCAGTATATATTGCTTATACCGCTCCGAATTGTACGACATCTGCCCCAGGTCCATTTCCATACTTAACAGAAACTGGTCGATCAGCTTCACGTCGATATTATAGCGCAACACGGTTTGCTGAAAAGCATTGATGATGGGGTTGAGCGATATACCTTCATGAATGGCTTGTGTGGCCTGCTCTTTAAAGCGCCCCAGCAATAAAGATTTATTATAACCGTGAAAGCTGTCAACAATTTCATCGGCCAGCCTTACAAAACCATATATGGCATAAATAGCCGGCCTGATAGCAGGCTGCAGCGCAAAGATACCCATCGAAAAGCTGGTACTGTAACGGTGGGTGGCTTGCTTGCTTACCTGGTAAGAAAGGTCATCAAATATTTTTTTCATAACGGGGGCATTTTGATTTTATTTACTTCCGTTGCAACAATTTTCCCGGAGATGATGGCGGGAGGCACACCCGGACCAGGTACCGTTAATTGCCCCGTGTAAAACAAATTCGGTAAATGTTTGTTTTTTATAGAAGGCTTCCATACAGCGGTTTGGGAAAGCGTGTTGGCCAGTCCGTAAGCATTTCCTTTGTAAGCATTATAATCTGTAACGAAGTTGCTGACACAGTAGCTTTTTTTATAATCCACTTTCGACAACAAATCGGCGGCACCGGTAAATCTTGCGACCCTTTCGATCATAAGGTGCAGGTAGTGTTCTCTTGTAGCCTCATCGTCATCGATGCCGGTAGCCAGCGGCATCAGCAGAAAAAGATTTTCGTGTCCGGCCGGGGCCACGGTAGCGTCGGTCTTTGAAGGACAACAGGCATAGAACAACGGATGCTCGGGCCACTTCCTTTCTTTGTAAATAGCATCGATATGATCGTCCAGGTCGTTTTCAAAGAAAAGGGTATGATGCCGCAGGCCGGGGATCCGCTCCTTAAATCCCAGATAATAGATCAGGCAGGAAGGAGCGAAAGTTTTTTGCTCCCAGAACTGCTCATCATAATTCCTTAAAGATGTATCCAGCAAGGATTCGGTATGCTGATAGTCGGATGATCCGATAACAAAGTCGAACTCCAGGCGCTCACCGTTCACTATAAGAGCTGCCGCCTTGCCTTCTTCTGTAATGATCTTCTCTACATTACAACCGGTTTTAAATCGGGCTCCCTTCGATTCAGCAACGGTTTTCATAGCTCTTACCAACTCATGAAAGCCTCCTTTAGGATACCAGGTACCCAGTACATAGCCGCCATAATTCATTAAGCTATATAGTGCAGGAATCTTTTCAGGCGAGGCGCCTAAAAAGATCACTGGAAACTCCATCAGCGCTTTTAATTTAGGATGGCTGAAATAGCGGGCTACATAGCGTCTGAAACCGGACAGCAGGTTCAGTTTAAAAACACTGCGGATCACTGAGGGTGTGGCAAACTCCAGCCAGCTATAGCAGGGCCTGGTTACCAATTCACGCATCCCCACATCATATTTACGACCTGCCGATTTCATAAAAGCGTCTAACCGGCGGCCGGCACCCTTTTCCATTGTTTCAAAAAGGGCCTTCAATGCATCATACGAGCGGGGAACGGATATGGTTTCGTTTGAAAAAACCATTTCGAATTGCGGATCCAGCGGCACTAACTCAAAAAAATCAGCGGTTCGGTAACCAAAATCCTCAAAGAACTGTTCTATAATATCCGGCATCCAATACCAGCTGGGTCCCATATCAAAAACATAGCCGTCAGGCGTGATCATTTGCCGGGCGCGGCCACCCACCGTATCATTTTTTTCGAAAACGTATACTTCGTTACCTGCGCCGGCGGCATAAGCTGCAGCGGAAATTCCCGAAAATCCTGCTCCGATAACTGCTATTTTTTTGGACATACTATACTCTGTTAATTAGGGGTGGGCATAAAGTCATGAGTGACGCGCTCCAGCAGGGCAGCACTGTCGATACCTGCTTCAAATATCGGCTTGTGAAAATGGTCGAGCCGGTTGAGTAGCCTGATCAACTCCATTTTTTCGCCGTGTGAAAGATCGCCGCTCACCACTTTGGTGGCCTGCCTGATACGGTCCATCTGCCGCTCCAGCACCTGTTCTCCTTTCCCTGTTATCTGAACCACCTTACTCCTGCCATCTTCGGCCGAAGGCTGTTGCGTAATCCAGCCGTTATTCAAAAGCCGGTTAATGATCTGCATGCCTGTTGGCTTGTCCTGTATATTTTTCCGGATCAATTTCATTTTGCTCATAGCTCCGTAAGCCTTCAGGTTAATCAGATAAAAGAATTCCTCCTGCGTAGAAAACTGAGAGCCATAAATAGCCGACCGCGAATAAGATTTGGCATAGCGGTTCATATGAACCAGCAGGGTGCTGATAGCGCTTTCGGCACTGCGGCCTTTTTCTTTTCCCTCCCAGTAAGGCTCCGTCTCCGGCTGCCTTCCACCCTGTGTATCGGTAACCCACTGCCGGAAACCATTCACATCGGGTGTATATAAACCCGACTGGTTAGCTAACTCGAAGGACTCGGCAAGACGGATCACATCGGTTATCAGACTATAATTCATAACATCCTTTTTTAATCAGTTAATCCATTTGACAGCAAATTAAAAATAGTGTATTAATAAACCAAAAAAAATAACAGAACCCATCAAGATTCAATAAATAATTCTATATTCAATACTTTTGGTATAATAATAAACCAAAAATACAAAAAATGGCATACCATTTGCAAATATTTTGTATAATAAAATACTTATTTGTTTTCAAAAAAGTATATAATAAAACCATTTTTAACAGTATCATTAAAAACAAAAACCATGAATCAGCTATTCAAAACCGCTTTAGTTGCGGCGCTTCCTCTTATGTTAATAACTTCTTGCGGAAAGGATCAAGACAGCATGCCGTCGGACAATTCCAAAACCATTACTGCCCTGGTAAGCGAAAACTCTAATTTATCTCTTTTAAAAACGGCGGTGGTAAGAGCCGGTCTTACCGAAACATTGTCGGCCAACGGCACTTTTACCGTATTTGCACCAGACAACAGCGCTTTCCAGGCAGCAGGCCTCGGCACTGAGGCGGCAATCAATGCAGTACCGGCAGATGAGCTGAAAAAAATATTGCTTTACCACGTGCTGGGCGAAAAGTATGCATCGGGCAGCATACCTTCCGGTACGACGGAACTGAATACTGCGGCCAGTATAAAGACCTATGTTACCAAAAACGGGTCGGGTGTGTTTGTAAACGGCGGCAAAGTCACTACAGCCGACGTAGGCGCCCGTAACGGTGTCGTTCATGTGATCAATAAGGTATTAATGCCGCCATCAGGAAATATTGTTCAGTTAGCCCAGGCTAACGCGAATTTCTCTTTCCTGGTTGCAGCGGTTACCCGGGCCAATGTAGGCACAGCACTGTCAGCTGCAGGTCCGCTTACAGTATTCGCTCCTACTAATGCCGCTTTCCAGGCTGCAGGCTTCGCTACTATAGCCGATATACAGGCTGCTAACGTGAATACACTGGCATCCATTCTTACCTATCATGTGATCAGCGCCCGCATATTTTCTTCCGACCTTACTGAGGGAGCAATGCCCACTACAGTAAACGGAGGAAAAGTTACCGTAACGCTGGCCGGTGGTGCCAAGGTGAAAGGCGCCGGTAACACAACGGCCGCCAATATCACGGCAACAGATATGCTAACCACAAACGGAGTTGTTCATGTAATAGACCGGGTATTACTACCTTAATTTTACAACCTTATCCAATAAATAATTTATTTCAGGTACTTCAATCTTCAGCAGGTTGGAGTACCTGCCTTTTAGCCCCGTTCCGTACAGCCCTGTTAAACTTTGTACGCTGCACCGGGTGAGACCTGCGATGTGCGCCATAACTGATGAACCATCACCCCTTCTCAGACATTCCGGATCCGTAAAAACAATTAGCTAACCAAAACATGCAGCACCAGTAGCCGGCGAATCCCGCACCATTCGACAAAAATGGCATCAGATCGGTAATTTCCCTCTCCTTCGTGATCCGCTCGTAGCGAGAGCCCGGGAAGCCCGAAACATCAATAAATCAGCCATCACTGAAATTGGTGCCTGGACGATCAATATGCCAGGCGGATACCCGATTCGTCAACAAAATCACTGTGATGCTACCTTTCCAACAGGGCACAGCAGCCCGTAATATGAGCAATTTTATTTTTTTTTGTAATGGATGCAACATTTTAGCACCGCCTGCGCCTTAATACAAAGGATCGCAAAAAATATTAAATAAGCAATCAAGCAATACAGAACTCAATTGCCACTACCGAAAAATTTAGAGGACCAGGAGCTGACAGAGCTGTGCCGGCTGGGCAATCCGGAGGGTTTTTCCGAACTCTATCTCCGCTACAACAAGGTGGTATTTAATACAATTTTGCGCCTGGTTGCCGATTTTGCGCTGGCACAGGACCTTTTACAGGAAGTATTTATAGCACTTTACGAGGAAATTATGAAAGGGCGCGAGATACGGCACTTTGCTTATTTTTCGAGACGCGTGGCTGCCAATAAGGCCATCAGCCATCTGCGCGCGCATAAACGCCTGTTTGTTTTTGAAGATTACCGCGACCAGGTGGCAGAGGAGGAAACTGAAGACGAAGACCTGTATGAGATGAAGGTGGAAAGCGTTAAAAAAGCCATCGACGCCCTTCCTGAAGGCTTCCGAACCATCGTGAACCTGTATGTAATGGAGGGGATGCCTCAACAGGACATCGCAGCATTATTAGGCATTTCACACGCTACCGTACGTACGCAATACCACCGCGCCAGAAAGAAAATATTGACGCTTTTACAAAAAGAGACCGTGTAATATGAAGAAAGATATTCTAAAAGAATTCGTTGATGAAAACCGGGACCAGTTCGACGACCAGTGGCCCGGCGCAGAAATATTGGATAAGCTACACTCGAGGCTGGGCTTCCACCCAACGGTTACTCCGGCCAAGCCCGCCAAACTGATCCGGATACGGTACTGGTGGGTGGCTGCCGCAGTGATCATAGCCACCACAGGAATTGGAATTTTGTTACAACAATCACAAGCCCCGGAGCCGGCCATTGCCCATACAACCAATCCGCAAACACCTACTTTTCCTGCCCCGGCAGATAAAGCAATTTCCATGAGCGACTCCCCCACTGCCAGGGTGGCGGGAACAACCCAAAAAAAGCAGCAGTCATTTACGGCGCAGGGGGTAAGAACAGCAAGCGCATTTCAACCGGCAAATAACGGCACCGCTCCAAATACCCCCCCTACACCGGCGGCGGATAACTGGCAGGCCGGCTTGCAAAACGAAAGCTCCTCGGTACGCCTTGCGGCTGTGCTGGCTTCAGGAAAAAGCAAGACCCTGACTGACGATGATCTGAAATCCCTTTACTTCACGTTGAATAATGATAATAACAGCAATGTGCGCCTGGCCGCCCTGGAAGTGCTGCAAAAAAGAGAACAGGCCCGCAACCTGATCTTAGCTGCTGTTGACAAACAGGACGACCCGGTAGTACAAATGGAGTTGCTTTCGTCGCTGTCGCCGGCACAAGCCGTAAAGGTAGAGCAACAACTACTCGATATCACGCAAAACCCGTTAACTATTGATGCAGTGCGTAATGAGGCTTATGCCGTGCTGCTTCGCTCTAATACCCATTTTTAAAATATACCACATAATGAAAAAAATAATAGCAACCATCATCCTGTCTGTAGTACTCGTTTCAATGGTTGGTGCCCAAGACCGTCAATTTAAGTTGTCCAGGAAAACAGGCACGCTTAATATAAATATTCCTGGTGTATACATTGAAGGATATGATGGCAGCGAAATCATTTTTGGAGCTCCGGCGCTAAAAGCTGAAGATAAGGATGAAAGAGCAGCCGGGCTCCGGTTGGTTTCCGGCTCTGGTCTCACAGACAATACAGGTCTTAATTTAAGTGTGCGCGAAAATGGGAATGCAGTGGATGTGGACTACGTTGGCAGAAGAGACAAGGACAGTCTTACTCTAAAAGTTCCCAATACCATGACCATAAAGGTTAATACCACCAGCGTTATGGATGCCGGAAAACGTGTGGATATCCGGAATTTTAAGGGAGAGCTGGAAATAAATACCATGTACAATACCATCGCCTTAAACAATATAACGGGTCCGGTAAACGCCAAAACGATTTACGGTGAACTCACAGCAACATTTGCTTCTCCCATAAAAAGCCCGGTATCGTTGGTTGCGCTTTACAAATTTGTAGATGTAAGCATACCGGCCGACTTAAGGGCCAATGTTAATATATCGTCTCAAAACGGCAATATTTATGCTGCCGACGGACTGGATATTAAAAGAACGCCACTCAAAGAAAAAAACGAAGATAGCGAGGATCTTACCGGCCTAAAGGAATGGAGCAGGTCATCGGAGATTAAAGGCACCCTCAACGGCGGCGGTATCGACCTGATACTGAAAACCAGTTATGGAAAGATCTACCTGCGTAAAAATTAAGAGCAGGGACGCTCTCCTTTCCTATTATTTCCGGTTCATTCAAAAATTCATATCATGATGAGAAGGACATTGCTTTGCCTGTTGCTCACAGGCAGTTTACAGCTTTTGCTGGCACAAAGGGTTATAGAGCAAACCTATAAAACCAATAAAGACCAGCCGGTACTATTACAGTTGGGCTATCCGAACCTGAAAGTGACCAGCTGGGACAAGGACGAGATTTATATTAAGGCAACGGTAAATATCAGTAATAATAAATACAACGACCGTTTTGAACTGCGAAGCCAAACCATGGCCGGCAAGCTACATATCCTGGATTCTGTAGACGTAAAAAATATGGAACCACAATATTATGTTGAAGCAAATGGTATCAAAAAACATTTTGACACCCAGGCAGACTTTGAAACTTATAGAGCCGCACATAAAAACGAAAAAATAGCCGCGTACAGCAGTACTGACCTCCATATCGAAATGGAAGTTATGCTACCTGTTAAAGGCGATATTACGATACAGTCTAAGTTTGGCCTGGTGGAAGTAGAAAATTATGCCGGCCCGTTGAAGATACAAACTGAATATGGCAAGATTGATGCCCGGCTAAAAGAAACCCGGGTGGGCACCATCAAACTCACCAACCATTATGGTAAGATCTATTCCGACTTCGACCTGAAGCCTGTTGAAAAGGAAGATAAACCTTTTTTCACTTCGATCACGGCTGCCCCCGGCAAGGGACCGGCGTATGAGTTAAGTTCTTCATTCGGCAATATTTATTTGCGAAATATGAAATAGGGCAGATACCGATGCCTGAAGTTGGTTTCCACGGTCATTCATACCCCTGCCTCTACTGCAGGCCCGGGTGTTCAGCTGCTGCGTATTGCAGACTGATGCACGTATAAAACGGGAAGGCGCTACCTTATATTTTATAATAAACGGTATCAAAATTACGATGGTGCTGGATGTCACCTCCTGTTGCAGCCGGTAAAACGATCACCTGGTTATGCTGAAGTTGGTGTTTCCACAAACCGGTTGGATACATTTCAATAAAAGCTAATGGCGGCTTATTGTGAAGCGCAGGTAGTAAAAGGTCTGCGCTTTTCAGAACATTTTTTAAAGTGAAAAATCGTTCAGATTCTAAAAATATCCGGAAAGCAGGCTCCACCCGAACCCCACATTGCCCCTCAACACGACGTCCTGCACGGCGGGTGGACGCCCCCTTCATAACCACATTTATTCACAAAATGAGTTACTATCTCAAAACGAAAACAATAAATGTGATATTTCATGTATATTTAGCAAATCTTTTCAATTGACGCCAGATAACTTTACTGATCGGCGCTCATTTGAAGATAAACCGGATAATTTGCTATTCACTAGCTGCTTCAGGCGGTAATGAATATACAAAGTCTCCTCTGCAATCTAATTCAAAACACATAAAAATATTTAAGAGCGTGTTAGTAGGGCTAATACGAAAACCCCAGCTGTAAAGCTGGGGAGGGCTTATACCTCCTGTTTCAACAGGAGGTCTTTTTTGAAAGATACTGACAATTTATCAATAGATGATCGCAAATCGTTCGTTTTAAATCAGCTGCGACCGGCCTTATTTCAGGCAATTGCCGCCTGCCGTTTCAGCCTTATCGGGTTAATCGCTATGCCTTTCTTTGATATCATTGCGTCTGCTGATCTGTTTCTTTGATCGCCACATTTTTAAATTTCGAAAGTGTTTAGAAATCAGAGGCGGTACAAACCCCTTCAGCCAGCGTTTTTGATGTATATCCATATAACGATACAGGCCGCGCAGGCCCGTGCGGGGCAGCTGATTTTTTATCGCTGTCAGATCAATTACCTGTTGCAATCGTTTACAGATCCGGTTATCAGAGCAGTTCTGCACTCCTAACATGGATGTCAGTTCACACAGCAATATTATCCTCTTTCTGCCCAGCTATTCGGATAACGGCCAACAGTCAAAAAAACAAATGATACCCCCTCCTGTGCCGTTAAGCAGCCAGGAAAGTACAAGAATTATCTTTCACTATCGGTTCTCATCAAACGCGCAACCGCTTCCCGAAGCGCTTTTATAGTAAAGGGCTTCTCGAGAAATTCATCGGCACAGGCATCCCGGGCCAGCGGGCCGGCTTGCGGACTGGCAGAAAGTATCAGCACGGGTATATGTTGCATGGTTTGCTGCGACTTTAAATAACGGCATACTTCCAGCCCGTCGATCCCGGGAAGGAGTTTGTCCAGTATAAACAGGTCGGGGGACTCAAACTCATTATTCAACAGCGGTTGTCCGCTAACGTAGGTGGTGATCCGGTAGCCGGCCCGCGTTAAAACCGTGCGTACCGCATCTTGTATAGAAAGATCGTCGTCTACCAGTATGATATGTTTGTCATGGTTCATTTTATTGATTTTTCTACTATCATCGATATGGTTTCATGCTTATTGCTGTACTTTACCCTGCGGAATAGTGAAGCAGAAGGTAGCACCTTTGCCCTGGCTGCTTTCAACCGTTATGTTGCCCCCGTGCTGGCGTACAATTCCTGCGCTGATATACAGTCCCAGGCCAAGCCCCGAAAACCGGCTGGCTTCCTGGCTGCGAAAAAAGGGTTCAAACAGCTGGCGCTGTGTTTGCTCATCCATACCTATACCAAAGTCCTGTATGCATACAACAACATGGTTACCGTCGAAAGCCGAACTGACGATCACCCTTTCGGTTCCGGGCGCATATTTAACGGCATTGCTGACCAGGTTGGTCAGTACCTGCCGGATGCGTTCGGGATCGGCATGAATAGAAGCATGCGCCTGCAGGTTCAGCTCGATGCGGTGACTGCCGGCAATACGTTGCATCGTTTCTACCACATCAAGGATCAGTTCATCTATAAAAAAAACGGCTTTCTGCAATTGCAGCTTTCCTTCTGTTATGCGGGTACTATCCAGCAATTCGTAAATAAGGGAAGTAAGCCGGTCTACCTGCACATCCATCTTACGCATTAAGCCGGCACTGGCCTTATCCCCGTTCTCAACAAAAAATTCTTCCAGCATTTCGGTGTAAGCCTTGATGCTGGTTACGGGCGTACGCAACTCATGACTGGCGATTGCGATAAAATGCTCCCGCTGTTGCTCCATCAGCTTACGTTCAGTAATATCGTACATTACCCCCACCATCCGTATCGCCTTCCCGCTTTCATCCACTACCACTGCGCGGCCATAGCCATTCATCCAGCGCGTATGCCCGTTGTCGGCCCTTACAATACGAAACTCGGCGTGATAAATTCCCGTTTGTTGTACCGCTTCTTCCAACGCTGCCTTGATCCTTTTCTTATCGTCTGGATGCACAAAGTCGACCAACAAACCCGCATCCTTTGTCTGTCCATCGGGCTCAATACCCAGGATCCGGTAGTGCTGCTCATTCCATATAATGGTGTTGGCCACTACATCCCAATCCCAGGCAGCCATTTCGGCGCTTTGCAAGGCAGCACGGTGGCGTTCCTCACTTACACGCAGGTGCTCTTCCGCAGCCTTCTGCCAGGTCATGTCCCGGGCCACTTTCACATAACCTTTCAATCCACCTTCATCAATGCGTGAAGTAACGCCGCTCATATAAAAGCGGCTGCCGTCGCGCCGCAGGTGCCAGCGCTCATCTGCGGCACGGCCTTCCAGCCTGGCTTTCCGCATTTCTTCCTCAGGAATATAAGCCGCCCGGTCTTCGGGCGTGAATATCAGATCGACAGACTTTCCCTCCACTTCTTTTTCGGCATACCCGAAAATAGCTTCAGCCCCCTTACTCCATCCCTGTATATTCCCGTTCATGTCGGTGGTAATGATGGCAAACTCTACGGCACCTTCCATGGTAACCCGCAGGCGTTCGTTACTTTCATGAAGCTCCTGCTGGGTAATTTTAAGCTCGTGGATATCGGTAGCTGAACCGAACCAACCCGTAATTCTGCCAGACTCATCTTTCAGCGGTACATTGCGGCCGATGAACCAACGGTAACTGCCGTCAGCGCGGCGTAACCGGTATTCGGCGTCAAATATTTCGCCTGTTGCCAATACTTCCTGCCACCGTTCTTTGGAGGCCGGCGCATCATCGGGATGTACGATCGCCTGCCAGCCTGGTCCCCGGCTTTCGGCATAGGTAAGCCGCGTATATTCGTACCATCTTTTATTAAAATAAGTGGCCTCACCATTGGCACGGTTGGCCCATATTACCTGTGGTACCGCATCCGCCAGGATTCGTAAACGGTCTTCGCTTTTGCGCAAAGCGTCTTGTGCCTGCCGGTTGTCATGAATATCGGTAGCCGCGCCATACATTTTGATCACCCGGCCCTCTTCATTCTTAAGCGGCACCGCGTTAACTACAAACCAGCGATACACACCGTCGTAGCGCCGTATCCGGTGCTCCTGCCGCAATGGCGCGCCGGCTTCGACTGCTTCGCTATATCGCCTCGCAGAGCCTTCCCTGTCATCGGGATGTATAGCTTCTGTCCACCCCCAACGGAGTGCCTGTTCCGGGCTTTGCCCGGTATATTCCAGCCAGCGCTGGTTGCACCAGTTGGTGGAGCCATCCGGCTCGCTGTCCCAAAGCAGGTCGGGTACCAGGTTGGCAATGGATTGAAAGCGCTTTTCTGATGCCCGCAGCGTTTCTTCTGAACCGGCTTTCTCCACCGCTGCATAAATACGTTCAGTAACCTCCTCGAGGAATATGATTTCACTTTGCGTCCAATGGCGGGGAACAGCAGATACAGAAACAA
>JBQGCI010000615.1:0-13087 GCA_052038405.1 Acinetobacter pittii
CAGTACCTTTAACGGTAACCTGTGCTTTAATAACAGCAGGGAGTGCCATTAATATAAATATTAAGACACCATAATTCAGTAGTTTTAATCGCCGAAATCTTGACTTGGCTTGCATAAACAATCGTTTTTATATTTAAGTGAATACTACGCTATCCGGCTAATCATTCTTAGCTCGTATTGCATGATGAAAGTAGTACAGGTTGGCATCGGATAAGGGGGATAAATCATTATAAAGAAGGGGTGATTTCCGTATCATCAAAAAAATACAAACCGTAATGTGCTCGAAACCAATTCTGATATCGGTACCTTTCCTTTTTGGGCAGCATGATGGGCAGATATTATCGGGCTCTGACAAATACTAACATGATGATGATAGCGATTGTAAATAAAATGCCCGGCACTAATGTGGCCGGGCAATTACTTTATTAGGGCAGGAAGTCTGTGTTAGGTCTATATTATTTTTTCTGGTACACTCTCACATAGTCCACTTCGTACCTACTGGGAAATTGAGTTGCAGAAGGATCGCCCCCATTGTCGCCACCCACAGCGAGGTTGAGCAATAAATAATGAGGCTGCTTAAAGGGATTAGAACCATCCGGATTATTCGCATCGGCCAGCCTCACCTCGTTCAGCAGCAGGCCGTCAACAAAAAGTTTGATGGAGTGTTCATCCCAATCCATTCGCCATACATGGAAATCCTGGTCCCAGTTAGGTTGGAACGAACTTACCGGTTTATGGGTGCTGAACCACTTGGCGTTCCAGCGTTGGTTGGTACCCGTTGCCACGTTGGCCAGGATATCTCCTTTATAATATTCCATGATATCGATCTCGCCGTTCCGGGGCCACTCGCCATGTACACCTAATGTCCATATAGCCGGCCATAAGCCTGGTTTTGCTATAATCTTAGCACGAATTTCAAAGCGGCCGTATTGCCATGTTTTAGAATGACGTGTATGGATACTGGCCGATGTATACCCGATGTCCTTCCTCTTTTCCCGCCAATCCGTACTGCCTTCTTTATAGCGGGGGTTAGGCTTAGTTTCCCTGCGTGCTTCAATGATGAGCTTACCATTTTCGCACCAGGCATTTTGTGGCTGGTACCATTGCAGTTCGTTATTGCGCACAAAGCCTTTTTCGAATTGCCAAACCGTTGTATCTACAGCCCCGTTTTTACTGAATTCTTCCGACCATGCCAATTGGTAGTCCCCACCGGCCTTTTTTGCCGGGATGGTATCGCAGTTCATACCCATTGCAAGCAAGGAGCCCATCACCAGTACAATCATTGTCGTATCGTTTATTGATTAACGGTTCTGAACCGGCTAAAGCGTTATAGTTGCACGCTTTAAGCCAGGAGCGCTGAACACAATTTTAACCGGACCTGTTTTTTGATTTTTCTTTACATAAGCTAACAACCGGCCTCTGAAGGTTTTTTGAACATTATCGGTATAATCACCCATATCGCTGTTATCTCCGGCCTCAAGGCCGAGCAAGGTACCGCCCGATACCGTACAGGTAACATCGGTATTAGCAGTATAAACCGGGTTGCCTTTTGTATCGGTTATCTGTACCGCCACCTGTTTAATCCCGTCGTCTTTTCTACTCTCGTTCATGAGGCGTAAACCGGTAGCAGCGCCGGCCGTAGCTACGGCGTAAGAAACAGCCACATTCCCCGCATCGTTCAATCCTTCTACTTTTAAGATGCCTGGTTTAAAAGGAACATCCCAGTAAGTGATCCCTGTTTGGGTATCATAGCTTTTTATGTCTCCTATTTGTTGGTTGTTCAGCATCAGTCTTGCTTTCGCCGTATTGGTATAAACAACCACTCTTACCGTTTGCCCCTCTTTGTAGTTCCACGAAGCCCAGGCATCTACTGACAGCTCCTCTTTCCGGCCCTCTGACTGGGATAAAACGTCCTGCGTATGGTCACCCCCCTTAACCGGGTAAGTACCCAGGTAAGCCACGGGCTTGTCGCTCCATAAAGATTGCCTGAAATAGCCTCTTGGTTTAATAAATCCGCCGAAATCTAATAAGCCTGAATAAAAACCGCGCGAAGGCCACCTGCCCGATTCGCCCAGGTAGTCGATGCCGGTCCATAAAAACTGCCCGAATATATGTTCATTATCCGTAACGGCTTTCCAGGCACTGAGGTCATGGCGGTTTTCACTACCGAATATGACACGGTTGGGATACTTTTTATGATCGCTGATATAACGGTTTTCCGTGTAGTTATAGCCCGCTATATCCAATGCAGATGGATATTCTGTTTCGTTAGACATGGCCACGCCGGCGAGGCCCGCAGTTACCGGCCTCGACCGGTCGTATTGTTTAACCACTGCCGCCAGCTTTTTTGCAATTACGCCCAGGCGCATAGCGTCGGGCGCATCTTTCCTGTAGCCGCCGAATATTTTTTGTGTAAAGCCGGTTTGTGCACCGCCATCCAGCACCGGGTGGGAGTAAGGATCATTCGGATAATCTACCTCATTGCCAATACTCCAGGCAAATATAGAAATATGGTTGCGGTCGCGACGTACCATATCTGCCAGGTCTTTTTCTCCCCACTCCGGAAAGAAATCATAAGTGCCCTGGTATCCCGGTGTACCGGCGTTCCAGCCCTCCAGCCATTTGCGCTTCGGAAATTCCCACTCATCAAATGCTTCATCCATTACCAGTAATCCCAGCTCGTCGCAAAGCTCATACAAGGCTGTTGCCTGGGGATTATGGCTGGTTCTGATAGCATTCACCCCTACTTCTTTTAAATTTAATAAACGGCGACGCCATACATCTTTATACATAGCCGCTCCCAGAACGCCGGCATCATGGTGCAGGCAAACACCCTTTACCTTCATCCATTTATTGTTCAATGCAAATCCTTTGTTGGCATCAAAATCGAGTTTTCTAAAACCGGTAGTGATTACCGAGGCATCTATTTGTTTGCCCGCTTGTAGTACCCGGGTGCGTAATTGATAGAGGGCCGGGTTGTTCAAATCCCATAGTTTGGGGTTGGTTACTTTAATAGCAGTAGTAGTTTTTTCTGAGCTGTTAGCTGCCACCGAAACCGAAGTATTGCTTTGGCCCGCTACTTTCTTGTCGGGCCCTACCAACTCCTGCACTACCGTTAGTTGTTGCGTAGCTGCAGTTGTATTGGTTACAGTGGTTTCAATATTCAATGTACCTGCACCGTTGGTTACCTGGGGATGCGCATACACGCCCCATTGTGCAATATGCACCGGGTTGGCGTAAACCAGCCAAACATCCCGGTATATACCCGATCCCGTATACCAACGGGAATCAGCATCCCGGTGATGATCGGCCTTCACCAGTATTTCGTTGGGCTTACCGGCTTTTATAAAAGGGGTAATATCATACATGAAAGAAATATAGCCATTGGGACGCTTACCTACTGACTGCCCGTTTACAAAAACCTCGCTGCGGTTATACACGCCTTCAAAATAGATGTACACTTTTTTATCAGATGCCGGTATTACTACCTGCTTTTTATACCAGCCGATACCGCCGGGTAGATAGCCCATGCTGCTGGCATTTTGGGGATCAAGCTTTTGTTGTACGCTCCAGTCATGGGGCAGATCTACCGTTTGCCAGGATGCGGTCGGCGCAGGTCTTTCGGCGACCGTGTCTGTACGGTTCAGCGTAAACTGCCATGCGTTATTCATCTTATGGGCGTTGCCAAATCCCGGTTGGGAGAACCCGTTAAAAGCCGTAATGATAAGAGAAAAAATTAAAAGAAAGCGAGCCATGGTGAGGTTTTGATTGAATAAAAAAAATGAATTTAAAATTTTGATCCTTATTTTAACGGAGGTATCCCTTTATGTGTAGGAATGGTTTGCTTTATCGAACCGTCTGCCGCAAACTCCAGCTTATCTATGCAAACCTCGCGGTTATACCCGGCAGCCTCCCCCATTTTTATACCGTTCGGATAGGTAAACCGGTGGTAAATAATATACCAGTCATCGGTGCCCGGTTTCTGTATCACCGAATTATGACCGGTTCCGAAAATACCTTCCGCTTCATTTTTTTGTATTACAATATTATCAGCGGGAATGGTAAGCGGACCTGTGGGTGATGCGGAGGTGCCGTAGCGTACGCGATAATCAGGACTGCGGGTATCATCTTCACTCCACATAAAGTAATAAGTACCCTTCCTGTAAAACACATACGTGCCCTCGCGATAGGTTTGATCTACCTTAATAACCTGAGTAGATCCTGGTTTTAAAGAAACCATATCCTCATTCAACTCGGCCACTGCCATATAGCCATTACCCCAGTACAGGTAGCTCCTGCCGGTTTGCGGGTCGGTAAATACATCCGGGTCGATCTCCTGGCCGCCTTTTATTCCCCGGGGCTTCTCTGCCACCAGCGGCTTGCCCGAATCAACGAATGGACCCGTTGGTTCATCTGCCACGGCTACGCCTATTTTCTGGGCGGCTGTGAAATAGTAGAAATATTTGTAACGGCCGTTGACCTTCTTTTCAATAATACAGGGTGCCCAGGCGTTGCGATTGGCCCAGCTCACCTGCTTGGGCAGGTCGAGCATCACACCCTCATCTTTCCAATTGGTGAGGTCAGCCGACGAAAACACCTTGAAGTAATTACCCGCCCAGCCGGTGAAACCATCGCTGGTTGGGTAGATATAATAGCTTTTCTTCTTTTCGGAATACATTATCTCCGGGTCGGCATAATAACCTGCCAGTACCGGGTTCCCGTTTTTGACTGCTGTTACCTGGTAGGTTTCACTTTTACGCCCCGGTATGGAAATAGTGTAGGTTACCGGCTTTTTAGAAAAATCAGATCCCGATGCCCTCATCTTCACACCGGGGAAGTTTTTAAATTCCGGATTGAACGGGTTGAGACTGGTATTGTCCAAAACAGGCAACCATAATTTCTTAGCCACTGTATCCAGCACGATGTTGTTCTTTTTAATTTGCCTGGACTGTGCTGCGCCTAATACATCTGCAGCACTCAACCAGTTGGATGTCAGACGCTCCATTTCCTTCTGCGTAACCGGTAGTACTGTTCCGTGCCGCGGATGAAAGTTCATTGACACCTGCTCATCCACTACCTTAAAATTTTCAAGATCCGTTGTTTTGGTAAACTGGTAGCGGCCTTTGGTATACACATCATACATTAATATATACCCGCTGCCATCATTCAGCTTAAATACACCAGCCCCTTCAACGGGATCTTTGGTTTGCTGTACATAGGCATCGCGTAGCACATAGCCTTCGGTTAGCTTATCAGACACCGCCACTTTAATGCCCGCGCCCTGTCCTTCTGTTTTGAAGAACAGGTAAAACCTCCCGCCCCTTTCTACAATATCACCATCAATACAGGCACCATTGTTCGGGCTAAAAAACAACTGTTTAGGTTCGGTTTCTAACGCTGTAAAATCTTTATTGGCATAGGCATAGTAGATGATATCGGGATCATTACCCGCGCGCATCGACCAGTAAATCATGTATTTGCCCTTTTGGGCATCATAAATGGTTTGAGGGGCCCAAACACGGTTCACTTTTTCAAAAGCTTTAAAGGTTTGGGGAATATTGACAATTGCCGAGGTCCAGTTAATTAAGTCATTGGATTTGAGCAATACCATGGCCCGGTTCGAATCCCAGCCGTTAGCCGACACCATATCCGTGGCTACCATGTAAAAGGTGTTACCGTTTGCACCTCTCAAAATATGCGGATCACGCACACCACCCGTAGAACTGATGACTGAAGAAGGTATTACCGGCTGGTTATTATTTAATGCCTGGAAATGATAGCCATCGGTACTGATCGCAAAGCGAATGGCTTCCTCGTCTTTAGCATTGCCGGTAAAGTAAGTAAAGAGATAGCCGGTATATTTTAAAGAAGCGGTTTTCGCCTGGGCTGTCACCAGGGAAGGGAATAATAAAATTAGCCCAACCCACCAGTAATTTTTTTTGATCATACGCTGTTGCACTGTCGTTAAGTTAAGAATACATTATCCTACCGCTTTATAGCAAGCTAGCGGCAAGCCTGTAAAGTTGCTAAAAATCGGTTGTGGAAATAGTGGAGAAATTCATATAAAAAACGGGGTAAATTAATTTATTTACTAGCAAAAATGAATGACTTTGCCTTAAAACGACTAATTATCTCCAAAATTGCCAATTCTAAAGTTACCGCTGACTTTGCCACGGTAGTGCTTAATATAATCGGTAGGCTTCATTTTAAAGAGCTTGGAGAACTGTTCGCGAAAGTATTTAACATCACTGAAGCCGACGGAGTAAGCCACTTCGCTTACCGTATCGTTGGTGGTGATCAAAAATTCAGCTGCCTTTCTTAACCGCAAAAAGCGGATAAAACCATTCACCGATTGTCCGGATATTAACTTGATCCTTTTATATAAATAAGAGTGGCTCATACCCATTTCACGCGCCAGGGTTTCAATATTAAAGTCATTATCATCGAGATGCTTTTCTACAATGGCAACACATTTATCCAGCAACTCCTGGTATTCGGCCGGAACGTTGGGCTGCTCAGCCACATCTTTTTTCAGGGTGACCTGGTTATAAAAAAATTGTTGCAGGCTGGCGCGGCTTTTAAAAAGTGCATGTACCCTGGCCAGGAGCAGTTCTTTATTAAATGGTTTGGTCACATACTGGTCCGCGCCTTCCTCCGTTCCCTTTAACTCTATTTCCTGCGAAGTATGAGCGGTAAGCAAAATAACCGGTATATAGCTGGTATTCATATCTGATTTTATAGCGCGGCAAAGTGTGATACCGTCCATCTCCGGCATCGAAACGTCTGAAATAACCAGGTCGGGTTTTTTTGCTGTCACCAGCTTCAGCGCTTCTTTGCCGTTGGGCGCTTTATACACCAAAAACTCCTCATCCAATACAGATGCCACATAATTGCGCATTTCCTCATCGTCGTCTACCACCACGATGGCTTTTTTAGCAGTCAACAGAGGTATTTCAGGTACAGGTAGGGACGCCTCATCGTCAGAAGGCTCAAAATCATCTGCGGCTATAACAGGCGACTCGTTTTCTTCATCCGCTATTTCGGTTATTGCGACAGACCCCAAATAATAGCGCCCTGATGGCAGCTGGAGTGTAAATAGGGTACCCCTGCCTATTTCACTCTGGTAGGCAATAGAGCCCTGGTGCATTTCCGTAAACTGTTTCACCATATAAAGGCCAATACCAAAGCCCAGCTTAACATGCCCCTCGGCCTGGTAAAAGCGATCAAATATGGCATTGCCGGCGCCTTCCGGTATACCAGCCCCGGTATCCCTGATCGCAATTTGTAAACGATCTTCATATCCAACAACATGAATATCGATCTGCCCTTCCCTGGGTGTGTATTTAAAGGCATTAGAGATCAGGTTGTATAAAATGATCTCGATCTTATTTTTATCGCCATACATTTCTATGGGTTCTTCAATACCCGAGATCGTGTAGGCTATATCCTTCGTCTTTGCCTCATGTTTAAAATAATAAAAGATGGTATTGCATAATCTGCTAAAGTCGAACCGGCTCACCTGCAGGCCTTCGGCGCCCTCTTCTATTTTTCTGAAAAGTAACAGCTGATCGGTGAGGCTTAGTAATCTCGTGGCATTTAAACCGATGATCCGGAGTTCTTCCTTATCCTGCCCCTGGTATTGTTTGATCAGATCTTTAACCGGGTTAAGGATCAAGGTAAGCGGTGTTCGAAACTCATGCGAGATATTAGTAAAGAAAGACAGCCGTTTTTGGTTGATCTCTTTTTCCCGGGCATTGATCACCCGCTCTGTTTCCCTTTCCGCTCTTTCTTTTTCATACTCGGCCTGTGCTTTTTGCAGCTCTGCTTTCTGTACTTCTTTTTCCATACGCTCACTTTCCAGTTCGGCTTTGCGCATGTCTGCATTCACCCGCGAAAGCTGCAGCTCATATTTCATCTTGGCCTGCCGGGTTTTATACCTGATAAACACAATCGCCAGGGCCACCGCTCCCGACAAATAAAGCAGGTAAGCCCACCAGGTGCGGAACCAAGGTGGCAGTACTTTAATGATTACCACTTTTTCTACCGTATTCCAGGCGCCTTCCGCATTGGTTGATTTAATGCGCAGCGTATAAGTGCCCTCGCGTATATTATTATAGGTCACCGTTCTGGTATTACCGGCTTTGTTCCAATCCTTATCCCAGCCCTCCAGGTAATAGGCATATTGTATTTTATTGGGCGCCGAATATTCCAAAGCAGCAAATTGCAGCGACAACAGCGCTTCATGGTGAGGAACCGTCAGCCGTGTAATGTCTCCGCTTCCGTTCATTTCAAAATCCAGGGCAGGAGAAAGGTCTTTATTGTTCACCCGCAACGAGGTAATAACCAGCGTTGGGAAAAAGGTACGCGGCTTTATACGTTGGGGATAAAAGATATTAAACCCATTGTTCCCCCCAAAAGCCAGTTCCCCTGATCTCAATTGAATAGCCGCCCGGTAAGAAAACTGGCTGCTTTGCAATCCATCCGATTCATAAAACCGGTTAAACTTGCCAGACTGCGGGTTGAACTTATTGAGACCATTTGTGGTACTGATCCACAGGTTGCCGGTACTGTCTTCCAATATATTCATTACGGTATTGCTAGAAAGGCCTTCGTCTTCGGTATATTGTTTGACAATCTTACCCGCCTTCCTGTCGAACAACACCAAGCCACCGCCCTCAGAGCCTACCCAGAAACGGCCCTGCCGGTCTTCATAAATGGACCTCACTGTTTTGCCTATTTCATAATACCGGTGTTGCTTATTTACCGGATCAATGCGAATGAGCGATTGTGCATTACCCGCCCATAGTATACCGGCACGATCCTCTTTAATGGACATCAGGTCTCCCAGCGACCCGTCAAAGGTTTCAAACCGGTTCAGCGGCTTGTTATATAAATACAGGTGACCATTTTCATAAGTGGTTACCCATAAGTTTTTTTTAGAGTCGTAATAAATGCGAATGGCGATCTTATTTTCATAGCCGTCCTGCTGGTTGATCAATCTGAAATGCTCCGTCTTGCCTCCTGGTAGTAAGCGGGTAACACCGCCGCCAAAAGTAGCCATCCAGATGCTACCCTCTGCATCCTCGGTCATACTACTTACCGTATTACCGGAGAGCTGCGGTTGTTGGTACGTTGAAAACTGCGTGCGTTCTGCATTCCACACGCTGACTCCGCCACCTTCGGTGCCGATCCAGAGATTATTATGCTGATCTTCATAAAAAGAGGTGATAAAGTTGCTGCTGAGCCCCGGGTACGACGCATTACGCTGCACGGTGCGAAAACCGTCGCCGGTCACATCAAATACATTCACACCGCCCTTATTTGTTCCCACCCATTTGCGCGATTCTTTATCTATAAATATCGTAAGCACCGACTCACTGGTCAAACCCTCTGATTTATCGGAATTATTAATGCTGCTGATCTGTCCGGATTTTATGTTCAATAAATCTATCCCTCCTCCATCTGTGCCAATCCAGAGCTGATCATTGCCATCTATACTAAGGGCTGTTATATAGTTAGCGCTTAAACCGCCCTTAACGGTATTATAGTAAGCCGCCACCTGATTAGCAGATACTATATATTTCATCAAACCAGTTGATGTACCCAGCCATAAACAACCGGCGTTATCCGCTACGATTTTATTTACAGAGAAATTACGGATATCGGAATTGATAAGATCCAACTTCCGGGTTTTGTAATTAAAGCGGTATAACCCGTATCCCGCTATGAAGATCCAGGTACGCTTTTGCGGATCAACATACATGGCCTGAACAGAGGCATAAATGTTGGCGCTGCCATCCGCATTATAAAGTGGTATCTGCACCGCTTCTTGCTGACCCTTAAACCGCACCAATACACTCAAACCGCTGGTACCTAAAAAAATATTTCCTTCGCCATCTTTCTCTATGCTATTAATATAAATACCTACCTTTTGCCTTTGCGAAGATTGGTGAGGATAGTAATAAACAGGCGATACTAAGTTGGTAAAAGTATTGTAGGTTACAGCGCCTTGTCCCATGCCGATCCATAGGTTATGTTCGCTATCCTCGTTCAATGCAGAAATATAGTTATGTGGCAATGAAGCGCTGTCGTTGATACGGTTGCGCAATATTTTAAACTCGTAGCCGTCGTAACGGTTCAGACCATCATAGGTACCAAACCATATAAAGCCCTTGCTATCCTGGAAAATGCATTTTACCGAGTTATTGGATAAACCCTGGTTGCTGCCCAGGTATTTTACTTTATAAGCATCCTGTGCCTGCAGGGACACCACAAGGAGAGATAGACAAATGGCTGAAAGTATGGTACTGCGCAACATATCGGCCCCCACAAGGTAATAAAAAGCATTTAGTTGAGGTTCATGATTTGTATAAAAAAATTGCAGCCGCCACATCCTGTTAACATCCGTACACTCTTTGTTAAAATGTGCGTATCCTGTTTGTAAAACAGTTTTTATTTTACGGCCTGTCTGTTCATTAATGCTCTTTCTATGCGATTAATATACATCTCTGCTTTTGCCGTGCTACTGGTGTCAGCGAATGCTTTCGGGCAATCTTATATACCTGAAAAGAATAACCAACTATTTAAAGTGCAGCCGGCTATAAAAGCGGGCGCTTATGCTTTCAGTTTAAAAGACGTAAGATTGATCGGCAAAAGCCCCTTCAGGCATGCCATGAAGATCAACGGCGACTATATACTATCGCTGAAAGCAGACCGGCTGCTGAACCGGTTTTACAAAAATGCAGGCCTGAAGCCTAAAGACAGCGCCTATGGCGGATGGGAAAGTGAAGGACTGAGCGGTCATACATTAGGGCATTACTTATCGGCCTGTTCCATGATGTACGCCCCGGAGAAAGATCCCCGATTCAAACAAAAAGTAGACTATATAGTAGAAGAACTTATAAAATGCCAGAACACCCGTAAAACAGGCTATGTGGGCGCTATACCCAACGAAGATTCTATTTTTTACGGCGTGCAACGGGGCGAGATCAAAAGCGGTGGTTTTGACCTGAACGGCGGATGGGCACCCTGGTATACCGTGCATAAGCTAATGGCAGGACTGGTAGACGCATACCTGTATTGCAATAGCAGCAAGGCATTGGGCGTAGCCGTTAAAATGGCCGATTGGGTGGGTACTATTGTGAACCCTTTAAACGAAGAACAAAGGCTGCAAATGCTGCGTTGCGAATTTGGTGGCATGAATGATATACTGGCGAATATCTATGCGATTACTGGCAATAAAAAATACCTGGATCTTTCTTACAAGTTTTATGATGATTTTGTAATGAAGCCGTTGGCAGAAGGGAAACCTGATCCGCTCGCAGGCAAGCATTCCAATACGAATATCCCCAAAGCCATCGGTTCGGCGCGACAGTACACGCTTACCGCCAACCCGGGTGATGCCGTTATTGCCGAAAGAACCTGGGATATACTCGTCAATCATCATAGTTATGTAACCGGTGGCAATGGCAATTACGAATACCTGGGCCAGCCCGGTAAACTCAATGATGCGCTAAGCGACAACACTGCCGAAAGCTGCTGCATTTATAATATGCTGAAGCTTACCGGCCACCTGTTTGCCTGGAAGCCTTCCGCTACTTTGATGAACTATTTTGAAAGAGCGTTATACAACGACATACTGGCGTCTCAAAATCCCAAAACCGCTATGATGCTGTATTTTGAGCCGCTGCGTATGGGGGCTAAAAAACAGTTCAGCGACTCCCTGCATAGCTTTACCTGCTGCGTAGGCAGTGGCATGGAAAACCATACCAAGTATACGGAGAATATTTATTTTGAAGGCGCCGATGGCAGCCTGTATGTGAATCTCTTTATTCCTTCACAGTTGAATTGGAGGACAAAGGGCGTTAGCATTACGCAAAGCACTTCTTACCCAGAAAGTAGTAACACCAACTTTACGGTCACCACTCAAAAGCCCGCTACCTTCTCTTTTAAAATACGCCGGCCCTGGTGGGCTAAAGGCATACCTGTTGCAAAAATCAATGGCAAAACCGTTAATACTACTATTAATGAAGAAGGATATATTGTTGTTGCTAATAAATGGCGCAATAATGATAAGGTGGAACTGTCTTTTGAAATGAACCTGTATGCGGAAGCCATGCCCGACAACGCCAATCGTGTAGCAATTATGTATGGTCCGCTGGTATTGGCAGGTAACCTGGGTAATAAAACACCCGACCCGGTTTATGGTATTCCTGTATTATTAACAGATAACCGAAACATCAGCGACTGGATCGCAAAGGACCCTGCAGCGCCTTTAACCTTCCAAACCCAAAATACGGGCAAGCCCTTTGATGTAAAGCTCACGCCTTTTTATAAAAATATTGATAACCATTACAGTGTGTAC
Organism: Acinetobacter pittii; assembly: GCA_052038405.1. Lineage (GTDB taxonomy): Bacteria > Bacteroidota > Bacteroidia > Chitinophagales > Chitinophagaceae > Niabella. The sequence continues at coordinate 12,365 of JBQGCI010000615.1, forward strand.
TGGGATTATTTCACCAATGCCGACTGGTTGGCCAAACAGGCCGAATACGAAGCAGAGAAAAAACGCCAGCAACTGGTAGAAGCACAAACCATTGATAACTTCCGTATTGGTGAAATGCAGCCGGAGCGTGATCATGACCTGAAAGCCAGCGAACAATCTTATGTAGATGCGGCTTATGGCCGCAGTGGCCGCGAAGTAAGAAAAGATGGCTTCTTTTCTTTCGATATGAAGGTAGAGCCTGGAAAACCAACAGCCTTGTTGTTCAGCTATATTGGCGATGATAAGGGCCGCAGCTTCGACATACTGGTTGAAGATGTAAAAGTAGCTTCCGTTGAATTGAAAGGCGGAAAGCCCGGTAAGTTCTTTGATGAAGAATATGCGATCCCGGTTGAGCTGATCAAAGATAAAAGCACCATCCGGGTGAAAGTACAATCTACCAATGGCAGAACTGCCGGGCGTGTATTTGGTGTAAGAACCATCCGCAAATAGAAGGTCGTACCCTGTTTACTGCGGCGTCAATACTACTGTTGTTGTGGCATCACTTAATGGCAGGGCAAAGCGTCCCTGCTCTGATAAAAGATTCGCTACCGGTTTATAGGTTGTGGCAGTTGCCGTTGTTGATTCTAACCTGAAATAGGCCGTTGGCGTATAAGGATCAGCCGGAGCGATCGTCAGCTTTACTTCTTTGGTGCGTTTGTTATACGACAATGTTTTTACCTGCCC
>JBQGCI010000616.1:0-3999 GCA_052038405.1 Acinetobacter pittii
GTCTCTGTCCTCCCTGTAAACTTTCAGGAAGCCCTCAAATTTGATCACTTCTCCCGAAGCGGTCAATTGTTCTTTATTCGTGGAGATATCGATGGCGGCAGTCGTTTTTTCCAGCTGCGCATCGGCCATTTGGCTGGCCATGGTTCTTTTCCATATTAATTCGTACAGCCGTTTCCACTCGGGGTTGTCAACGGTTGAATTATTCATATAGGTAGGGCGAATGGCTTCGTGCGCTTCCTGTGCACTCTGGTTTTTATTTTTATAGCGACGAAACTGGTGATAATGCTCACCATACATCCCCTTCACTGTATTCGTAATATCACCTAATGCCGTATCGCTTAAATTAACACTATCGGTACGCATATAAGTGATATGACCATTTTCATACAATTGTTGTGCGACCAGCATGGTTTTACTCACGCTGTATCCCAGTTTACGGCTGGCTTCCTGCTGAAGGGTAGAAGTAGTAAAAGGAGCTGCAGGCGTACGTTTGCCGGGTTTTACCTGTATATCACTTACTGTATAGCTGGCGCCGACACAGGATTGTAAAAACTGCTCAGCGCTCCGGCTGTCAGGATACCGTTTCCCTTCAGCTTTGAAATTAATTTGCTTACCGGTGGTATCTGTTGCGGTAAAAACAGCTTCCAGTTTAAAGCTGCTCTGCGTTTCAAAGGCGTTGATCTCTCTTTCTCTTTCAGCGATTAACCGAACCGCAACACTTTGCACACGACCTGCGCTCAGATTATTTTTTACGCTTATTTTACGCCACAGTACGGGACTGAGTTCAAATCCCACGATGCGGTCCAGTACCCGGCGGGCCTGCTGCGCATTTACCAGGTTCATATCAAGTTTACGCGGTGTTTCAACCGCAGCCCTGATAGCTGGTTTAGTGATCTCGTGAAAAACAATCCTTTTAGTTGTATCAGGGTTAAGACCCAATACTTCGCATAAATGCCAGCTAATAGCTTCTCCTTCACGGTCCTCATCCGTTGCTAACCAAACTTCTTCACTTTTACCTGCCAGCGATTTCAACTCCCGTACTACCTTTTCTTTGCCATCGCTAACTACATAGCGGGGTTTAAATTGATGCTCGATATCGATTCCCATACCTGCTTTCTCCAGATCGCGTATATGCCCAAAGCAACTTTTTACCTGAAAATCTTTACCCAGGAACTTTTCAATTGTTTTGGCCTTTGCAGGGCTCTCCACTATCAGTAAATTCTTAGCCATTTATTAAATTCTCTTAATTATAGTTTTTGGACACAGCCGGTCCCACTTCGGTCATTTCTCCCTTCACCTTGAATCAGCAAGTGTCGTATCCGGGTAAAATAACATATTTCAGCCGGTTTTTTGGGAACAAGATTAGTACATTTTTTATAAATGCACGCTTATTTATAAATATATGCCGGTTTTTTACCCCTGTTCACAGAAAGTTAATGATAGCAGCAACTACGTCTTTATCCCGGTAAATACGGCGATGACCCAGGTTGGAAGTGAAGAGAAAACGGAAGTTAACGGGTTGGGTTTGCTGAATGTCAAAAGCGTCCTGTACAGGGGTAACAGTATCGTCTTTATCATGAATCCAAAGAACAGGGCCTTTAATGTTACCGGCGCACCTGGCAATTGAAAACCATTCTATGTTTTTTCCGCTAAGCCGTTGAATATTTTCATAGAAGTATGCCTGCACTAATGGGCTCTTAATACGCATCTCTTTAAAAAAGGATTCGATTAACTGCTTTGAGTTGGCGGCAGGTGCTATCAATACGGTTTTAATAGGGCTGTTCTCCGGCAGTTCTGCCAGGTTCATGCTCACTGCCAGTCCGCCAAAAGAGTGACAGATAAAAGCATCGAAAGGGCCGAATTGCCGGTGTACAGCGGCAATAAAAACTTTATATACTATGGCGTTAAGGCTTTTGACTTCACTTAACCCGTGCGCCGGAGCGTCAAAAGTTACAATTTCGTAGCCCTTCTCAATAAGCGGGCTCACAAAATGTAGGAAATTAACCGTAGCAGAACGGAAACCATGTACAATGAGCAGCTTTTTATTGCCCTCTTTATTCCAGCGGTATCCTACTGTATTGGCGGTACCCGCTCTGAAAGATAAGCGTTCGGCATTTCCGAACAGGTCATCTTTATAAGCCATGCGGAAATAGGGCGTACAAAAGACGCGGAAAGCTTCGTTGCCCGCCCTTTTTTTAGAAATAGCAGCCAGTAACTGTAATCTGGCGCGGAAAACCTTAATGATAATGCCTTGTACATTCATGCTGTTGCGAAGTTAGCAGATACAGTTTCTGGCTGGCGTATTGCCGGCTTAAAATTGATACGCGTCAAATGAAAAGCCTGCTGTTTGCCTTTTGTTACATTAATTAGCATAAGAGTGGTTGTAAATCACAGGGTTTGCTTTTCTAATTGGTATCTTTATACTATGAATATCGTAATCATCGGGTCGGGAAATGTAGCCGCCGTCTTAGGCCGGAAATTCGTTGCTGCCGGCCATCACATTATACAGATATTGAGCCGTAATGCCAGTGCTGCTTCAGAGCTGGCCTACGAATGGAATACAGAATCGGCTAATTATTCGAGCCTTATCAATAAAGATGCAGATGTATACATAGTTGCGGTAGCCGACGATGCGATAGAATCGGTAGCCATTGATCTGCATTTGCCCGGGAAAGTAGTAGCGCATACCGCTGCCGCCGTTAAAATGGATGTGTTAAAGGAAGTAACGGGTAATTATGGTGTTTTTTATCCTTTACAAAGTCTGCGTAAGGAGCAGGAGCAGATACCGGCTATACCTATATATGTAGAAGGAATTAATGATCAGACAAACAATGTCTTGAATAAACTCGCCCGTTCGGTATATAAAGAAGCCTCCTTTAGCGCCGATTTTGATAAGCGAACCAAGCTGCATATCGGTGCTGTCCTGGTAAACAACTTTTCTAATCATATATTCTCTTTAGCTGAAGCCTACTGTAAAAAAGAGGGGATCGATTTTACGGAGCTGTTGCCATTAATCGATAATACATTCTACCGGCTTCACGATGCGGCACCCTCCAGTCTGCAAACAGGTCCGGCAATAAGGGGAGATATGGAAACTATTGATAAACATCGCGCTTTACTGGATAAGCATCCGCAACTTTTAAAACTATACGAATTTTTAACCGAAAGCATTTTAGGCCGGCCACTGAACCGGCTCAATTAATGTTGGACATGAATCATTCGCCTACATTTGCATGCGGGAAAGATTTTTGATAGAGAAAAGCATATATATTAAAGGGATTTTTTCACCGGAAATGAATAAAACAGGTGTGCATGAATGTTTTAAGCAGTTTTAAGCAGGTAACTACTTTTATTTTTGATGTAGATGGTGTACTAACCGATGGGAGGGTGCTGGTACTGGAAAGTGGGGAAATGGCGCGCACTATGAATGTGAAAGACGGTTACGCGCTGCAGCTCGCTGTCAAAAAAGGCTACAAGGTTTTTATTGTGAGCGGCTCCGCCCGGAGTGCAGTTGAGAAAAGATTGAATTACCTGGGTATAGAGGAGGTTTTCTTTGGGGTAAAAGATAAGGGCACATTTGTTGCAGATCTTGCTGTGCAGCATGGTTTTGATGTAGCCAATTGTTTGTTTATGGGAGACGATATGCCGGATCTTCCGGTATTCGATAAAGTAGGATTGGGCTGCTGTCCCGCCGATGCAGTTAATGATATTAAAGTCGTAGCGCGGTATATTTCGTCCCAAAAGGGTGGAGAGGGTTGTGTGAGGGATGTTATCGAAAAGGTATTAAAAATAAACGGGCATTGGGGTGCTGTAACTTCAGTTGCTTCAACATGATCGTACAGCCATGCATTCACCGATAATCAACACATATTTATGGCGCTGATAAAGCCGTTCTTTAAACTCATCAGATGGCCAAACCTGGTGTTTATAATTTTGACACAGGTAGTATTTGAGCTTTGTATTTACCGGCCCATTTATGCAGGAGAGATCCCCGGGCAC
>JBQGCI010000617.1:0-4442 GCA_052038405.1 Acinetobacter pittii
ATCTTCTTTAACCTCGCCAAATCACTATAACCGTCGTTTGCCGCTGTTGGTGTTTCTCACCAACAGCAAAATATCTTCATTTCAATCTGCATAGTGCGATAAAAAGTCCCACTTATCCACTCCGGTTCTATAAAACTGTGCTGATGAATATAAGTACTCTTCCGGATACTTACATAAACCGGCGCGAACTGGATTGAAATGTATGTAGTCGAGTTTTTGCCGAAAAAAGGTATGGCTTCTCAATTCAATGCTTAAAGGGTTACGCTCCCAAAATTGATACATCCTATCGGCTGCTCCCACAAAAAACGCTTGCAACATTTCCGGGTCATGTTGTTGCATATGATATTTCATCTGCTGTGCCGTATACTTTAAAAAGTCTCTTTGTACATGAGTGGGATGAATAAGTGGCTGCATTTGCCATATAAGGTGCAGGTGATTGGACATTATAACGAATGCAAACAGCTTTACCCTTTTATTTTCGACGAGAAAGCGAAGACTACTTATTACTGTTTCCTTGCGTACAACTGATTTCAATAATGGCTTCCACTCCAAATTTGTAGCAGTAAAAAATTGTGGGTATTCAGTGATTAGCGCAACCATGATATAAATATCTGATACCTAAAAATAAGCAAAATCGACCGTAAAAATTTGTTGGTGAAAAACACCAACAAAAGCATCTTGCGCATTTTCAGTTGCTGGTCAAAAGGCACAACAACGGCGGCCCACAAATCAGGATTTCACCAGCGCCTTCGGCCGCTGTCGGTGTTTTTCACCAACAGCAAATGCAGTATTACTGTAAACTAATTATCAATGCATAGGGCTACTTAAACATTATTAGCACACCCGCCCAACACTCCAGTTGTTGGTCAAAAGACGCAACAACGGCAGCGCACATATCATCATCCATCACTTCATCAACACCTTTTTTCCCGTCCTGGCCGACTCCTTTGCCGCATTCAAAATTTTTACCACAATAATATTATTGGCTAAAGAAGACAGATCATCACCGGGTGTGATTTCCTTACGCAAAACGGCAGTCACATAAGCCAGGTAACTTTGATAAGGGGCCTGCGGTGAAGCCACTTCATTGATCTCGTAACCTGTTTTATTCGTTTTAGCACGCAGGGCTTTACTATTTACCGCCTGCAGGTAGCCTGTTTTGCCAAACACTTCCCAGTCTTTAATACTATAAGGCCAGTTCCAGGAAGCTTCGATGATGCCGGTAGCATTGGGGTACTCCAGGAGGATCGTGGCGTCATCGTCTACCTTCGGATAAACAGCAGGCTTGATCTGGTGCGTGACGGCATACACCGATACGGGCATTTGATTATTCATGAGCCCCGTAAATAAATTGGCGCCATAGCATCCGAAATCATTAAGTGCACCCGCCCCGTTCTTCACCGGGTCTGTCAACCAGTCCAGGAAGAAAGGGCTGCAGCCAATTTCCTTAGGCCCTTCATGCCCGTCATGTGCAATCATTTTAACCACATCCCCAACATCTCCTTTCTTTACCCTTTTATAAATCTCCTGGTTGGTGCCATACCAGGTGGTTTCGTAATTAGTAAGTATCTTTGTATTATATTTCTTTGCCAAGGCTGCCATTTCTTCGGCATCTTTCACCGTTGTAGCCAAAGGTTTTTCTACCATCACATCTATTTTCAGAGGCGCACAAATTCTTACCACATCAATATGTTCACTGATGGCATTGAAAGCCATCACTACTTCGGGCTTTTTCTTTTGAAGCAATAGTTCCAGGTCGTCATAAAACAGGCTGTCCGGGATACCGGCCAACTTTTTAAACTTGCTTACCAGTTCTTTATTGGGTTCAGCAATCCCCACCAGGTTGATCTCTTTTTTCTTATAATGATCCATGATCAGGTTTACATGATCGTGACTTAAACCGGCTAAGGCTACGGCAAGCGGGCGTTTATCCTCGGCACTGGCATTCACCAGGCAAACAAACAATAACAAAGCGGTATAAATCCATTTCATGGCATATCATTTTAGTCAATCAGCCTGTTACCCGATGCGAAAGTCAACCTGCTGATAAAATCTCCTGCAAACAGCTTTCTCAAAAATATGATTTTTTCAATGCTTATCTTTAGTACTAAAAATTCTCCCGGATGAAATATTTCCTGCTCCCACTCAGCATGGTTATATCAGTTATCGCCCTTTTTGCCCAACCCACCCAAAAACCGCCCCTGCATGGCAAGAACTGGATGGCTGTAACGGGCAAGCCTTTAGCTGCCACAGCGGGCGCCGCTATTTTTCAAAAAGGTGGTAATGCAGTGGATGCAGCCTGCGCCATGCTGGCAGCTACCTGCACCCTATGGGACGTATTGAGCTGGGGCGGAGAAACACAGGCGCTTATTTATAACCCAAAAACAAAAAAGGTAATCGCTATTAATGCGATGGGTGTAGCGCCTACCGGGGCGACTGTCGATTTCTTTAAAAAGAAGGGATATTATTTTCCACCAGAGTATGGCCCGCTGGCGGCTACCACACCGGGCACCCCTGGCGGCATTTGTTTGATGCTGGCCAACTATGGTACCAGAAGTTTAAAAGAAGTGCTGGAACCGGCCATGCAATTAGCCGCCGGCTACCCGATAGAAGCACAGACAGCCAACAGCATAGAACGTAATAAAGCAAGGATCAAAGAATGGCCCTACAGCCGCAAAACATTTTTAACCCATCCGGGCGAAAAACGCGAAGCGCCTGAAGCGGGAGAGATTTTCGTACAGAAAGATCTGCTGGCTACCCTTACCAGAATGGTAGAAGCCGAACAACAGGCATTGCGCCAAAAGAAAAGTCGCAAGGAGGCCATTATGGCGGCTTATAATCGATTTTATAAAGGAGATATTGCACGAGAGTTTGTAAGAGGTTGCCAGGAACTGGGCGGCCTGATCACCCTGCACGACCTGGCTAACTGGAAGCCTATTGAAGAAGAAGCATTGCACACCCACTATAAAGGTATCGACATATACAAGATGCAATCCTGGACACAAGGGCCCTCCTTATTGCAAGCATTGAATATCCTTGAAAACTTTGATTTAAAGAAAATGGGGTATAACAGCAGCCAGTATATTCATACGGTGTACCAGGCTATGAACCTGAGCTTTGCAGACAGGGATTTTTATTATGGCGATCCACGTATGGCTCCGGCAGAACCCATCAACGGTTTACTAAGCAAAGCCTATGCAGCGCAGCGTGCGGCATTGATCCGTCCTGAAAAAAATGATCCCGGCATTGGCCCGGGAGATCCCTACCCTTTCGAAAACAAAACCAACCCCTACCTGGAGTTACTTCAACAACGAAACTTCAGCACCGATAGTTCAACCCGGCAGTTTATGCCCACGCATGATATACGGCGCGGAAACTCATTCAATAACAATTCAACTGATGAACAATACCATGATCGGTTATGGCGCGGCACCACCAGTGTAGAAGCTGCAGACAAAGAGGGCTGGGTAGTATCTATTACACCGAGTGGTGGCTGGCTTCCCGCCTGCATTGCGGGCAATACAGGCGTTGGTATGAGCCAGCGCATGCAAAGCTTTGTATTAGATGAAATGATCAACCCCTTTAACGTAGTAGCGCCTGGCAAAAGGCCCCGGGTAACGCTCACACCCTCACTGGCATTGAAAGATGGAAAACCATTTCTATCTTTTGCAGTACAGGGTGGGGACACGCAGGAACAAAACCTGCTGCAATTCTTCTTAAATATGATAGAATTCGGCATGACCGTTCAGCAGGCTACCGAAGCCGCTAATTTCAATAGTAACCAACTGTGGTTATCATTAGGCGGCACGAAGTTGGAGGATCGGAAACCCCGGCCCGGAAGCATTTTACTGAATAACAATACAAAAGATGCCGTTCGTAATGAACTTAAGAAAATGGGCTATACGCTTAGTTTTGATGACAGAACCAGCGGTCCCATTAATGCTATTTACTTCGATTGGAAACATGGCAGCCTGTGGGGCGGATCCAGCAATCATGGCGAAGATTATGGGATTGGATGGTAGGTAACTAACCGATCCTTAATCTCAATTGAACATTAGTGAAAATACAGGCAGTGGGCACTCTTCTTCTAACCGTTAATCACTTCTTCATCTAACCTGCCGGCAATTACTGCTTTCGCAAGACGGCCTATTGTTAAAGAGTGGACGTTCCGTCCGGTATTGAAAATAGACGGTTCGTCATTGAAATATTTTTAAAAATAAAAATCATCAATACTAAATTTAAACCTTTTGACAATGTCATGATCAAGTCTGAAGCGTCATCTCCGCTTACACCCAAATCATCTTCGATCAGGGTATCTATTGTAATAGGCATCTCGTGCGCTCCTATCTGATGCCGTATTAAATTGATCAATTCGATATAGAGTTCCTCAGCTAACTTGTCCATTACATTTTTTTGTTGAATAAGTTCTTCAACTTTCCTTG
>JBQGCI010000618.1:0-2157 GCA_052038405.1 Acinetobacter pittii
AAAAAAAATCATAAATAAAATCTTTTCCTTTTTTGCTTTTTATCATTTACTTTAAACAGGTCGTCTATACGGTGCCCTATCAACCAAACAATTTTACGGTTCATTTACAGCACCCACACTTTCTCTTTCTCCGCCAACGACAATTTTCTGCCAACAAAAAATTTAGACAGTTTCTTCTTCCCTTTCATACCGAACGGGTAAAAATAATCTCCTGCCCTCCAGGGCCTCAGTAACAATGGATATTGTATCAGCGCTCCATCAAGCTGGGCCACCTTCTCTGTATTGTCATTAACTCTTTTTTCTGTTTGGGTAAGATGCAGGCTGCCTCCGGGAAAGTCGGCTACTCCGGGTCCTTCAACAACCTGGGTTGCCTTATTGCCATCTTCCAGGGGCGATACCACCAGGTGCTTCCTGTCTTTTAAAATACGATGTGAAGCCGACCATACATACTTTCCTGATTCGCTCCCCAGCAACCGAACTACTTCGTTGAGTTGCGTTGGCTTAAAGCCAAAAGGTCTGATCAACTCCAGTAAAACCGTTTTCATCGCCGGCGTTTTTTGCAGCAACAACACCGGCATATACCATTCTGCTCCTTTTTGCACCAACAATTTCCTGGATATCCTGGACAGCTCCTGTCGATATAGTATATCTACCTCTTTAAACCGGCTGATATTGTCCAGTAAATTCTGCTGCACTTCCGGGTAGCTTTTCGCAATCATAGGCAATACGGTATTTCTGAAATAATTACGCGTATAATCATCGTGTAAGTTAGAAACATCCTGAACGAACGACAGCTGATGCTGTTTCAAATAAGCTTCCAGCTCTGATCTTTTAGCAAACAATAAAGGCCGGCGTACTTGCTGGTGGGCCGGCTGTATCCCTGTAAGTCCCTTGATGCCTGTACCGCGGAAAAAGTTCATCAAAACCGTTTCAATATTATCGTCGGCATGATGAGCGGTGATAATAAAATCATAGCCCTGCTCCCCGCTTACCTTTTTAAACCATTCGTACCTGAGATTGCGTGCCGCTACCTGTGTAGACAGCTTTTTTCCTTCAGCATACTGCTGGGTATTGAACCGTATTGTGTGACAAGGAATGTTCAGTTGCCGACTCCATTCCCGTACAAATGCCTCATCCCGGTTGCTATCTGCTCCCCTCAGCTGAAAATTGCAATGAGCAACGCCGAAGTCAAAACCCGCTGCTTTACACAAATGACACAACACCACCGAGTCCACCCCTCCGCTTACCGCTACCAGCAGCCGGTGACTTTTGGTAAACAAGTGATGATCATTAATAAATGCTGTAAACCGATCCTTTAAATTCCAGCCTGTTTTATTTTCTTCCATTAGTAAATGAGGTATTCGTAAGCACTTTTCAGTTCACCGTATGCATGTTGCTCACCTAAGTCTTTGGCGATATCCATTCCCCGCTCATACACTTTAATCGCTTCATCATCCTGCCCCAGTCTCTCCAGTAATTTAGCAAGATGGTAATAGCTGCCTACATAATGTGGATTATCGGACAATAGTTTTTCAAAAACACTTCTGGCATCAGCGTCATTCCCCGCTTTTACATATTCTAAAGCAAGTGCATGCTGTAAAAAACTGTCGGATGGCTGCTCCCTTAATAACTCGGTGATCTGTTCAATTCTGGACATGTTAATTTTTTATACGAATTTTTTTTTATACCAATATCCTTTTATCTTTGTTTTAGTTGCATAAACAACCTTTTTAGTCTTTTGTCATATGATAACCAGGTTGTCACAAGGTCCGCAGTACATTAAAGCAACTGGGTTCCGGGATTACTATTTTTAAACCTAAATATCAACAGATGAAAATACTAGTATGTATCAGTAAAACGCCCGATACCACGGCAAAAATAGCCTTCACAGATAACAACACGAAATTTGACACGGGCAGTGTTCAATGGATCATCAACCCAAACGATGAATATTACGCTTTGGTTCGCGCTATCGAGCTAAAAGAAGCAGATGCATCAACTGTTATTCACCTGGTTACCGTGGGTGCGGCTGATGCCGATGCGATCATACGTAAAGCACTAGCCCTGGGAGGCGATGAAGCGATAAGAGTAAATACAGAAAGCGCCGATAGCTTTGCCATCGCGTCGCAAATTGCAGCGGTAGCCAAACAGGGGGCC
>JBQGCI010000619.1:0-3194 GCA_052038405.1 Acinetobacter pittii
CATGAAGATCTGCTTATTCGGATTTTTTCTCCGCCTGAGTATATCCATAGCCAGTTCCAAACCCGCAACGGTGTTGGTATGGTAAGGACCCACCTGTAAATAGGGCAGGTCTTTAATCTCCACCGGCCAGGCATCATTGCCAAATACCACTATGTCTAAAGTATCTTTCGGGTAACGGGTCGTGATCAGCTCACTGAGTGCCATCGCTACTTTTTTCGCGGGCGTAATGCGGTCTTCGCCATAAAGGATCATGGAATGAGAGATATCGATCATCAGTACCGTGGAAGTCTGGGTTTTGAAATCCGTTTCCCGGATGCTGAGGTCATCCTCCCGGAGGGAAAAGCTATCCACTCCATGATTGATTTGTGCATTGCGTATCGATTCGGTGAAATCGATCTGTTCCAGCATATCGCCAAACTGGAATGGCCGGGTCTCCGGGTTGATCTCGTCGCCCTGGCCCGGCTTAAAGGTTTTATGGTCGCCCTGCCTGCTTTTCTTGAGCTTGCCGAAAATTTCTTCCAGGCTTTTTTTACGAATGCCCTGTTCCGTTTTGGGGGTGATCTTAATTTCGCCTTTTTGCTCGTCTTCAGTAATATACCCTTTCTGCTTGAGGTCGTCTATAAAATCGCCCATACCGTACTCCTGGTCGGTAAGCTGGTATTGTTTATCCAGTTCGTTGAGCCATTCCAAAGCTTCAGCCACATCGCCACTGGTGTAAGTAAGCAATTGCATGAAAATATCTAAAAGCTTCTCAAAGGGTGTTTTCCCTTCCTGGCTGCTATCAAATTTTGAAAAATGAAACCCGCGCATATATAAATATAACGTTTTACGGGTGGATTAGTTTATTACCTGCCCGGCGGCAGGCGGGGTTGATTAGTAGAACGGATAAAGAGACGGCGTCTACGTTTGACCGCAAGGGGCTAAGGCGCAGGGAAGATATTGGTAAAAACTTTGCGGCTTTGCGTCCTTGCGGTAAAGCCTGTTCTGCCCAAACTTTAATGAGACAGGAGTAAATAAAAAGGCTGCCCGGATGGACAGCCTTTATTTGAATTGCGGTCTCGTAAGTCTATTTAGCGGAATCTGCAGCTGTCGCTTTTTGGGCACTGTCAGCCGCTTTTAAAAGCGCTTCGGGCGTTAGCTCCTGCATTGGGTTTTTAGCCGCTTTTTTCAGCGGGTCATATTGTTGCTCTACCTGGCTCAACACTTCGCCCATTATTTCATTCAGAATCACTTCCGTATGCTCCAGGCCAGCATAGTATTCCGGCTTGTCAGCTTTCAGGTATTCGTAATAGCTTCTTTGGCTGGCGATGTCCTTCTTAACGTCTTCGGCTATTTTACGGGCCTGGTCTAATTTGCCGGCTTTATAATAGGCTTCCGTTAATAGGATACCTGTCTGATTATGCTGGCTATAACGGCTTGTCATGCCATAAGGGAGGTTCTCGGGACTGATGCCTGCTGCCTCTCTATTTAACAGTTTAACGGCTTCATCAGTCTTACCCGCATCAGCCAGGTTGCCAGCGGCTTCGGCGAAAATTCCCCTGATATTTAAGAGATACTGGCGATTAACCTCGTCGAAGTAAACACCTTTTTTATTGGCGCCGCCAAACTCAAATTTTTGAAGGTTTTCAAAAATGGCTTTAAGGTTATTGTCTTTTACAGAAGAACCACCCGCTCTCATGGCTCTCATAGCCTGGTCGGTTACCCAGCTTTGCTGGGGTGTTTTAGCTACAAATGGCACCAGTCTGTAGGTAAGGCCTTCTTTACGCAGGTGTTGTCCAAAGCCCAACTCGCCGTACGCAGCTGTAAAGTAAATGGGTCTTTGCCATTTATTGGTGGCAATGATATTCAGCATGATGAGGTCATTACGTGCAATGGCTCCGGATGGGATTTCAAAAGCCATTTGATCTACGACACTATCTGCCGGGGTTGCAGTACCGTTTTTATACACTAATTGTTTATCAACCGGTACGAAGAACTTTTTGAAAGGCATGGTGTTCGGCCCCACATCATTACCATCTTCATCCTTCACTTCCTGCCCCAGGTAGTCTTTCATAATATCGTACAGCGGGTAAAAGGCATTGGCATCAATAGTCTGTCCCTGCTGTTGTTGTCCCAAACGGATGTATTCCCGGTTATGGCCTTCGATTTGTTCAGGCGACCAGATCACATCAACGCTGTCTGCCTTGTTGATCTTATAGCGAAGCTGGTTGATGTACCAGTCGATACCCAACAAGCTGGTATTGATAATACGGATATCCGGCCTTATACCTTCTACTTCCTGTGCATACCAAAGGGGGTAGGTGTCATTATCCCCAAAGGTGAACAGGATGGCATTGGGCGCGCAGCTTTCCAGGTAATCCTTCGCGAGGTCTGGTGCTAAAGTTTTCTGGCTGCGATCGTGATCATCCCATTCCTGTTGAGCCATTAGTACAGGTACCAGTAAGCAAACAGCGCCGGCAGTGATACCGGCCATTTTTAAATTGGTGCCTTTGCCGGAAGCTGCTTTTACAATATAAGTAACAGCGGCTACCACCGCAACGAATAAGATGGCTGCTACCAAACTGGCTATGATCGCTCCACCGGGCGATCCGGTGAGGCTGGTAATTACAGTAACCAGGAAGGTAACCGTTGCTCCGTATATCAATACTTTTTTAAACAGTTCCTTATCTGTTTTTTCCAGTGCCAGGCGTACAAACGCTAATACGGAAAGACCGATCCAGATAGCAAATACGTACATGGCGCCTACAAATACGTAGTCCCTTTCTCTTGGCATATTACCAGGTGCATTAAGATACAATACGATAGCTTCGCCCAGGAAGAAGAAAAGGATGGCTGTAATAATAAAGTCGTTTTTATTTCTCAACAGCTGGAATACGAATCCCAGTACACCCAGTATCAGCGGCAACATAAACAGCTTGTTGTTGGCCTTATTGGCTTTTAAACTATCCGGCATTTTACTTTGATCGCCCAGGCGCGCGTTGTCTATCAGGCTGATCCCCGATATCCAGTTGCCATCCCGCTTATTACCAAAGCCTTGCAGATCATTCTGGCGTCCGGCGAAATTCCACATAAAATAACGCATGAAGAGAAAATCTGTCTGGTAGGTGAGGAACCAGTTGATGTTTTGCCCGTAGGTAGGGGCATCATAACGGGTTTGGCCCGTGTTAGGATCCTGCTGCTGGCCTATACCCAGC
>JBQGCI010000620.1:0-3949 GCA_052038405.1 Acinetobacter pittii
GAATTCACGCCTCCCAGCAGGAACCCCATCGCCAAAGTAAGACCGGGAATTAATGCAGACGAAACATAGGCCACTACCACAGATGTAAGAAAGACCAGCCCGAAAGCCATCCAGGAAATTTGTTTTCTATGTTTCCAGAAATCTTTCCAGGATGTAAACCAGGCCGCCTCAAAAAGTATGGGCGGCAAGAAAATAAGGAATACAATATCGGGATCAATCTGGAATGTAGGCATGCCGGGAACCAGGCTGATAATGAGCCCCGCAATTACCAAAAAAATAGGATAAGCTACTTTTAATTTCTGGCCAATCAACACCAGCATCATTACACTAAAAGCAACTGCAATAGCAATTAATACGTAATTCTGAATCATACAAAACAATTTGAATTGGCTGTCAACTTTAAAGAAATTTCCACAACAACATTAAGACATTCTACCGAAAAAGGCTCTGTTGAATTCCGGTTTAAAATAACATACAAAGAGTGCTTTTTGTTTATGGCGCCTCACTCAGTCTTTTGAGCTCCTGTAAGCTAAGGGTGCAGTCGGTGGCTACTGATTGTTGAGACTTTTTAAACAGCATCACGATATTGAAAGGGTAAGGAATATGAGTATTGATGTTAAGGGTTACCCGCGTGGTGTCGTTTTGAGGTTGTAAGATGATATGGGCTTTTGCATGGGTTTTATAAGGGGCCTGAAGCGTAATGTTTAAGGTTACATCCTTGAGTACGGTAAGCTTCGAGATGGTCAGGCAGCCTGTTCCCGGTTCCGCATGGCGGCTTTCCCAGCAAAAGGTCGCTCCGGGATGACCATCATTTCCTCCAATAGATGTTTTCATCATTTCGTCCTGCCTGAACCAGGCATTCCAGCTATTTAAAGCGGTGATACTGCTCGTAAAGCTCCAAACAGTTTCAGCCGGGGCGTTAATGTTTATTGCTTGTTGAACCCTGACACTCCCGTCTACAAATGCGGCGGTGATCAGAACCATGGCCGAGAAGGAGAGAACGGCCATAATCATTTTTTTGAGACTGCTCATATTGAGTGTGCGATTTCCATTTTTAAACAGTTACCTCTTCCCGGCTAAGCTGGTGGTTTTATCAGTTCGTGTAAAACCTCCCCCAAAATATAATGAAGATTCGCTGTTAATACCAGTTAAGTTTAGTTTTCAGTTCCTAAAGGTAGCAAAACCCTGTCGAAAAAAGATTATTTGTAAAATGCTGTAAAAAAGAAAATTAGGGCCGGTTATAGCGGCAAACGGGCATCAGGTACCCGGAAAGCAGATAGATTCAAGCCGGAGACTGATTCTTTTTACCGTAATGCTTTCAGCCAGGAGCTTCCGCTTTCGATCAGAATTTTGTTCTACTAATTTTATCACTATACGGTAGATACATCGGTAATGCCGCAGAGCCATACCAATCCAGCACATCATAAGCCAGTAACCCGGTTTTAATTGCCGGATCGGTGAGTAGCAGTTTTTCAGCCTCTTCTTTGTTTTTAGTTTTTAAAATAAATAATCCCCGGTATTGTTGGTCATTTTTACCAAAAGGTCCGGCTACCACCAGGTATCCATCTTTTACCAGCTGTCCGATATTTTGCATGTGGCCTGCGAAGATCTGTTGCACCGAGTCTTTATCAGCAATGGTAGCAGGGCCTGTTTTTAGTAGCACCAGCTGGTACATTTTCATACCCCGCTCGTCTGATCCCAGGCTGTCGGCCAAAGACTTATCATAATCTGCTTTGTCCTGCCCCCGTGCAACAGATGATGAGCAAATGATTATCAGTAAGGCAAAAAGAATCTGTTTCATGACTTCAAATTAAAATGACTATAAACACCTAATTAAGTCAAATGATGGTTATCGGTTGCCGGCAAACATATAATCCCATTCGTTTTGACTCAGTTACATTACAGTCACCACTATTGGCTACTATGGTCATTCGCCCTGCGCGATTCTGTTTGTGGTGTTAAATTATTGGTGCACGCAATCATTGTCACCACGCCTTCCCAGGAACAGACGCGTCATTGTTACCGTATTGAAGCAAATGTACAACAGGACGCTTCAAATGAAGCATGATGTTAGTGTGATAAAACTTCGTATTTTTAAGGCCGTCTCAATCAATCAAAAAAATACAGATGAAAAAGATTCTTGCTATTGTTACCATGTTATTACTGGCGTGCGTGTTGCACGCACAAAAGAGTTTCTGGCTTTTTAACGGTAAAAACCTGAGTGGGTGGACCGTGCATGGCACCGAAAAATGGTATGTTCAAAAAGGCGAACTGGTTTGCGAAAGCGGCCCCGATAAGGGGTATGGCTATCTTTCGACTGACAAAAAGTACAAAAACTTCGAATTGACCCTGAAATTTAAGCAGGAAGCGAATGGCAACAGTGGCGTTTTCTTTCGCTCTTCTATTGATGGCGTAAAGATCAGCGGCTGGCAGGTGGAGGTAGCACCGTTGAATAATCATACAGGCGGCATTTACGAATCTTATGGCCGTGGCTGGATGATACAACCCAAAGCCGAAGATGAAAAATGGTTAAAAGAAGGCAAATGGAATACCCTGAAAATACGCGTACTGAATGATCAGGTTACTACCTGGCTCAATGGCCACCAGATGATCGATCTGGCAGACTCGAAAATAGGCGCAGCTAATGGTTTTATTGCCTTACAAATACACGATGGAGGTGGTATTAAAGTTCGTTGGAAAGATATTATAATGAAAGAATTGTAAACAACTTTCACTTTTTTATTGAAGTCTTTTACCCGCATAAACAGCTGTATTTATTTAGCGTATTCGTATTAATTGAAATACATTTGCGCCATGAGCGAAAAAAAAGTCAGAGTGCGTTTTGCCCCCTCGCCTACAGGGGGCTTACATTTAGGCGGTGTAAGAACCGTTTTGTATAATTACCTCTTCGCAAAAAAACACGGCGGTGATTTTATTCTAAGGATCGAAGACACCGACCAGACGCGATTTGTGCCGGGCGCAGAGGCGTATATTTTCGAATGCCTGAAATGGGCAGGGCTGGAGCCGGATGAAAGTGCACAACATGGGGGCCATTATGGACCTTACAGGCAAAGCGAACGCAAAGAGTTATATAAGAATTATGCTGATCAACTGGTGGCTGAAGGACATGCTTACTATGCTTTCGACACACCCCTGGAATTGGAAGAAATGCGGCGGCAATACAAAACGGATGAAAATCCGGCACCCCAGTACGATCAGAAAGTTCGAATGCAAATGCGCAACTCCCTGACACTGGACGGTGATACGGTACATGAGCTGATGCATAGCGATACACCGTATGTAGTACGCATAAAAATGCCGGAGAACGAAACGGTGAGTTTTACTGATATGATCCGTGGCGAAGTAAGCTTTAATACTTCTGTTGTCGATGATAAAGTATTATTAAAGGCAGACGGGATGCCTACTTATCACCTGGCAGTGGTAGTCGACGATCATTTAATGCAGATCAGCCATGCGTTTCGTGGAGAAGAGTGGTTGCCCAGTGCACCTGTGCATGTATTACTTTGGAAATATCTTTTCGGTGAAGATAAGATGCCCCAGTGGGCACATTTCCCGCTGATATTAGGTCCTCACGGAAAGCTTAGCAAAAGAGACGGGGCCCGATATGGTTTCCCGGTATTTGCAATGAACTGGAAAGATCCGAAGAGTGATGAATTGACAGAAGGATTTAAAGAAAAAGGATTTTTGCCGGAAGCGTTTATTAACCTGCTTGCTGTATTAGGCTGGAACGATGGTACCGAGCAGGAGCTGTTCTCCATAGACGAAATGATCGATAAGTTTTCTATGGACCGTGTGCATAGCGCCGGGGCCAAATTCGATTATGAAAAAGCGAAATGGTTCAACCAGCAACCTATACAGCGTGCCGATAATGCACGCCTTGCTGCCCTTGCTGCACCTTTCTTTGAGAAAGAAGGAATAGCGACAGAAC
>JBQGCI010000621.1:0-4092 GCA_052038405.1 Acinetobacter pittii
GATATCGAACTGCAATTACTGGAGGCGGAGAACAATTACAATATTGCTAACGTGAATATGAACCTGTTACTGGGTTTACCGGAACAGACGGTTCTTCAGTTAGATACTTCTTTTGTGAATCAACAGGTGGCTATAAAAACCTTTACTGACTACCAGCAGGAAGCGTTACAGCACAGGAAGGATATGCAGGCCCTGGGTTTTCAGCAAAGAGCGGCAGAACTGGCTACTAAATCTGCTAAAGCTGAAAACTTACCTACACTGGCGCTTACAGGCGGCTATGTAGCGGCCAATATTCCTGATTTTTTAACTGTGACCAATGCGGTGAATGCAGGTGTTGGTATTCAGTATAACCTCGCTAACCTGTGGAAGAGCAATGCAGTGTTAAAACAGTCGAGAGCGAGGGAAACACAGCTTACGGCTTCCAGGGAGTTATTAATGGATGGTATAAAACTGGAGATCAACCGGGATTACCAAAATGCATTTGTAGCCCAAAAGAAAATAGAGGTTTACGAGAAGTCTGAGCGGCAGGCTGAAGAAAATTACAGGATCACCAAAAATAAATTCGATAACAGCCTGGTGACTATTACCGAATTGTTAGACGCCAATGTGGCATTATTATCTACTAAAATCAATGTTTTAAATGCCAAGGCAGATGCAGCGTTGGCCTACAGCAAGTTATTAGAAACAACCGGAGTACTTTATCAATAAAATATTAATTCCTTAAAGATGGCAAATAATACAGTTACAGAAGTAAATGAACAGGCACCGGTGAGTGCGCCGGCTGCCAAAAAAAGAAGCCCGATATTTTTTATTATCCTTGGTATTATGGTAGTGCTGGGAGCCTATTTTGGTATATCCGGTTATATCCATGGTCAAAGCCACGAGGAAACCGATGATGCACAGGTGGAAGCTAATTTGAGTCCCGTTATCTCAAAGATTTCTGGTTACATCAGTGAGGTTCGCGTTCAGGATAATCAGTTGGTTAATAAAGGAGACACGTTAATCATATTGGATAAAAGAGATTTGACATTGGCACTTCACCAGGCAGAAGCTGCCCTGGGAACAGCCCGGAGCAACCTTTCTTCTGCGCAGGCCAGTACTTCAGCTACCAACCAGAACATTGGTACCGCAAACGCTGCAGTTGCTACTGCTAACGCACAGATAGAAGCAGCTAAAGTAAATATCTGGCGTACTACGGAAGATTTGAAAAGGTATGAAAACCTGATAAAAGATCATTCTATTACACAGCAACAATACGAACAGGCGTTGGCTGCAAAGCAATCGGCAGATAAGCAATTGGAAATATTAATAGCCCAGCGAAATCAGGCCGCTGCTCAAACTAATGTAGTGAGAAGCCAGGTTTCCGCCAGTTCAGAACAGTCTGCTATAGCGCGTTCCAGCATCAGGCAGAAAGAAGTGGAAATTGAAAATGCGAAACTGAACCTCAGTTATACTGCAATTATAGCTGCTGAAAGTGGCGTGGTTTCCAAAGTACCGGTGCAGGTAGGTCAGTTTATACAGGCAGGAGCCCAGCTGTTTAATGTCGTTTTAAACAATGATAAATGGGTGGTGGCTAATTTCAAGGAAACCCAGATAGCTAAAATGGTAGAGGGGCAGAAAGTGTCTGTAAAAGTAGATGCCTTTCCAAAACACGAATTTGAAGCGAAACTAACTTCCTTTTCTCCGGCGACAGGTGCGCGCTTTGCGTTATTACCTCCTGATAATGCCAGCGGAAACTTCGTGAAAGTGGTGCAACGTCTTCCTGTAAAAATTGAATTCACAGATAAGAACGACTCGTTAATTCAAAAACTGCGTCCGGGTTTAAATGTAGTAGTAGATGTGCATGTGAATTAGTCAGTGATGGGTAATTAGTATGGAGTTGATCAATAGTGAATATTGATAAGCAACGCGTGTTAATGTTAGGACGTTGTGCCGTTGTGCCGGTATAGTAACCTGCGAACGACGCTGCTGAAATAATAAGAATAAAAATGGAAGATCAAAATTCACTGGTGGAATATGGTTTCCGCCGGTTTATAGTAACCCTCACAGCCATTGTTTGTGCATTGCTGGAAATTGTGGATACGACAATTGTAAATGTGGCGCTCAACGACATGAAGGGTAATATGGGCGCCACCTTATCGGAGGTAGGTTGGGTGATTACAGCGTACGCGATCGGTAATGTGATCATTGTGCCTATGACCAGCTGGCTGTCGCAACAATTTGGGCGGCGAAACTATTTCGCTTTTTCCATAGCCTTGTTTACCATCTGTTCCTTTCTTTGCGGTAATGCTACCAATATATGGGAGTTAGTGGCATTCAGGTTTCTGCAGGGCGTAGGGGGAGGTGCTTTGCTGGTTACATCCCAAACGATTATTACCGAATCGTACCCCGCCGAAAAAAGAGGTATGGCGCAGGCCATCTATGGATTAGGTGTGATTGTGGGGCCAACATTAGGTCCGCCCCTGGGCGGTTATATCGTAGATAATTTTAGCTGGCCTTATATTTTCTATATTAATATTCCCTTGGGTATCATAGCGGTTCTCCTAACCCTACAGTTCATAAAAAGTCCTAAATACGCGGCCAAGACCTCCACAAAAGCAATAGATTGGCTGGGCATATTTTTGTTAACCGTAACTGTGGGTTCTCTGCAGTTTATACTGGAGCGGGGACATGAAGAAGACTGGTTCGCCAGCCCTGTTATCTCGGTGTTCACCGCGCTGGCAGTATTCGGCCTTTTCTTTTTTATATGGCGGGAACTTACTTATAAGAACCCCATTGTAGAATTAAGGGTGTTGAAAAATGGTAATCTGCGTATCGGCACAGGCATGTCGTTTATCCTTGGTTTTG
The DNA here is from genome assembly GCA_052038405.1 of Acinetobacter pittii. Classification (GTDB taxonomy): domain Bacteria; phylum Bacteroidota; class Bacteroidia; order Chitinophagales; family Chitinophagaceae; genus Niabella. The sequence goes on from JBQGCI010000621.1 coordinate 2,848, forward strand.
GCTTGTACGGATCCACTTTTATCATACCGCTGTATACGCAGAGCTTATTGGGCTGGACCGCGTTACAATCGGGTTTACTGATGATTCCGGCAACACTGGCTACTGCATTTATGATGCCCGTAGTAGGGCGTCTGATATCAAAAGGCGTATCGCAACAGTATATGGTAGCCGTAGGTTTGTTCCTTTTCTTCGTGTATAGTTTCTGGGGATATAAGATTATTACACCCGACACGGCAAAGGATAACTTTTTCTGGATGCTGATTGTTCGTGGCATAGGATTGAGTTTGCTTTTTATACCCATCACTACGATGGCTTTATCAACCCTGAAGGGGCAGCAGATCGGGCAGGGGGCAGCTTTTACCGGTATGATGCGGCAATTAGGTGGCTCATTTGGGGTAGCAGCCATCACAACATTTATGAGCAATAAGAACATGTCCTACCGGAACGACCTGATCTCGAAGCTGGATGTGAATGACCTGGATGTTCAGCAAAGAGTGATGGCTTTGAAACAGGGATTTATGGCGAAGGGGATGTCTCCGGATATAGCTTTGAATTCGGCATATAAAGCGCTCGACTTCACCGTTACCAAACAGGCCGCCGTGCTTTCTTATATGGATGTATTTCTATACCTTGGTGTTCTTTTCCTGATCTGTATACCTTTTATACTGATGGTTAGAAACCGGAAGGATAAAAAAGCAATCGATATGAGTGCTGCCCTGCATTAATAGTATTAAAATTTTTCTAATTCGACCGATACCTATAAATGTATTATTTTACATTTCTATGTATCGGTCTGCATTTTTGGTTGTTTTTGTGGTAACTTTTCTTTTGGGGTGTAAAACCTATGTTTATCGCGGGCGTCCGGCCCGGCTCTACCAGGAAGTGGCTGATAGCAACATGACGTTCGATGTGGCCATTGTTCCGGGCGTGCCGTTTTACGAGCAGTGGGACTCCGTCATGAAAGGGCGGGTGCTCTGGGCCGATTTCCTTTATAAAAAGGGCATTATTCGAAATGTTATTTTTTCAGGCAGCGCAGTGTACTCTCCCTATTATGAAGCCCGTGTTATGGGCCTGTACGCGGAAGAGCTGGGAATACCCGCCGCCCATATATTTTTTGAAACAAAGGCAGAGCATAGTACAGAAAATATTTATTACTCCTATGAAATGGCCCGGCAACTGGGCTTTAAGACCATAGTTCTGGTGACCGATCCTTTTCAATCCTGGTTTACCAACAGGTTTACAAGG
>JBQGCI010000622.1:0-2917 GCA_052038405.1 Acinetobacter pittii
GCTCCTGTATGATTTATAAAGCCGCATCGTCTTTGCTGCAACGATAAGTAGGCACTATTACAGATTTATTAGCAATGTAAAAATTGGCATAGGATGCCGGCAGTCTCTGATCTTCGTATACTACCGCGTCTGGCATGGGTAGTTCAACAATATTCAGTTGCTTGCCGTTCAATAAACGCATTTGGTGAAGTTGCTTCAGGTTGTGTTGAAGCAATTCGTAATTGTCATCATTTTTATTTTCTTCGATAACTGTTAGCACGGTGTCTTCATTCACAAAACGAACCGTATCATCAATATGCCCGTCAGTATCATCGCCCACAATACCGTCTGCTACCCAAAGCACCTGCTCTGCACCGTAGTAATGGTATAGGTATTCCTCAATTTGCTGCTGGTCCAGATGCGGGTTCCTGTTTTCATTTAAAAGGCAGGCTGCAGATGTTAGTATGGTGCCTTTACCATTAAATTCAACAGAACCGCCTTCCATAACAATGCCCGGATTAAAAACCGGTAACCCGAATTTTTGTGCGATCAGGGTGGGTACTACATCGTCCAGGTCGTAGGGCGGATATTTATCACCCCAGGCATTATAACCCCAGTCAACCACCACTTTTTTGTGATCCGTTGCGTTCGGGTTGATCAGGAAGGCCGGGCCGTGATCACGACACCAGGCATCATTAGTTTCATGAAAATAAAACTCCACCTTAGTAAGATCAACACCCTGTTTCTGAAGGTGCTTTAATGCAAAAGATTTCATCTTATCATCTGTTACATTAATACGAACCAGCTCATGCTTGGCCAGTTCTTTAACGAAATGGGCATAGTAAGGGTAGATGGTGTTAAGCTTACCCGGCCAGGAGGCTTCTTTATGCGGCCAGCTTAACCAGGTAGCCTCATGTGGGTGCCATTCGGCCGGGAAAAAATAACCAAGTTGTTTGGGGGTAAGTGCGGGAGTTGAAGCGTCCGGAATTACGGAGGTCAGGTAGTCCGGAAGCCCGGATGTATTAGATGTCATTGTTGGTGGTAAGTTTTTGTAAACGCTTATTTTTACCTGCAGATAGTTAGTCCTCGTCTATGTAACGCTTTGTAATGGGCTGGTAACTGTCGATCCGCCGGTCCCGCAGAAAAGGCCAATGCATCCGGAAACTATCTGCTTCTTTCAGATCAAGTTCAACAACTTCCGTTTCTTCCTTATCATGCGAAGCAAGGTAGATCAGTTTGCCCTGTCCGTTGGTAGCAAAGCTCCCGCCCCAGAATTTCATAGCGCCATTTTGTTCAAATCCCACACGGTTCACGCTTATTACCGGAATGCCGTTGGCAACTGCGTGGCTGCGCTGGATAGTTTGCCAGGCATTATATTGGTCTTTATTGGTTGCTTCATCCTGCTCCGTTGCCCAGCCAATGGCAGTGGGGTAGAATAAGATCTCTGCACCCATCAGCGCCGTGATACGGGCAGCTTCGGGATACCATTGATCCCAGCAAATCAGTATACCGATAGTTGCAAACCGGGTTTTAAATACTTTATAGCCCAGGTCGCCCGGTGTAAAGTAGAATTTCTCGTAATAAGCCGGGTCGTCCGGGATATGCATTTTACGGTACTTACCCAGGTAGCTGCCGTCCGCATCTAACACGGCAGTTGTATTATGGTACAGACCTTCAGCTCTTTTCTCAAAAAGTGAAGCAATGATCACAACGCCCAGTTCTTTGGCCAAAGCTCCCAGTACTTCGGTAGAAGGACCCGGAATCGATTCCGCCAGGGAGAAATTGTTGTAATCTTCTACATCACAGAAATATAACGAAGTAAACAGCTCCTGCAGGCATACTATTTGTGCACCTTTAGCAGCAGCTTCCCTGGTTTTTTCAATGGCCTTGTCCAGGTTTTCCTGCTTATCAGCAGTACAGCTCATCTGAACCATGCCTATTCTTACTTTTGCCATATATCAGTTTTTTTACTCAAGCACCGCTTAAGAAGTTGCAAAGTTACTTTAAAATACCCGAAGGGGTAGTGCTTATAATCATAAAAAATGCGGAACATTTCGGCTCCGCATTCGTATATCATCTGATGGTCCTTATCTGAGCCGGTCCAGGTCTTTGATTAACTTCTGATCTTTTCTAATGCCCTGTATAGCAAAGAAAAAACCTACGACTATCAGCAATGTAAGCAATGCTGTAATTGCTATGTTGCCTGCAGAAAAATTCTGGCTATAAATCCAATATACAGCGAGTAGCCCTAAAGAGGCTACCAAACCTAAAACACTCAGCTGGATCTGCTTTTTACGGTCTTTAAAAAGAAAAATAGTTACAACTGATAACCCAAGTACCAAAACCGTTAACAATATTAAATAAATATTGTCGGTAGCCGTCAGCTCAGGGCCTTCTACACCCGTAGTTCCGGGTGCTATAACGCCGCTGTAAAACGGGAATTTAAATGTCAATCCGCTACTGATAGCAGAAAGCAATAACCATAATGTTTGTTTTCTTTGAATCATGTGCTTAAGTTCATAGTTAATGGTTGATAGTTCGTGGCCGATCGTTCTATGACACAGGAGCTATCAACTCGGGTCTTTTATTTATCCTAACTCGGGGTATAGCGGGAACTGTTTCATAAAAGCTTTAACTTCTTCCCTTACATCGCCGATCAGTTTTTCATCGTCAGCGTTGGTAAGCACCCTGTCAATCAGGTCCACTACCTGTATCACGTGATCTTCTTTCAAGCCGCGCGTCGTTACCGCCGGAACGCCGATACGGATACCCGAGGTTACAAACGGCGATTTATCGTCGAATGGTACCGCGTTTTTATTCAGTGTGATAAAAGCTTTGTCTAAAGTTTCCTGTGCTTTTTTACCCGTGATATTTTTGTTGCGAAGGTCAATCAGCATCAGGTGGTTATCGGTACCGCCGCTGATCAGGTTATAGTCTT
>JBQGCI010000623.1:0-4119 GCA_052038405.1 Acinetobacter pittii
TGAATATAAATTTTGAAGCGGGCATTAATATAGCAGTTAAAATACCGAAACACCAGTATGAGCCAACCGTTTCGTTTTACAGGGACATCCTGAAGCTGGCAGTGGAAGAGCAGCCCATTGAAAACCCCACTGTTTCAAGAACCCATAAGGTTATTTTTGGGCATAGCGTATTATGGCTGGACTGCGTGGATAATTACACGCATTCCGAAACCTGGCTGCAATTAACGGTGCCGGATATTGAAGCGGCTACCGAGTATTTAAAATTAAACAATGTAAGTACCTGCGACGATATTGAGGAACTGCCTTCTGATATGCATTGGATCATGGACCCGGCAGGAACGGTTTTTAATGTGCAGGAGCGACGATAAACAGAGGCCGGTTGAATGATGACCAACATGATGCAAGGAAGCTCTTATTTCACACAAGACCGAAATCAGCTATTCACTTTTATTACCAGGTTGCCGGTTACCTTTCAGTACGCCCGATCGAAACCTGATGTGTGCCGGAACCTGCTTGCACCAGGGCAAAACCCGCTCGCTGAATCCATCGTACTTCTTTGCCGTCTAACGACACCTTGCTTTTCTTACCCATATAGGGTAACCAGAGTTCAGCAGTTGTATTGGCAGGAATGGTAACCTGTAATGAAAAGCGTTCACCGGGCTGGTTCATGAAGGAGGCCAGGATAGTGCCTCTTACAGTGGGCACTTTGATATCGGCCGTCGCAACGCCGCCCGGTTGCGGTTTAATACGTATTTTAGAAAAACCTGGCTCCAAAGGCTCTATGCCGAAAAATTTACGGGGGATCAAATGTGCCGGGGCCGCACCCCAGGCGTGATTCCAGTCCTGATTGGGTTTATACTTGTTGTCCCATGCTTCAAGTGTTACAGTTGAGCCAACTCTCAGCATATTGTACCAGCTTCTTTCTTTAGTGGAAGTCAATAATTCGAGGCCATACGCGGCATCACCGGCATTGTAAACGGCCTCCAGTAAGAAATGAGAACCATACACACTGCAAGCCATCTTTCTCGATCTGATAAAACCAGATACGGGCTGCCTGTGCTTTTCGGGCACCATTCCAAAAGCCATGGGGAACATATTTGCGTGGAGCGAACAATGCTCGGTATCGATACCGTCTTTATAAATACCGGTTTCAGCATGTAGCAAAAGCCGGTTAAACTGCTTTTTTACCTTTTGGGCTTCAGTAGCATAAAACTGCTGATCAGTGGCATTTCCCAATACAGCCGCTATCCGGCTCATTAACTGAAGCGCCTCGTAATGATACGCATTCACAACCGTATTATAAGTAGTCATCACAAACCCGTCAGATTCACCTGCCTCATGCTTTTCAGTTCCCACTATCCCTGTTTGCGGCCAGTCAACAATATCTCTGAAGTGCTTTCCTTTAAAATGGATACTGTTATAAAACCCGGGGGTGAGCTTTCCTGTTCGCGACGAAATCAGGCCATTCGCTTCCTTCAGTGCCATTAGTGTTTTGGCCTTCAGATCTTCGTAACATTTTGCAATAGATTGCTCGTTGCCTGTATGCATATAATCTGCCCAGGCCATTATTAAGGTTTGCAAATTCCATTCTGTTGGCCAGGTTGCGTTATAAATCAGGTATTCATTGGAATGACGGGCCATCGAGAACTCCCGGTCGGTGTAATAATGTCCCAACTGATTTATCAGCGCATCTGCTTCATAAGGGATCCGCTCCCTGTCTCCATCTACATAGGTTCCCAGAAAAGAGGTGGCCTTGATCGAATACCTGCACAACTCCCATACCTGGTTTAAGACGGTATCGGATGAATGAAAGCCTGCAGCATTGTCGTTAAAAGGATAGTGAACGCTTTGACGTACGATATCCTGGGTGCTCATTGCCTCCCGGTAATTTTCCAGCTCACAGTAACGAAAAGGATACACTTCTCCGATATAATCCGGCATCAATACAGGGTCTACACCACTTTCATTACCCTTCGGCTTCGTATTTCTTTCGTCTGGTCTCAACTTAATAGTGTAAGTATGCCGGCCTGCCATCAATGGCAATTTATATACAGCATACCGAATGGTACCGCCTGGCTTACGGTTCACCCGGGAGCCGTCGCTATGCTCACCCAAATGAACGGTTACCGTATCCGTTCCGGTGAGGGAACTTAAGGTAAGCCTTAGCTTACCAAATGCCGCTTTACCAAAATCTGCAAAAGCAGGCTTTTTCGTATCATGTAACAGCTTTACCGGGTATTCATCCGTTATCTGTAAAGGGTATCGGGATGTTTTACCATCCAGGTCGGAAGCGGTAATAAAGCTTTTAACCCGGGAAAATGCATGCTCCTGCCCGTGGTTATCCCACACCTTTACCTTCCAGTAATAGATTGTGGAAGGTTTCAACGCAATCCCATTATAGCGAACGGCAACTGAATTATTGCTTTCTGTGCGCCGGCTATCCCACATATCCGCCTCATCCTTAGCCAGCTGCTCCAGGCTGGAAGCGACTAAAATGCGATAGGCCGTTTGTACCGTATTAGGGGTGTCGCTATTCATGACCCAACCCAGATAAGGTTGGGCGTTCCTTATGGAAGGCGTCTGATAACGCTCAACAGCGGCGGCGGTTTCAGCCAGTGATAAGGTGGTCAGATAGCCATCTAAAAACACCCGGTCGGTATGTTCCAGTAAGTCGGTGGTTAAGTGAGACGGCGGCTGCGCTTTACACAACGCCGCCACTATTAATAAGGTCACCCACAAGAAAAATTTATACATAAAAACAAGTCTATACAATAAAAACGAACATTCGCGATGGGTAAAAATATCGATTCATTTGCCAATACCACTACCCGGTTAACTATAAAACATTCCCCGGGCCGGAACAACGCATTGCACTGGCGCTTAACCTATCGGGCGCTTACAAAAGTATTTTAAGCACGGCAGGTTTAATAACCTGGAGCATCCGGTCAAAACCCAGATCGTTAGGATGTACCCCGTCGGTAGTCCCTTCATGATCGTGCCCCAGCAAGTCATCGCCCCGCACAAGGTACAGGTTTTTAATACCTTCTTTTTGAAGCTTTTCAAATTCACGCCGGATGTTTTCATTTTTCAGGCGAACAACCCGGCTGATAGCCGAATCGAAATTACCGCTTTCACGAAAACCGGTCTCTATCAGGATAATGGGCGCCCCGGGATGAGCCGCTCTAATAGCCTTAACCATATAAGCCGTTCGTTGTGTGATTTCTTCCGGACCGGGGTTCGCAAAACAATCGAGCACAAATGCATCCGCCGGGATAGTGGCGACCATATCGGCAACCACCTTTTCCATTTTGCCATTTCCGCTCAAACCGAGATTGATAAAATCAATGCCCGTATCTCTTGAAAGCCTTGCGGGATAAGCCATTCCGGGCCGGCTGGCCGATGCGCCCTGTGTTATGCTGGATCCGTATACCACCACTTTTTTCTTTGCAAATGGATTTCCGCCGGCTGCAATCTGGTATCCGCTGTCAATGCCTACAGATAAAATTTTCACCTTATCGTACAGGGGCAGGTACAATAAACATTCCTTGTATCCCCTATCCATGTTTTGTGCCAATACATATTCATTGCAGGCGCTTTCGGGGCGGCCCACACCGGCAAACTGCCATACTCCGTTTCGCTTAATATACAGGTCGAGGCCTTTATTCATGATAGGCGTCATATTGTTTCCAGGCTTTGAGTCTGTTACACACCATCTTGCCGCGATACGCGGACTATTCGTTTTAAAGCTGATCACCAGCCCGGCCGAATGCGTCAGCAATCTTTTAATAGCAGCGGGAAAGCCGGGATAAAGCGCGGTATCGATCCGATGATAACTTTTAATGAGCGGAAAAGCCCGCCCTATCAGGCTCAGGTCGAAGCCATCTGTATATACCAGGGAAGGCCTGGCAGGCTGTTGGGCCTGCAAGCAGGCAGCTAATGTTATACAAGCAAGCGTTATAAGTATCTTTTTCATATATGTATCATTGTTTAGGCAAAATCCGGTCTGATTTTTTTGATCATTGCGGCTTTCGGCAGGCTGGTAAGGTAACCGCGCAGATATGCTATAAAACCTCCAATAAGTCCTTTTTAGATAAACTACTGAAGAAAGAAGCGTCGGCT
>JBQGCI010000624.1:0-9816 GCA_052038405.1 Acinetobacter pittii
TCTTTAAATCCCACCAAATCTTATTTTCGAATGCCAGCTCTTTCCTTCTTTCTTTGCGAACCAGGTCCACCGAACGGAGCGTCGCCAGCGTGGCGAGTGTTGCTCCAGCCCTTTCCCTAACGGCGTTTAAATCGGCCAGCGCCTGAACCTGGTAACTGGCACCCTGACCAGCACTATACAATTCAAATGCTGCTTCTGCGCGGTTCAGTAATACTTCTGCATACCTCAGCTCAATCCAGCTTTGATCGGAACGATTATTAGCCAGTTCGGCGGTAGGCTTAGAGGGAACCAGGTACTTCTTAACTGAAAAACCAGATATGCCGCTGGCTACTCCGTTAATATTGGTATAAAAACCACTGGCACCTGCTGCATTCATTCTCGAACCATCAGGAAGTGTCACAAATGCGGTAGTTACTTCAGGACCCGCCTGGCTGAGCAGCGTTGTGGTGGGATATGCAGCTGTTGACCCCAATGGCAATAAACGATTAATTCCTCCTGCCACAGGGCCGGTGTAGATGCCCCGGCGCATTTCGATCGTTACTCCTTTAAAAACATCTCCAGGAAAAAGGATGGTACCTTTCAAACGTGGTTCTGCATGCTGGAACGGTTGATATAAATTATCGTATAATAAGTATTTTCCGTCAGGGTCGGTTGTGCGGAAACTGCCATCGGGATTCGAAGGCAACCCCTCAAACAGCTCCACGAAATTTAAAGTTGGATTGGTTTGGGCTGCCCCACCGTTATTCCATAACTGGCGGGGTACATTATTGTAATCATACCAGTGCACTGCATCCGGGTATTTATACATGCGGATAAAAATATTTTCGCTGCTGGATGGATCCAGAAACAACTGGGCGAAATTACTGGCCTGAGCCTCGCGATCTGAAGCGACCCAACTTGTTTTATATAAACTGTATTTGCCATCCAACAAGCCTGCTGCATCATAAGCCGATTTAAAATAATCGTTAGCCCTGGCCCGGGGAATGCCACAAACCTGTACAGCGTTACTACTTAAATTACTCACATTATATGTAGCAATACTACCAGCAAACAGCATAACCCTGGATTTTAAAGCTGCCGCAGCATACCGGTTTGCCCGGCCTGCTTTGCTGGTTTCTGTAAGGTTAGCCACTGCAAAATCGAGGTCCGCGGCGATAAAGTCATAAACGGCTGCTTCGGCTGCCCGGGGAATCTTGAATGATTCAATACCAGCGGCAACGTCTTCAATGGCCTGTCCCGGCTGGGTCAGGACTTTATCAACGATGGGCACACCGCCATACCTTTTTACCAGGGCAAAATAGGTGAAGGCCCGCATAAACCGGGCTTCCCCCTGCCACTGCTTTAATTGCGCTTCAGTAAAATTGCCCGCATATTGCGGTAAGGTTTCCATGAAGTAGTTACAATCACGTATTAATATATAAGCATCCGCCCAGTAATTAAAGCTTTCCGTCCCCCCTGCCTGGTCGCGGCTGATGGCTTCTCCTGTAAAGGTAGCGGTAGCGCCGTTAAAGAAGTTCTTAAAACCGGTAGCAGGATTCCACTTAAAGTCCTCTATCGGCGTCTGGCTATACATCCTGGCCATCAGGGCATCAATGCCCGCTACACTGGAAAACAGGTCTGCGTCATTAACAATATTCGTTGGAGGCACATCCAGATCAGGCTTACAACCTGGTAAAGCTACCAGGAGCTGTCCCGCTAAAGCTAAAGCTATTATTTTTTTCATGTTAGGGCAGATTAAAGTTTAATATTCAATCCAAAAAAGAACTTCTGATCTATCGGGTAGGCATAACCAAACTGCTGATCCACGGCAGATACAGCCGATGGATGCTCGGGATCCAAATATTTTAAACCCGTAATGGTCAGCAGATTGTAGCCCGTAAAAAATACCCGTACTGCTTTAAGCCCGATCTTCCGGGTCTGCTTTTCAGATAGGGTGTACCCCAGTTCTGCACTTTTTAACCGGATGTAAGATGCATTGTGCAGGTTATGCCTGGTGTTGGTGAAGGCATTGGTACCTGTATAAGAATAATAGCCGGGTACCCACTCGGTTCGGGGATCATAGGGGTCGGCATTGGGGTCGAGTGGACGCCAACGATCGAGCCACATGGCAAGGGCATTACCATTGGCCCAGAGGGGTCCTCCCAATTGTTCGGTATAGGTGGCGTTAACGAGCGCCGCGCCTGTAAACAGTACATTAAGATCGACTCCTTTATAGCTGGCTCCCATGTTGAAACCGTAGGTGATCAGCGGCATTCCCGTGTTAGCAATCGGATGGCTATCATCCACCCCTATCTGCCCGTCGCCATTCCAGTCAAGATACCTGTAGTCGCCTACAACAGTTGAACGGCTTACGTAAATGGGGCTGTTTTGTATCTCTCCGTAATTTTGAAACTGTCCATCCTGGCCATACCCGAAATAAACGCCCGTATAACGATTGGTATTGTTTTGCAACCAGTTCAGATAAGAGTTACCGGCCCTGGCCCTTTCAATATGCCGATTTGAAATCCGGGTATACGCAAAGGTGCCGCGCAGATTATAATTCAGCTTTCCGAGCCGGTGATCATGTCGCAGTTCCATATCAAATCCCTCATGACGATCTCCATTCAGGTTCTCCTGGGGGAGATTTGCCCCGACTACGTCCGGTACCGTGAGTTGCCGGCTGGTCAGCAAACCCGTCCTGTCTCTTCTAAAGTAATCCACCGTCAGTCCTAATAAGCCATCCCATGCCTCCAGGTCCAGTCCCAGATCCAGGGTGGTCGCTGTAAACCAGGAAATCTGCGGGTTGGCGATACCTGTAGCTTGAGCAGCATTGTAAAATATGCCATCAAATACAGCACCCGGGGGCTGGCCCATGGCGGAACCCCCAGCCGGATAGTTGTATCCTGTCAGAAACTGGTAGCGCAGCGCGCCATCATCGCCCGTCTTACCATAGGATGCGCGTAGTTTCCATTCGTTAATAAAAGCAAGTGCATCGCTATTTTTAAAGAAGGGTTCCTGCGATAGCCGCCAGCCTACCTCGTAACCAGGGAAAAACCCATACTGTTTAGCCGGTGCAAATTTGGAAGATCCATCATAGCGGAACGAGAATTTACCGTAATAACGCGACTTATAATCGTAGGTCGCATACCCTGCGTAGGCGGCGTTCTTATAGTCGAATGAGTTGGCGATGCTGGAACTCATACTTCCCTGTTGATTCAGGCTGTTGCCTGCAAACAATTGATCGAGTGGTATAGCCAGTTCGCGCTGTGCAAAAAAGTTATCGCCCCTGCGATTACTCTGTTCGTACACCAATACAGCGCCTACATGATGGCTGGCCGCAAAGGTGCGGGTATAATTGAGTGATAACTGACCCAGCACCGTTGGATACTCATAAAATTCACGGCGTACTGTCGACGGGGATTGCTGGGTACCGCTAACGTTGTAAGCATCCCTGGCCGGATCATAGGTGTAGGTATTATAAGACCTGTTATAGATCTTATTATTATTAAGGGTATAGTCAAAGCTATACATCCCTCTGACACTAAGCCCCTGCACAAAAGGTACATTATAATTCAGGATAGCAGCAGATTGGAACCATTTATTATTATAAACCTGATAACCGGCTATGTCCGACGTGGATTGGGCTACCGGGTGCAATGGGTTGGGAAGAGAGTTTAGGTACTGCGGATTGTTATTGGCGTAGACCGGATTTACGGGAGGCTGATACCACATGCTGCGAAAAACCCAGTAAGCCGCCTGCATAGGCTGATCTTTACGCTCCATAACCGCCGATAGATTCAGATCGAATGTCAGGTTCTTCGAAATCCTCGCACTCAGGTTGGAACGGATGTTATACCTTTTATAAAATAAATCACCGGATTTTAAAATGCCATCCTGCCCTGTATAGCCCAGGCTTACAAAATAGCTGGCATTGTCTCCGCCGCCGGTGGCACTCAGGTTATGCTGGGTCTGCGAGGCCTGACGATTAATTGTGGCTTGCTGCCAGTCAGTGCCCGTTTTGGTTCCGTTTCTATATTCTTCAATTTGCTCATCTGTGTAAATTCTTCTTCCGCCGTTGACATTATGCATGTTCAGCTCGTTAACCAGCGTCATATACTCTACAGCTCCAACCGATTCAGGAAAGCCGATGGGCCTTTGAATGCCGTAAGTGCCTACATAGTTCAACTCCATTGGACCACGCTTCCCTTTTTTGGTGGTGATCAAAATGACGCCGTTGGCAGCCCTCGCCCCGTAAATAGCAGCCGATGCATCTTTTAGCACAGAAAGGGTTTCAACATCATTGGGATCAATGCGTGCAATATCCGGCCTGGGAATTCCATCGATAACAATTAAAGGATTTCCCATGCCACGAATATCAAAAGATGTGTTGAAAGCGCCGGGTTCGCTGGTATTCTGAACCACTCTCAGGCCGGGCACTTTACCGGTCAGCGAATTGAGTATATTTTCATTTTTTGTGGTGACGATCTGATCGCCTGAAATGGAAGATACTGCACTGGTCAGGTTGGCCCTTTTTTGTGTTCCGTAACCAACCACTATAACTTCGTTCATCACAGAGGCCTGTGCATTCATCGTTAAACGCAACCCGCTGACTGCTGATAGTGGAAACTCCTGTGTCAGGTAACCCACTGCGGACAGCACCAGAATCTGTCCCGGTTGCGCAACAATTTGAAACCTGCCTGCGGTGTCTGTTAGGGTACCTGAGGATGTTCCTTTCACGGTAACAGAAACGCCGCCCAGCGCTGAATCCCTGGCATTGACGACCGTCCCCGTTGCCTGCTGGCCCATTGCAGGCAATATCCAAATACACTGAACCATTAACAGAAGTCCGAAACGGACCATCCGGTATCGTTCACCTTGCCGGGCTTTGAGTCGCCTGGTTGGATCGCGCCGTACCTGCCGGGTAAAGGCCTGCCAAGGGCAGCATTTCGAATTTTCATGTAATTGCATAAACAAGCATCATTTTTTGTGGGATATTTTACTAATTACCGTGTCCGTTGTCGATTGCCCGGGTAAACCTTGTATGAACATAAGACGCCACCTTTTTCATATAACCTAATCAGCGCTGGTAACTCCCTAGGCGTTGAGTATACCGCTGCAATGGAAGCATTCGTTGATAATAATGGAAGCAGCAAACTCTTATATGTTCCGGGTAGGTCATCGCCCTCTATATGTACAAATGTACATACATACTAACAAAAGAAAAATTTTTTTTACCTTTATTTTAAATTTCTAATGAAACTCAGTATCGACCATAAAAGCCATGTCCCTTTACACATTCAGACGGAAGAATTATTACGCAACTTAATCAGCGACCCCGAGTATGCGGAGGGTAAATTTTTACCGAATGAAGTGGACCTGGCCCGCAAGCTGGCCATCTCGCGCACAACGATGCGTATGGCCCTGAACAAACTGGTTTACGAGGGATTATTGATTCGTAAGAAAGGTGTTGGCACCAAGGTGGCCGCTAAATCGGTCAGCTCGAGGTCTAACAACTGGCTGTCGTTTTCGCAGGAAATGGAGGCTCGTGGCATTCCCATCAGGAATTTTGAATTACATGTCAGCTGGGTCCTTCCACCTGAAGCTGTCGCCCATTTTTTTGAGATCGGCAGCGATAAAAAAATTTTGAAGCTCGAGCGCTTAAGGGGGCGAACGGAAGAACCTTTTGTTTATTTTATTTCCTATTTTCATCCACGGGTGGGCCTGACCGGCGAAGAAGATTTTAAAAGGCCCCTCTATGATATACTGGACAAAGACTATATGATTATCGCTACTCTTTCCAAAGAGGAGATCAGTGCCCGGGCGGCTGATAAGTTTATTGCCTCCAAACTGGAGACCGAAACCGGCAGTCCGGTACTATTTAGAAAGCGTTTTGTATTTGACCAGGGGGATCGCCCTATTGAATATAACCTCGGATACTATAAAGCCGATTCTTTTATTTATACCAATGAAAGCCGCCGGGAATGACCCGGAACAGGTTACTGTTGTATCGGATCCTTATAGTGTTTTTGCCAGTATCCCAACCTGTGCCGTAGGTCTGTGATCGTTTTCTCATAACGGGGATCACCCATCAGGTTTCGCATTTCATTTGGGTCAAACTCCAGGTCATATAACTCCCAGGAATCAATGGAACCGTAAAAGTGCATGAGTTTGTAGCGACTGGTTTTTATGCCGTAGTGGGGTGTCAGGCCGAAAGACCGTTCATAATAATGATAATATATCTCCTTTCTCCAGGAGCTATCCTCCTGGCCAGCTAAAAGTTTTTTCATGGATACTCCCTGCAAATCGGAGGGTAGCTTCAGCCCTGCCCAATCCAGCAAGGTTGGCGCTATATCAAGGTTTAAGACGAAGTTGCTGTTCCTTTGCCCTGGCCGGACCCTTTCAGGATAGCGGATCAGCATCGGTGTTCGAAAAGACTCTTCATACATAAACCGCTTATCATATAGCCCATGTTCCCCCAGGTAAAAGCCCTGGTCAGACATGTAGATGACTATAGTATTATCAGCGAGCCGGTGTTGATCCAGGTAGTTCAGTACTCTTCCTACATTGTCATCCACGCTCTGTACGCAGCGCAGATAATCCTCCATCAATGCCTGATACTGGAACCGGATCCTCTGGTCATTTGTCTTTACGGATCGAAACTTGCGGATGCGTGTCTGGTAGGCCTTATCCCAGACTTTGCGCTCCCGGGGTGTCAACCGTTCTATTTCGCGTTGCCATTCGGCCGGGGCCCAGTTGTTGACCGGGGTTACAGGGCAGCTGTCACAGGGAATTTTCGAATCATAACGTATATCCAGTTCGCGGGCAATGGAAATCTGCTGCCGCTGCAAAGCCATACGGCCCTTATAATCGTCATTAAAGTTGGCAGGCGGCTCAAATGTAGTATCCCTAAACCTGCCTAGGTATCCGAGCGGGGGCATCCAGTTCCGATGTGGCGCTTTATGAAATAAAAGCAGGCAAAAAGGCGATTGCTTGTTTTGTTCCATCCAATTCAAAGACAGGTCTGTAATGATATCTGAGACATAGCCTTTATAAGTAGTGTCCTTACCCATTTTGATGAAAGCGGGATTATAATAATGCCCCTGGTCAGGCAAAATATTCCAATAGTCAAAACCAGTAGGTTCTGACCATAAATGCCATTTACCAATTACAGCAGTTCGATAACCGGCAGCCTGCAATAATTTAGGAAAGGTTTGCTGGGAGCTATCAAAGAAGGTCCCGTTATCTACCAGCCCGTTCTGATGCGAATATTTCCCGGTGAGTATCACCGCCCTGCTGGGGCTGCATACAGAATTGGTTACATAGGCCCGGTCCATCACCACCCCCTGACTGCCTATCCGGTCGATATGGGGCGTTTGAATCCCTTTACTTTGATAAGCACTGATGGCCTGGTAAGCATGGTCATCAGAGACGATTAAAATAATGTTGGGTCTTTGTTTGGACTGAGCCATCAGCTTCCCGGGATGAGTACCCGGAAAGACCATCAAGCCCAGTACGAAAATGGGGAACAACTTCATAATAAATCAGATCGTTGAGTGGATAAATGTACATACATTTGTACATATAATCAAATACTTCACGATGCGCTCCGTATTCTTATTGTTCCTCGTTCTCCGATTAGCGGGCGCCCGTAGTCAGGAACTCCAGGTTATGTCTTTTAATATACGTTATGATAATGCCGCCGATTCCCTGAATGCCTGGTTGCACCGGAAAGATAAAGTAACTTCCCAGGTATTATTTCAGGAAGTCCATATCCTGGGCATACAGGAAGCCCTGCACCACCAGATGGAAGATCTGAGAAACGGGTTGCCGGCGTATAAGGGTTTGGGGAGCGGGCGTGATGGGGGCCAACAGGCGGAGTACTCAGCTTTGTTTTATGATACCACAAGGTTACAACTCCTGGCCTCTAACACCCTGTGGTTGTCTCCAACGCCCCATGTAGTGGCCAGTAAAGGCTGGGATGCCGCACTAACGAGGGTGCTGACCTGGGGTAAATTCCGCGACCGTCTTACGCGGCAGGTTTTCTTTGCTTTTAACACCCATTTCGATCATGTTGGCCAGGTGGCCCGCCGGGAAAGCGCCCTCCTCGTTCTAAAAACAATTCAAGAAATTGCCGGCGACCAGCCAGCTATATTGACGGGCGATTTCAATGCTCATCCTGCTGATGAACCCATTCAAATTATCACCGATAAGAGCCGCCGCAATCACCTCACGAACAGTCAGGATTTATCCTCAACACCACATTTCGGGCCCACAGGAACCTTTAACGGATTTACATCTAAAGAACTTGCGGATACACCCATAGACTTTATTTTCCTGAAAGGCGGCTGGAAAGTGCGCCGGCATGCCACCCTGTCTCCCACCTGGCAGGGACGGTTTGCATCCGATCATTTTGCCGTCCTAACCACCTTGCAACTTCCCAAAAACCAGCGTCACAATAACAATCATCCATAGGTCTTCTTCCCTTATGTAGAAGTACAGAGAATGATCACCTGCTACAGGTCACAGTGCATTCGGTTACACAATAACTTCTTAAGTCAGGGCTTCATGTCAGCTAATGGAGAGGATCAGCAGTAGCTGATTTTAAATCTTCAAAAGAGATACCGGCAGGTATAATGGACCAGTTCACCCATTTTCTTTTGCTTCCCCGGCTTGTGTAAATTAAGAAACGATGATAGCCTGTTCGTGAGCCTGGAATGATCCTGACTTATAAACAATAGATTTGCTTAACAGGCATCTTCGTAGAAAAGGACCGCCCTCCTGTCATTTAAGATAAGCGGGTACCAGTTTCCTTCAGGTAAAATTCAGACATCTCCGGGGGTTGTTTTGGACAACACATTAATTTAGCTTTGCACATTAAACGATCTTTATGAGTAAGCATTTGACCATCCTGGTGCCGGATATGCAGGCGGGCCCCAATACCATTTCCTGTATTATCGGCGCTTATCATATCTTTTCCGGGGCCAATAACTACCGAAAAGAGCAGGGGCAGGAAGCAGTCTTTGAGATTCACCTGGCAGGTGTTGCGCCGCTATCTCAATTCATCAAAGGCATGCTACAGATCCTGCCTTCCTGTAACGTAGCCAACATTAAAGATACAGACCTGATCATCATACCGGCAGTGGCACCCGATTTTAAAGGTTTGGCCAAAGAAAACGAACCGCTGATCAGGTTTATGACTGATCAACATAGAAAGGGAGCTGAACTCGCATGCATGTGCACGGGCGCATACCTGCTGGCATCCACCGGGCTACTGGATCACAAAGCTTGCTCGTTGCACTGGAATAATGCCCATCACTTCAAAGGCCTTTTCCCGAAAGTAAAGGTTCAAACAGAAAAACTGATCACAGACGAAAGCGGAATTTATACCAATGGCGGTGGCTATTCCTTCCTGAACCTGGTCCTATACCTGGTTGAGAAATTCTACGACAGGGCTACCGCCATCTACTGCGCAAAGATCTTCCAGATCGATATTGACCGACACTCGCAATCTGGCTTTATTATCTTTAATGGACAAAAATCACATGACGACCCGGTGGTAAAGGTGGCCCAACAATATATCGAAAACAACTACTACGAAAAGATCTCCTTCGAAGCATTATCGAAGAAGTATGCTGTAGGACGACGGAACTTCGACCGAAGATTTATCAAGGCAACGGGCAATACACCACTCGAGTACCTGCAACGTGTTAAGATTGAATCCGCCAAGAAAGCACTGGAATCTACGGGAAAGACGATCACCGAAGTTATGTACGAAGTTGGATACGCAGATATGAAGGCCTTCCGGTATCAATTCAGGAAGATCACCGGCATATCTCC
>JBQGCI010000625.1:0-9053 GCA_052038405.1 Acinetobacter pittii
TTTAGCAGACTTATACCAGCCGTTTTCAAAAATGGATCGGCTATAATGCCAGTCGCCGATGCAGGTGCAGGTTTGCCAGGGTTTGTCCTGTATTTTATCGGGCGCGCCTCTTTCCACATCCCATACCATACATTGCTTTTGCGGGTCGGTAAGTACTTTGCCAAACAGCACCGCTTCCAGTTTACCCTTGTGCTTAGACATATTGGTGTTATAGTGATGTGCTGCTATTTTAAGCCCGGCATCGCTTACCGGGTACAGCGGCAGGCCGGTATCATCGAAGTATAACAGATCTGGTTTGTATAAATTGATCAGGTCCATCGTGCGGTTATAAAATTTTTGGCAATACTCTGGTGAAGGGGTGGATGCCCCGTTATTCCAATCCCACTGCGACCACAAAGATTTAACATCATCACTACCGCCGCTGAGTGTATGATTCTGAGCATACAGTTCTTGTGGATCGAGCCCTTCCCACCAGGTACCTTTTCCATCGGCCTTGCTAAGTTTCCCGTCATAAGGAATGCCGGCAAGTGGTCCGGTCTTATCTGATCGCTGTGCCGTTTCAAACCAGGTCCAGGCATGCGAAGCATGCACACTTAGCCCAAATGGCAGCGATAATTTACGCGCCGCAGCGGCCCATCCGTCCAGGATGTTCTTTCGGGGTCCTACGCGCAGCGAATTCCATTCCTGGTATTTGCTGTTCCACAGGTCGAGGTTATCGTGGTGATTGGCCATGGCAAAAAAATACTGGGCGCCCGCTCTTTTATACAGGGTCACCAGCTTTTCTGGATCCCAGTTTTCAGCCTTCCAGTCATTGATCACTTCCTTAAAGCCAGCTTTAGAAGGATGGCCGTAATGAGCCGTGTGCCACTGATACTGTTCACTGCCCTCATCATACATGCCCCTGGCATACCAATCGCCCTGTTGGGGCTGGCATTGAGGTCCCCAATGCGCCCATATACCAAATTTGGCATTGCGAAACCATTCGGGCGCCTGGTACTGGCTTAGCGATTCCCAGGTGGGTTCAAATTTGCCGTGCACAACCGGCTCAGCATTGGTACTGACCTGTATGATCTTTTTTTCCTGTGCTACCGAAAGCAGGTTTAAGGCCATTAAGAAAAAAAAACTGCTTACTAATTTTTTCATACTTGAACTGTTTAATGATAGGGGTGATATTAATATCTGCTATGAATTCAATTGTTCCATGGGATTGATTTACTATATCAACCAGATGTTATTTAACCGCCAGGGCACGATGGCACGAGGTAAAGGTTTGAAACATTTTGTTGTGCAGAATGCACCAATAAAAATGTTGTTTAATATTCAAGAGTCAATATCACTAATCCGCCTTCGGTGCATATTCATGCACTCCTGCATTAGTGGCATACTACCTATTGCACTTCTATTTCGGCTGTCTGCAAAATATTCTGGGATGATGTCCCCAGTTGTAACACAAATTTCCCGGCCTCTACTTTCCAGTTTTTTTGCGGTTCATCATAAAAAGCCAGGTCAGCCACCTTCACATTCATTTGCACCCATTTTGTTTCACCTGGCTGAAGAAAAACTTTCTGAAATGCTTTGAGTTCTTTTTCGGGCCGCATCACCGAACAATCGGGGTCGTTTACGTATAATTGCAGCACTTCAGCTCCATAGCGATGGCCTGTATTCTTAACAGCACATTTCACCGAAACCGTTTCCGTTTTTTTAAAGATTTTTTTGTTTACTGAGAGCTGGCCGATATGGAAGCTGGTATAGGAAAGCCCATAACCAAAAGGATACAGGGGCTCTATTTTTTTTGTATCAAACCAGCGATAACCCACCAAAATGCCTTCTTTATAAGTAACGGTGGTATCGCCCGGAAAACTGTGTGTGGCATGAGCCGGCGACTCGCTGATATCTTTCGGCATGGTCCAGGGTAATTTTCCAGAAGGATTTATCGTACCCAACAACATATCCGCCAGGGCATTGCCTCCTTCAGAACCATTGAACCAGCTCCATACCAATGCTTTTGCCTTTTGCTTAATATCCCCTATATCATAAGGCGCTCCTCCGATCAACACGACAATGGTATTGGGATTCACTGCCAGTACCTTATCAATCAGCTCCTCCTGTCCGAAGGGAAGCTTCAGGTTACTTCTGTCGGAAGCTTCTGTTTCGTAATCGCGGTTGGCGCCGCCGAAAACAATAGCAATGTCTGCATTTTTTGCAGCCTCAATAGCTTTCGCTAACTGGGCAGGGTCTAACTGGTCGATCGGTACGGGGCGATTGATAGTGATATCTCCCATATTGCCTTTATTCTTTACCTCATAGCGTTCTAAATATCCCTCAACATAATCGATCGCTATATTACCCGGCAACCTGTTTTTTAATCCTTCCAGCGGCGTTATTTCTCTTTTGGTTTTTACACCGGCTCCAAAGCCCCCGAGTGCATTTTTTTTGACCGCGTTATTTCCGATGACAGCTATCCTTTTTACCCCGTCTGTTCGTAAGGGTAACGCCCTATTTTCGTTCTTTAATAATACGATCGATTCTGCAGCA
This sequence comes from Acinetobacter pittii, assembly GCA_052038405.1. Lineage (GTDB taxonomy): Bacteria > Bacteroidota > Bacteroidia > Chitinophagales > Chitinophagaceae > Niabella. The sequence continues at coordinate 2,536 of JBQGCI010000625.1, forward strand.
ATGTTATAGGCATCTTTATAGTGAGCTTCTGTGGCAATGCTTCCTTTAACCCGGCTGGCAGTACGGCCCATTGCTTTTACCTGGAACAAGGCCCTCAAAATCCGTTTTACATGTATATCAATTTCCGCTTCAGCAATTTCACCGGCTTTAACGGCAGCAATCAGTTGATCGGCCAGAAAGTACTGGTTGAACGGCTTAGGCGTTCCCATTTCAATATCCAGCCCGTTTTTCAGCGATTTTACGGTGCTGTGTACAGCTGCCCAGTCGGATACTACCACGCCTTTAAACCCCCACTCATTCCGCAATATTTTGTTGAGCATATAATCACTTTCGCATAGATATTCACCCCTGAACTTATTGTAAGCGCCCATGATGCTGTATGCTTTGCCTTCTTTTACTGCCGCCTCAAATGCAGGTAAATAAATTTCCCGGAGCGTTCGTTCGTCCATTTGTACATCTACAAAATCTCGGTTCGTTTCCTGGTTATTGGCTGCAAAATGTTTGACGCAGGCCATCACATCATTTTTTTGCAGCCCTGCTATCAAAGGCACTGCCATTGATTTATTTAAAAAGGGATCTTCCGTCAGGTACTCATAGGTTCTGCCTCCCAGGGGCGTACGCACAATATTGATGGCAGGTGATAGCAACATGTCTTTACCTCTTGCACGCAGCTCCTGCCCTACGCTGTTACCAAAAGTGTAAGCCAGCCCGGTATTCCAGGTGGCAGCCAATGCGCCCGCCGCCGGGTAATAGGTGGCAAAATCATTGGTCCAGCCGGCGGCTGCCCAGCTGTTTCTTGAAATCTCTTCTCTAACCCCTAACGGTCCGTCCGCCATTTTAAGTTCAGGTATACCCAACCGGGGCACACCACCGGTTGCAAACATGCTGTTGCCATGCAACATGCTCACTTTTTCTTCGAGTGTTAATTTTGCCATCAACCGGTTTATTTCGGCATCATGCTTTGAACTGATACCGGGTATCTGACCTGGTGATTGTTGGGCATTGATCGCCGGCGCTGTTAATAAAAAACAGGCTACTCCGACAGAAAGGGCTACTCCTTTTTTCTTCATAAAAATTTTATAATTTGACCAGGTTAATAAAGCACACATCATTTTCTTTAATATCAACGGATTTTGAAAAGGTATTACCGGTTCTTACATCAATGGTACCGGTAAAAAAAGGCATCCCGTTGCTTTGATCTTTTAATTGCGCTACCTGTTGGTGGCTTAGCTGGCCGGGCCTGCCCATGTCGATATAACCGGTATGAGCATCATTCTGACGGTACCCTGCCCGGAACAGCTCCATCCTGTACTTTCCGGCAGGTACATGCGATAGGTTGACCGTAACTTTGCCTTTCGGCTTCGGTGGCAGGTCTTTGACGTAATAGTTTTGGTTATTGGTAGAATCTGGCAGGGTGTAGGTAAAATCCCATAAAAGCATCTGCATATCCCCTCTTGCGTTTTTAGTAACCCAGCTGCGGCTATCGCTGTTAACCAGTTCTGTTGGGCCCATTTTATTTAAGAATTGATAGGCAAAAAAAGCCGGTTTATGAATACCCTGTATGGTAAGCAAGCCAAATCCCCCGTGAAAGGGCGTATAACGCGGGCCCGGTTCTTCAAAAATGTCGGTAAACACCCAGTACGACATAGACTGTGCGGCGCCGTTCACCTGTTTTAATTTTTCCAGAATATAGGCCGCCTCATGATAACTGTCGTGTAAAGGATCGGCGGGTGTATAAGAAGAGCTCCATTCGGTATAGTGCAGCTCGAGTTCCGGATACGCAGACTCCCTGATTTCCTTTGCCGACTGCAGTACGTCGCTGCTCACGCTCATGGGATCTTTACTGAGCGCCGTGCCACCATTGCCATACTCATCCAGATAGCCCTGCGTTACACCATAAGCGTGGGTACTTATAAAGTCGACAGGAACATTTTTGCTTCTGCAGAAAGCTATCATCTCGCTTTCCCAGGCAGCGCCTGCAGTACCGGGCCCGCCTACCCTGTAGGCTGTATTGACACTTTTGACAGCTTGCGCCGCATACCGGTACAGTTTAAAGTATTCCTCCTGTGTACCGGTCCAAAAACCGGGAGAAAGATTGGGTTCATTCCATACTTCGAAATACCAGGTCTTTACCTCGTCGGCACCATAGCGTTCTGTAAAATGCCGGGTAACATTTTGTATTAACGCACCCCACTTATCGTAATCTTTAGGAGGGGTTACATTACCCTTCCACCAGAAAATGGTTGTATTGCCGCTGGCCAATGCATTAGGCATAAAACCCAACTCAACAAAGGGCTTCATGCCGATGTTTATTAAATAATCGAACAATGCATCAATGTACATGTAGTTATATACCGGACGCCCCTGGCTGTCTTCTGTATACACGGCCATTTCATCGGTAAACAGGCCGTGCATACGGATGTATTTAAAGCCACACTCCTTTTTCACGTAGGCCAGTTGCTGTTGCCAGTCGGCCCGCAGGCCCTCATGAGCACGGCCGGCACCCACACATTCTTTAAACATCGTACTAAACGGTCCGGCGGCTTTATTAAAATCTATATTTATGGAACGCTGGGCATTTACACATAGCACAGCTAGAGCGCCACCTAATAAGATCGTCCATTTTTTCATTTCTGTATTTTTAGCTGACCGCTTTCGCGGCTGCAATTGTTGTTGAATGACCGGCCCTGCCCCCCTGGTACAGAGCGCTTGGCATATACATTGCCCTTTTTAATAAGAAAATGTATCTGCTCCGTTTTACGCCCGGGTATTTTAAAGAGCGGTCTTCAGGGCATCGATTGTTCGCTGGTCTTTTACTATAGGCTGATTTCTGTCCAAAGCCGCTCCTATATCCCACCAAAACGGTTTGATGCCGTGGGCCAACGCTTCTTTGGTTGTAAAGGTTATCCAATAATCGACCGAAGCGTTATGCAGGGCCAAATCTTTGGGCACATGAGCAGATTTGTCGCGCCTGTATGCGCCATACTCGCCCATGATCACCGGTATTCCCTTATCAACAAACTTTGTTTTCATCCTTTTATAATCAGCGATATGGGCGTCCTCTTCTCCATACGTGGCATTGCGATCGGGCTCAATAGCGGAATGGTATCCTTTACCCCAGTAGTAAGCCATTTTCCCCCAGCTTACATCTTCGTCCAAAAAGCAAAACTGCGAGGGCAAATAGTTATGCACTTCCACCATCAGGCGATTGGCCGTGGGGTCTGCAGGTAAGGTATTCATGATATTGTATGTTAATTCGCTGTTGGTGTTGGGTCCCTGAACGATAAGAACCCTATGACTATTTCTTCCACCAGTGGAGCGAACAGCATCAACAAAGGTTTGGTGATGGGAAGCCAGAACTTCCATTGCTGCAGCATCATCGGCAACCGGCTCGTTGGCGCTGGCCAACATTAAATGTTCATCAAAATCGCGCATGGTAGTGGCTATCTGCTCCCAGAATGCTTTTTGTTTAGCGCCCACAGAATCCTGCTTTTCTTTGGTGATATTCTTTTCCAGCCAGCCGCCATCCCAGTGAATATTGAGCATAACATACATATCATTCTTAACACAATACCCAACAACTTCTTTAACCCTGTTGAGCCAATCAGGATTTATCTTTGCTGTTTTTTCGTCGCTTAAATGCGTCATATTCCAGGCACATGGAAGGCGAATGGCCGTAAATCCCTGCTGTTTTACAAATTTTATATACGACTCTGTTATCAGAGGATTGCCCCACCCTGTTTCACCATTCGGCGCTTCCAGCGTGTTACCAATATTCCAGCCCAGCTTGAATTTGGCTGCCAATTGCACCGCGGTGCTCATCCCCGTTGAATCGGGGGCTTGGGGGCTGGTGTTATAAGACGGATAAATAAGTGCATGCTGATATATGGTCACCCTTCTTGCCTGTCCGTTATCTGAGCTGATGTAAATCAGCTTGGAACGGGAAGCGCCGGTAGCATTGGCATCTGCAACCGTTATTTGTAAAGTTGCCTCTCCCGCATTCCCCGAAACAGGACTGACCTTCAGCCATCCCAGGCCCGTTGTATCGATACGCCATGCCTTGTCGGTGGTAAAACTGATTGTTTTTGTACCGCCCGTTGCAGCCATCGTATCGGTATGATTGGCCAGCGTAAATTGAGGGGCTGCTGCTGTTTTCCTGCAGGAAATTATCGATGCTGCCGCTACTGCCAATACTGCAGCGTTTAAAATAATTCTATTCATATTATTTTGATCTTTTAATTTTTTAAATAAGGACCCAGGGTAGAAACCCCGTGGTCCGTTACGATAACTGCTATTTAATCTTTACGACTCTGACATTATCCAAAGCCGCATAAAAACCGGTTGTTGTAGCTGAGCTACTAAAATTATGCAGGTAAATATTCAGGCTTGTTTTACCGCTGCTGCCCAAAAGATTGGTTAAACTGGTTGCAGGAGCGCCTTTTCCTACACCAAGGGTGGGGTCAGCAGCACGGAATGCTGTTAAAGGCAGGGTAACGGTCGTCCAGCCGCGGGTTGAGAAAGGAGCTGTACGGGAAGCAGCTATCTGCCATGGTTCATAACGGGCTACATAATTACCGGCAAATCCACTTGCGAAGCACAGCGTGCCACCGTTCCACGGACGTGCAACGCTTATTTCGAATTGGATGGCCCAACTATCTACAGGATCAGAAAGATTAGCTACCGGCACCCATTGATTTTCACCAATGGGGAAATTATACTTGCCGTCGCCCGCTGTTCCGTCGCCGCTTTGCATCGATCCGGCATTATAGGCCGTAAACATCCCTGTATTTGACCCAAGCACGCCTTTAAAATCAGCATTGTAAGGAGGCCATCCTGAATTGGGATCTCCGCTGAACAGGGCTACGCCGCCCCACCAGCCCCAGCCAAAATAATCACCCCATTCCATATTAGCCAGTACCCCGGTTGTGGATCCGCCCGCAACAGTGTTCACATGGTATACTGTCGCTGCGGAGCCAAAGCTGGTTGTAACAGCGACCGGGCCATGCTGCGAAATGGTTGGCATAATAAAGCCGACTGCGCTGCCATCATCTGCTGAAGTGTAAGCCGTGATGTTAGCACCGGCAAAGCTCAGTATTTGTATGCCTTTGAGATAAGTACCATAAATATATACGGAGTCGCCGGCATGGGCATTTGCATTAGACACGCCTGTGATGGTGGGTAATGCTAAAATTCTGAAATCAACGGTGCCGCTTTTACCGGTAAATACCACGTTTCCCGAAATGGGTGCAGGGTTGGGCATAATAAAGCCAAGCGAACTGCCATCTGAATTGGGCCTGAAGGAGGTAATGTTCACTCCTCCGTATGATAAGCTCTGACCTAAAACCAGATCAGTGCCGTAAAGAAAAACGGAATCGCCCGGGTTGGCGAAAACGTTTGAGATAGCTGTAATAACAGGCGCTGCCGGCCCCAGTTTAAAATTAAAGATGGTAGTACCACCGGTTGTGGTGTACTCTATTGTATAAAGTTTGCTGGTATCGATGGTTGTAAACATCATAGCAGGTATCTGTACCACTGCGTTATGCTGTGACAGTAATGCGCTGTTAAAAGAAGCAGGCACGCCGTTAAAACTAATATGTACGGCATTTCGCAGGTTCTGGCCCGTAATCACTACCCATTGTCCATCGGCTGCCAGGCTGTTCAGCACGGTATCGGCCGGGGAGGCGGCATAATTTTTTACTGCGGTAATTACCGGGTTCGATTCTGAGGTGGCCGTTTTTTTACAAGCCGGCAACAGAAAAATAAGCGCTGCTGACAGGCAGTAAAGCAGCAAGCCCGGGATGAATCTATTTTTCATAATCATATTTTTAACTGGTAACAGGAATTAATAATAAGGTACCGGTGGATCTAAGAGTTTAGGGTCAGTGGCTACTTCCGAGGCCGGCAATTGTAAGGTAAATGCCGAAATGGTTGCCGGAACAATCGGCGTTGGTCCGCCGGTTTGGCCTGCCGGAGTAGGTATCAAAACGCCGCTGCTATCGGTAATGGTAACACGCTGCTGGCTATTGATAAAATTTACCGCTTTAGCAGGATTCCAGTACGAAAGCCGTACCAGGTCTAACCAAAACTGGCCTTCAAAGGCAAACTCTATCCTTCTTTCTTTAATAATGCTGTCCATATTTATAGCGGTCACGGGGTTGATACCAGCCCTGGTTCTTACCTCGTTAAAATAATGTAAGGCGTCGGCATCAGTGGAGGTTACATTATTTCCTAATATGGCTTCGGCATAAATCAGGTACACATCGGCTAAACGCAGCAATGCATCGTGCTGGATGGATGCCGTATAAGTCATGGTTGGCGCATTGTTATCTTTTTCGTTTCCGATGATATGCTTTTTCATGTATTGCCCGTTAGCAGTGAACCCGCCGCCGGCAGCGTTTAATTCAGGGTAAAAGTCTTTATTAATCATAAAACTCGCCTTTCGTCTTACACTATCACCGGGAGTGTAATTCAGGTATAGGTCGTAGGTAGGTTGCAATGGGGTCCAGGCGCCATTCTGC
>JBQGCI010000626.1:0-7804 GCA_052038405.1 Acinetobacter pittii
TACCCCGCTGCTCTACCGCACGACTTAACTGGGACAAGGCAATGATAGGAATGTTCAGCTCTTTAGCCAATCCTTTCAGGTTCCGGCTGATGGTACTGATCTCCTGCTCACGGTTACCGTTTTTATTATCACCGCCACCACTCATCAACTGTAAGTAGTCGATGATAACCATGCCGATATTATGTTTGTTTTTAAGCTTCCGGCATTTGGCGCGCAACTCAAATATATTCAGGGCTGCTGTATCATCAATAAAAAGCGGCGCCTGCGACAACCGCTGTATTCCCTTGGTATACAGCTGCTTCATCTCATGCTCTTCCATTTTACCGCGGGCAATCTTTTCCAGCATGATCTCGCTTTCAGCAGATAATACCCGTTGTACCAGCTGGGCGGCGCTCATCTCTAAAGAGAAAAAGGCTACCGGTGTCTGCTTGGAAGGGTTCATAATGGCATTGCGTGCCAGGTTTAATGCAAAGGCCGTTTTACCTACCGCAGGCCTTGCCGCCAGTATGATGAGGTCACTATTCTGCCAGCCGTATGTTACTTTATCCAAAGGCTTAAACCCACTCGGTACACCTGTTACATCCTCATTGCGGTGGCGCAGGTCTTCAATACGCTTGATGGTATCTACCAATACAGAATCGATGGATTGCATCGTACTCTTCATGTGGGAGTTGGTGATCTCGAAAAGCTTAGATTCCGCATCGTCCAGCAAATCAAAAACATCAGCGCTGTCCTCGTAGGCATCGCTTAATATTTCCCCGCTAATGCGAATCAGTTCCCGCTGGATAAACTTCTGCATGATAATGCGGGCATGCGACTCTACGTTGGCTGCCGATACGACTGTATTCGTAAGTTTGGTTACGTAATAAGGGCCGCCTACCATATCCAGCTCTTCCTTCATACGCAGCTCTTCCACCACGGTAAGGATATCGATTGGCTGGCTTTTATTGGCCAGCGATTGTATGGCACGGAAAATGCGCTGGTGCGCATCTACATAAAAGCACTCGGGGTTGCGTATCGTCTCAATTACCGCGTCAAAAGCGCCCTTCTCCAGCATAATAGCACCTAAAACAGCCTCTTCCAGTTCGCGCGCCTGAGGTGGTACTTTGCCATATACCAGCGTGCCGACATCGGTTGCACTACCGGCACTGGTTCTGCGTTTTTGCTTCCTGTCCTTATTTAAATTAATGGGATCCATGGTTCAATTCAAACGATAAAAGGTCCTGTCATCAGTTATTACCAACGATTCACTGGGTGCAATCCTACTTGTAATTTGTTAAATTAATTAGTTGAGGTGTACTTACCCGTTAAAACCAAAAGGCGAATTTAGACCTGAAAAAGGGTAGAAAAAAATCTTTATTTCCAAACATTTTCCTTACACGAAAACACAGGTTATACACATTTGAGCAGTTTGCATCTGATCATGGAACACAACCGGCTGCCTTCCAACGCAATGATTCTTTCAGTTGGCTCAGCACCCCGGCTCTCCTGCACGCTCCTTAAACAAAAATATATTGCTGGTCGGTTGGCATTGAAACTACCGGCGCTCGCTTACTACCTGCGTTCGTTTTCAAGCGCCCATTTCGCATCATCAGCGAAAAAATATCCAATACCTTATTGTTTATGAAGAATTATGAATCCATTGAAAAAAAATAATGACGCCCATTACCTATAACCTGCTCGCCAGCCCGGGCCGGGGAGTTCCTTTTCTAAGGCAACCGATGCCCAATTGCTACCCAAACTTTAAACATTGCGTATCTTTGCGCTCCCCGAAGGGGTTCTTCGGGCAAAACATGTTATTTAAATGACCATTTCTTATAATTGGCTGAGCGAGTACCTCCCTGCCTCACAGGCGGGCCTGCCGGAAAAAGTGCAAACGGAGAGACTGAGCCAGATTTTGACGTCTATCGGGCTGGAGGTAGAAGCAGTAGAACATTATGAATCGCGTAAAGGAGGCCTGAAAGGCCTGGTAGCAGGTGAAATACTCACCTGCGAAAAACATCCGAACGCTGATAAACTAAAATTAACCACTGTAAACATAGGTACCGCCGAACCGCTGAAAATTGTTTGCGGCGCCCCAAATGTAGCAGTAGGCCAAAAAGTAATTGTAGCGCCTATCGGTACTACCATTTATCCGCTAAATGCAGATCCGGTAACCATGAAAGCTGCCAAAATACGCGGTGAAGAAAGCCAGGGTATGATTTGCGCCGAAGATGAAGTTGGCCTGGGTGAATCGCACGAAGGCATATTGGTGCTGCCCGCCGATTCTAAACCCGGAACGCCGGTTGCAGACTTATTTGATATATATACCGATACTATATTTGAAATTGGCCTTACACCCAACCGCATGGATGCCATGAGCCACTGGGGCGTTGCCAGGGATGTTTCTGCTTACCTGGCACATCATGATAAGAAAAAGGGAGGGCCCAGGCTGCCGGCTATAAAGGCGCTGCCTGCATTTAAAGGCAAAAACCCTATAGACGTTAGTGTTGAAAATACTGCTGCCTGTCCCCGGTATAGTGGTATTTCTATTCATCGTGTCACCATTGCTGCAAGCCCGCAATGGCTGCAGGATAAATTGAAAGCGATAGGAGTGAAACCTATCAATAATATAGTGGATATTACCAATTTCATATTACATGAAACGGGCCAGCCACTTCATGCTTTTGATGCCGACCAGATTGCCGGTAAAAAAATTTTCGTAAAAAACCTGCCCCAGGATACGCCTTTTGTTACCCTCGACGGCAAAGAGCGCAAATTGAACAGTTACGACCTCATGATCTGTGACGAAAAAGGCGGCATGTGCATTGGCGGCGTATACGGTGGCTTAAACAGCGGTGTTACAGAAGCCACTAAAAACATTTTCCTGGAAAGCGCCTGTTTTGATGCGATCACTATTCGCAAAACTTCCTTCTCGCACGGCTTAAGAACCGATGCCGCTACCCGTTTCGAAAAAGGAACTGACATTTCAGCAACTGTTACTGTGCTAAAACGCGCTACTGAACTTATTTTGGAACTCTGCGGAGGGGAAGTGGCTTCGGGAATCATTGATATTTATCCGGAAGAGAAGCCCAAAACATCTGTAACACTTAAATACCATTATCTTAAAAAGTTAAGTGGCAAAAATTATCATCCTGACGCAGTAAAGAATATTCTTACCACCCTGGGATTTGTGATTGAAAAAGAAGATATTGATTCTCTTAAGATAGCCGTTCCTTATCACAAACCCGATATCAGCCTGCCGGCCGACATCGTGGAAGAGATATTACGCATAGACGGGCTTGATAATGTAACGATCCCTGCTTCAATAACGATGACCCCGGCAGTTGAAGAAAACAGGGCAGCTGAAGTGCTGAAAGAAAAAGTAGCGAATTACCTGGTGGGACTGGGTTTTAACGAAACATTGACCAATTCCATCACCAACAAAGCCTACTTTAGTGAAGACGAATTAGCCAGTGTGGTGAAGATGAAGAACAGCTTAAGCGCAGCGTTAAATATTATGCGCCCGCAAATGCTGGAAACAGGGTTGGAGATTGTGGCACATAACCTCAACCGCAAGAACGAAAATCTCCGTTTGTTTGAGTATGGTAAAACTTACGCCGTTAATAACAAAGGAGGATTTGAAGAGCCGGAGCATATCTGTATCTACCTCACCGGTAAAAAACAGGCTGATGCATGGAAGGGCAAAGCCCAGCCCAATGATTTTTATACCTTGAAAGGAGTCGTTGAGAAGGTACTGGCACTGGCTGGCATTGGCGGGATCAGTTTTGATGATGCATCGAACGCACCATTACAATATGGCTTAACTATTTTGGCTGAAAGAGAAATAATCGGCCAGGTAGGATTGGTAAACAAAAAAATGCTGGAACAATTCGACATCAAACAACCGGTATTTTTTGCAGACCTCAGCTGGGACCTGATCCTCAGAAAATCACAGGCCGATAAGGTTCACTTTAAGCCCCTGTCTAAATTTCCGGCAGTACAAAGGGACATCGCTGTATTGATTTCGAAAGAACTGAAATATGCCGCAGTGGAAGAGCAGGTAAAAAAGCTGAACCTGAAAAAATTGCAGTCGATACAATTATTTGATGTGTTTGAAAGTGAAAAGCTGGGGCCAGGCAAAAAATCCATTGCAGTCAATTTTACTTTCCTTGATGAGGATAAAACATTGACCGATGGTGAAATTGATGGCTGGATGAAAAAAATTATGCAGGCACTGGAAAGAGAGCTGCAGGCCGAGATCAGGAAATAATCCGGAGATTATGAACATCATCCGATACGCCCGCAGGCATTGAATATTGAATTTTAAACTTTGCTCATGTCGCAGATTCTTGAAGACAAAATAAAGCAGATACAGGAAAAAATGCAGTTACTGGCAAAGCAAAACGCAGCCATAAAGAAAGAAAACCAGGCGTTAAAAGAAACCCTGGCAGAAACACGGCTGCAATTTAATGAAGCAGCCGACGTAGCGGAAGCTTTACAACATCAGCTGGATGCCAAAAAATACAGCCAGGCTATGATGGATCCGGAAGAAAAAAAAGCTTTCGAAAAGAAGATCAACGGGTACATCAGGGAAATCGATAAATGTATTGCGTTGTTAAGTGTGTAGGGATAGGTTCATGGCCGATGGATCATAGTTCATAGCCCATTCCCTACTCCCTACTCACTGTTTCCTATTCCCTATTCACCATTTACTATTTCGTTATCATGCAAGAAAATCTGATCCCAGCCAATATCAATATAGCCGACCGGATCTACCGGGTGCAAATGTCTCCTGAAGATGAGCAGGTTGTTCGTCAGTCGGTGCGTATCATCAATGATAAGATTGTAGAGTTTAAGACCAAAATACCCGGTAAAGACATGCAGGATTATATATCCATGGTATTAGTTTGGTTTGTAACAGAAAGTAAGAACAAAAACGTATCGATTGCCGACGAAAATCACTTGCTGGGTAAGCTGGAACAGATCGAATCGTTAATCGACAGCGAGCTTCAGTAATTAAAGCCAGGTAAGGCATGTGTGCCCGCCGTTCAATAGCTGCTCTATTGCCACTGACAGGCCAAATAGCAAATCGCAATCTTAAATACCAAATTTATTTTTATCTTCGCCCACTACCCATCCGGTTGGTTGGGTATTTTTTTGATATTCAGAATTACAGAACCATTTTTCGAAAGAAAAAACAAATGACTTTTAATGGAACCCACAATAATTATTGTAGCAGTAGTGGCCCTGGTGTTGGGCATCGTGGCGGGTAAATTTATTTTCGCTAAAAACACACAACAGAAAATCGATGAGGCCAATTTAAGAGCCCAAACCATTGTTAAAGAAGCCGAACTAAACGCAGAAACTATCAGGAAGGAAAAGGAATTGCAGGCCAAAGAAAAATTTGTTTCTTTGAAATCGGCTCATGACAAAGAAGTAAATGAACGCAACCGCAAACTGGCAGAAAGTGAAAACCGGATTAAGCAAAAAGAACAGTCTTTAAGCCAGAAAGAAACCAATCTCGAAAAGCAGGTAAAAGATAATGATGTTATTAAAGACAACCTGAACAAGCAAATTGAAGTAGTTAATAAAAAGCGTACTGAGCTCGAGAAGCACCAGGAAGAGCATATACGCCGCCTGGAGAAAATTGCCGGTCTTACAGCTGATGAAGCTAAAATACAGTTGGTAGACAGCCTGAAGAATGAGGCTCATACACAAGCCATTGGCCTTCAGCAGGAAATTATTGATGAGGCTAAACAAAAAGCCAACAAGGAAGCCCGCAAAATCATTATTCAAACCATTCAGCGTACTGCGGCAGAGCAGGCTATTGAGAATGCCATCACGGTATTCAACCTGGAAAGCGATGAAGTAAAAGGTCAGATCATTGGCAGAGAGGGCCGTAATATTCGCGCCCTGGAAGCAGCGACCGGTGTAGACCTCATTGTTGATGATACTCCTGAAGCTATCTTGTTATCATGCTTTGATCCATTACGCAGGGAAATTGCACGCCTGAGCCTGCAACGCCTGGTAACAGATGGACGTATTCACCCCGCCCGTATCGAAGAAGTGGTAGAAAAAACCCGTAAGCAGATTGAGGAGCAGGTGATGGAAATTGGTGAGCGTACGGTTATCGATTTAGGTATACACGGACTGCATAAAGAACTGGTAAGAATGGTGGGACGTATGCGTTATCGTTCTTCCTACGGTCAAAACCTGTTGATGCATAGCCGCGAAACAGCCAACCTTTGCGCTACCATGGCGGCCGAACTGGGCATGAACCAGAACATGACCAAACTGGCGAAACGCGCCGGCTTATTACACGACATTGGTAAGGTACCCGATGAAGAAAGCGAATTGAGCCACGCGCTGCTGGGCGCCAAACTGGCTGAGAAATATGGCGAAAACCCCGCAGTGGTAAATGCCATCGCCGCCCACCACGATGAAGCGGAAATGCAATATGTGATCTCTCCTATTATACAGGCCTGCGATGCCATCAGCGGTGCGCGCCCGGGCGCCCGTCGCGAGATCATGCAGCAATACCTGCAACGCATCAAAGACCTGGAAAACCTGGCTACCAGCTATCCAGGCGTTGAAAAAGCATATGCGATACAAGCCGGCCGTGAGCTCCGTGTAATAGTAGAATCAGATAAAGTAACTGACCAGGATAGCGATAAACTTTCGTTTGAAATTGCTCAGAAGATCCAGACCGAAATGACCTTCCCCGGCCAGATCAAAGTAACCGTGATACGTGAAAAAAGAGCGGTAAACGTAGCCAGATAATCACACTACCACAATAGTACAGCCGGCTTCTTTTACAGGACCGGCTGTTTTCATTTGATATCCCCTGCAGCGTTCCGGAAATTAAGGCAGTACCCGTACATTTACATAAAATTAAAAACGTTGCCAGGCCTCTTTTACAATAAAGTTTAGTATTACTTTATCATACTCCTTTGTTTCCTGATCTCAACGCTTAGTATTTTTGATCCAGTAAATATTCCTCCATGAACCGTTTTTTTCCCCTTGTCGTCAGCCTTTTTGCTTTGTCAACCGTGTATGCACAACAGGCGGGCGGCATGGGAGCAGGACAGCCCGGCAGCGGAGCGATGCGAAATCATGGCGAAAGAAACGAAGCACCACCCAATGGGCAGTTCAAAAATGTGCCCTCAGGTAATTTCTTTATAGCTGAGTTAAAAGATGGCACCCATATTACCGGGAGCGGCGTCATAAAGTTTAAAAATGATCTTGCAAAAGTAGAAATCAAGACCCCGGAAGGTAAAGAACTGACCTATACCCCTTCTCAATTAAAGCAACTCAGCCGTAACGGACGTACAGGCATAGAAGCGCTGATCAACTTCGACAACAAATACTGGCTGTCAAAAATCAATAAAAACGTAGAGCAATTTTACCAGGCAGAAGGTGACGATGCAATGCTGTTTATTAAAGAAAAAGATAAGTTCAGGATTACCACCAAAGAAGATATCATCAACCTGGTAAAAGAAAACAAAGAAGCTTATAAGCAGGCAAAGAAAGGGCATTTAAAAAAAGCCCTGCTGGCTTATATCGGGGAGCCACAGTCTGAAAGGAATGAATTCAGGGAAATGCGGGAAAATATAGAAGTAGAAAAGTCTGAGAAGAAGAAACAGCTGTTTAACCAATAATAGCTACATCTTTTACACTATTGGGAAGTCAGGCGGCTCTATTATCGCGCCAGCCTCTCCATTTCGTTCTCTAATAACAATGTCAGATAATAGGCCTCCGACCGGTAAAAAAAATTGGTTTTCCTGCTGCTGGCAAAAATCCCTTTTACAGGATTAGGGAATAC
>JBQGCI010000627.1:0-21499 GCA_052038405.1 Acinetobacter pittii
TTCATTTATTCAATATCACTGCCCGGAGGGATGGCTCTTCGCGGTTCGCTCCCCAAAGAAGATTCGCCAACTTCGGCGCCATCGGGTACGGATGGGTATTCAGTGAGGAAAATTTTTTCAAGGCGAATCGCAATCTTTCGTTTGGAAAGTTAAAAGCCAGCTATGGCATGTCAGGAAATGACCAGATTGGTGACTACCAGTTTTTAGATACATGGACAACCACTATCTACCCATATAACGGCACCCCTTCATTATATCCTACCAGGCTATATAACCCCGCCTATGTTTGGGAGCGAAATAATAAAATGGAAGCGGGCATTGAATTAGGCTTTCTTGAAGATCGCTTTTATGCTGCGGTAAACTGGTTCAATAATCGAAGTAATAATCAAATTATTCGTTACTCACTGCCCGAACAAACCGGTTTTAAGAATGTATTGATGAACTTTCCGGGAATGGTACAAAATAAGGGTACTGAAATAGAACTGCGTTCAAAAAATATTTCGGGAAAACATTTTAGCTGGCAAAGCAATTTTAACATCACATTTCAAAAAAATAAACTGAGACAGTTTCCGGGCCTCGAAACCTCCAGTTATGCCAGCACCTATGTTGTGGGGCAGTCATTGAATGTTGTGAGGGGATTGAGGTACCTGGGAGTAAATACCGAAACGGGCATTTATGAATTTGAAGACCTAAATGGAGATGGAAGTATTAATCATGAGGATTATACAGTACTTGGCCATACAGACCCCGATTTTTATGGCGGCTTTCAAAATACGATTCGTATACAAAATTTTGAGATTGACTTTTTATTCCAGTTTGTTAAGCAAAAAGGCAGGCATGCTATTTTAAGTTTGCAAAATGCAATTGGCGGTACCGTAAACCAGCCTGTGGCGGTTGGGGATCGTTGGCGAAAACCTGAAGACATAGCTACTTACGAACGATATACACAGGATTTTTCAAACCCCGCATACTACCCTGCCACCTTTGACGTGGCCAATTCAGGGGCTGCTTTAACTGATGCTTCTTTTATCCGTTTAAAAAATATTTCAGCCTCATATGATGTTGGTAAATCTCTGCTACAGCATTCGAAGTTAAAGTCAACCCGCTTGTTTATTCTGGGGCAAAATATATTGACGTTCACCAAATACATCGGAGCCGATCCTGAAAACCAGGGCCTCACAGTTTTGCCACCACTGAAAATGATAACTATAGGTATTAAAATCAGTTTATAAAATAATGGAGATGAAAACAGCACATAAAAATTCCTGCCTTGTACTATTATTTTTTTTGTTTACCAATACGTTTTGCAAAAAGTTTGCAGACCCAGGCCTGCCCTATAAGCAATTGGTAAACCCCACCCCTTTTGAAAATGATGCTACTGCAATAGCTACCGTAACCGGGATATACGAAGAAATGATGAGAACCGGCAACCAATTCATGAACAGTTCAACAACCCTGCTTTGCGGATTGTATGCAGATGAACTATATTACTATACCCCCACTAATAAAGATGAGTTCTTAAACAATGAAATAACAGTAGCCAATCATGCCAACCTTACGTCTCACTTCTGGGGACCAGCCTATAAATACATTTACACCTCAAACCTGATACTGGAACAGTTAGCAGCATCAAAAACCCTGTCCGATAACGTCCGGGTAACCCTAAGCGGCGAAGCAAAATTCGTCCGGGCATTTTGCTATTTCTATCTTGTTAATTTATTTGGGGATGTACCATTGATTCTTGGTTCCAATTTTCATGTTAACGCTACGCTGCCGCGTACAGCTCCAGTTAAAATATATGAGCAGATAATAAAAGACCTGAATGAAGCGGCCACTGATCTACAAAATGAACGTGAGCCTTTTGACAAAACCAGGCCTACTAAATGGGCTGTTAAAGCACTTTTATCGAGAGTATACCTTTACATTGGCAATTGGCCTTTAGCCGAGCAGATTTCGGAAGAAGTGATACAATCTGGCAACTATCAAATAGAATCAACGCCCGCAACTGTTTTTCATAGAACCAGTAAAGAAGCGATATGGCAACTAGTACCTGTGAATCCATTTTACAATACCTGGGAAGGCAATTATATTCTTCCTGCAACTGGCAATACCGCAGCTACTTACCTGATACGTGACTTTTTATTCAACAGTTTCGAACCCTCCGACCAAAGAAAAACAAATTGGATCGGCACCCGATCTTATCTAAACAAATTGGTATATTACCCTTCAAAGTATAAAGTATTTGGTAATAATGCACCTATAACAGAATACTATATCTTATTAAGGTTGGCAGAACAATATCTTATTCATGCCGAATCTTGTATAAGGCAAGGCAAGTTGACATCGGCTTTAGATGATATTAATGCCATCCGAAAACGTGCGGGCTTAAAAGATACAATATTTTCGACCGCTGAAAACGGCATCAACCTGCTACTGAAGGAAAGACAACATGAGTTTTTCGCAGAATGGGGACACCGGTGGTTAGACCTAAAAAGAACTGGGAAAGCGGACCCTGTCTTGCATGCGTTAAAACCTGCTACCTGGCAGGTTACAGACACTTTATTCCCCATACCACAAGACCAAATAATGGCCAATCCGGCACTTACTCAAAACAAGGGATACTAAATACGCCCCTTTTACTCACCTAAAAAACGGATCAGCTATGTTGAAGAGGAATTTATTGCTCATTTTAACTGTGCTTCATATAAGTAGCACCCAGGCTCAGCAAGTTTTGCAAATTGGCGATACAATACCTAATCTGCCCATTGAGAAAGTCTGGAGAAGCAACGCTAAGTTTAAAAATACATCAGAACTAAAAGGAAAATTCTTACTCATTGATTTCTGGAACATTAACTGCACTTCATGTTTGCGGGCCATGCCTTATATGGACAGTTTGCAAAAAGAATTCGGAGAAAGACTAAATATTCTGATGGTGACGAATAATTCAAAATCAGAGGTAACAACATTCTATAGTAAACATCCACAAATAAAAATACCTTCTTACGCCGCCGTGATAGTAGCAGACAGCGTTTTAACGGCAGCCTTCCCACACAACTCTGTGCCGCATCACATTTGGATTGATGATAAAGGTGTGGTTAAGTATATCACAGATGGGCATTACGCCACAAAGAACAATGTACAATCTTTTCTGAAAAAGGTTCCTCTAAACATGAGAATGAAAAGAGAATACGCTGATTTTGATCTAATGCAGCCTTTAATTAAAGAAGGCAACGGAAGATTGCAGCCGCATTTAAAATATTATTCAACTTTTTTTAAAAGAATTTCAGAATATGGAAGCGGTGCCATTACCTATTTTGTAGATACCATAAATTATACAGCAGGTGTGAAACTAATCAACCAGCCACTTCTTGAACATTATAAGTTTGCCTACAGTAAGCTCTATGGCGGCATTTATTACGAAGCCAATAGGATCGCTTTAGAGGTTAAAGACAAAAGTTCCTTCATCATACCTGAAACAACCAACGAAGAATGGCTTGATAAGAATATCGTTAGCTATGAGTTAAGTGTACCATTGAGTCGAAAGGACCATATTTTTCATTATGTGCAGGAAGATCTTGACCGGTATTTCCCCTACTCTGCAGAGCTGGAAACCAAAGTGCTTCAGTCGTTCGTGTTAACCCAAATCGACAAAAAACTAAGCTTTAAACCTGAAGAAGAAAAGCCAGCGTATATTAAAAGAAATGACTCTTTGATAATAAAAAATTACAAATTAGAAACCTTGCGAAGCGCTTTGGCCTATTCTCTATCTAAATACAATTGTCCTGTCATTAACGCAATCGATTATAGTGGAACGGTAAATATAACCCTGCTTGGTGATTTATCAGATATCGGAAATATTAACCGACAGCTGAAGACATACGGTCTTTTAATAGAAAAGAAAGATCACTGTGTGAAGCAGCTAATAATACGTGATAAATAATAATGGCCGCCGGTTTAACTGTGTTGAACCAGCGACCCATAGCCTAATTCTTCGTTTTGACTATGTAAGACTGTGAAAGATCGGGACGGCCACTACCATCATCCTGTGCAATGACTCCGCACCTATTCGCTCCATTAGGGCAGTTCAACGGCGCAGTGCCACTACTGGCGCTGAGAGAGTAATTCAGCGGATCGTTAACCGCGCCAGGTGAGTTGTCGGGATACTTGTCATAAACAAAATTTTTAGCCGCCATAACTTCGAGTATCTCTGTATCCGAGCCTTTTATGGCAAATGCACTCGCCACAACAATAACCATAATGGCCAACAAGAATAATAAATTTTTTTTCATGATTATACTATTATAAAATGTAAAAAGGTGCCTACTTTTTTATACAGGTGTTCGGCTTCGCCTGTTTATTGCAATAAAATCTTTGGTTTTATTTGATCCCGTCTCCAGTATCGTATGAAGTTCAATTAAATTATGGCTGGGTTGACATAAAAATGCAATGACAAAACCAAATAAGTTTTGCAATCAGTATTAAGATCTTCGTATAGAACCTGGTGTAATGCCGAATTGCTTTCTGAAGGCCGTTATAAAATTGGTGATTCGCGGGTAGCCAGACATCATTGCGATTTCTTTCAAAGGTTTTTGCGTTTCTTCTACTAATTTACGGGCATGGTACATTTTCTTGGTGGATATCCACTCAAATATGCCGGCGTCAAATAATTGACGAAAACCTTTCTTTAACTTAAATTCATTTAACGCCACCATGCGCGACAGTTCGCGGATAGTTGGCGGTTTTTTATCGATATAGGTTTCCAGAATATTTTTAGCTTCCTGTATCCTTCCCTTTTCATAAGGAGTAAACTCAACCGCCGGATCGTTTTCACCAATATAACTATGCAAAAGATGAAACAATAACTCTCTTATCTTAATATCAAAATACAGGCGTTGTGAACCGGACTCATAGGAATGCTGTAATAATTGCATGTAAATCTCCTGCAAAAGTGGTGGCGTTACTTTAACTACATCTCTATATTGGCTTCCTTGCCTGGCAATTAAATTTTTCAACTTGGGAAAATAGTTAATAAATTGTTGTACCAACTCGGGGCTATAAAAAATTTCCAGTATTTCAAACACACCGGGAGTATGCAGCTTACCCCTGCAATCAGGGCTCAGGGTATAATACAGGCTATGATGATTATGGGGTAAGATCAACGTCTCATCTACTGTAATATTTTTTGTAAAAGTATTTTTTAAAACAAAACAGCCGCAAAGTCCTTCATTCTGATACCACTCTCTCGCCTCAATATCCTGAACTAATTTTCCGTAAATATGCCTGATGGAATAATGGGCATACTTCAGCTCCTGTACGCTAATTTCTACCTGATTTTTCCGCATAGCATATATTACAGCATCTTTTAAGACCGGGCCGGTAAAGTGATCCGGTAAATAGTCTTTATAATCATCAATTTCAATACCTGGTATAATCAACTGGAAGCTCATGCAGGCGCGTTTATTTGTGCAATTAATAGGTTATTACAAATGTATGAATTAAGTAAAATACCACTTACCAACGTAAGTAAGCTAAAAATTATGCAATCGGGATTTTTATCATCGGGCTGCTCTTTTAAGTATTGATCTTTCAGGAAAAAGCAATCTGCTGTTCAAGTAATTGAACCATCTTTCCTTTTGAACAACCTGCATTGCTGTCTAAAGGACAAATATGAATCTCTCTTCCCACTACAAATGATGGGCGTCCTGTTCTTTACGAACTTCCTTTAAATTGAAGTCTGCTAAAGATAATCCGGAAGTATAACCTCTTGTAAGGCCATTTGATGCGATGCACTTTTTTATACATCAGCATCCAAAACTATTTTTATAGATAAGCCCCGCGGGTTTATAACACCCTCCGGATAGCAAAAGCCCCGTAAAATCGGAGCTTTTTGCTTCTACAGCCTGTTAAAATCCTTAAATATTTATTCAGATCGACCAATTAAAAAATTGATACAATTACATTTGCAGGCTTAAACAATGAACCTTGAGAAGATTTATCGCGTCCTTATGCCTGGCTTTAGTTTTTGTTGCCTGTAAATCAGGCTCGTCAGCCCCTGCCGGTACACCGGAAGATTCTGCGTCATTTAGCTTTTCGTTACCCGCCCCTGAACCATTAAAGGAGGAAGAACTGACGGAATACCAGGCCCGGCTGAACGGGCTGTTTGACAAGCACCTGGTTAACCGCAATTTCAACGGGGCTATATTGGTTGCCAAAGGCGGCAATATCGTTTATGAGAAATACGTAGGATTCACCGATCCGAAGGCAAAACTTACTCCTATTACAGATAGCTCTTCTTTTCACCTGGCATCAACCAGCAAACCCTTTACCGGCGTTGCTATTTTAAAATTAGCGCAACAGGGAAAAGTACATTTAACCGATGACCTCACCCAATACTTCCCTGGCTTTCCGTACCCCGGCGTAACAGTTAAAGACCTGTTGAGCCATCGCAGCGGTCTTCCCAACTATCTGTACGTTATGGAGGATAAGGAAAAATGGCCCGCTCAACAAATGGTTTCCAACAACGATGTTCTCAGCTTCCTGGTACAATACAAACCCAATCTCAGCTATAGAACCGGCAGCCGCTTTAGTTACTGTAATACCAATTATGTGCTCCTGGCTCTTATTATTGAAAAAGTAACCGGCACTCCTTACCCCCAATACCTCAATGAAACCATTTTCAAGCCTTTGGGCATGAAACATACGTTTGTGTATACCCCAACCGATAGCGGCCGGGTAATGATGTCTTACAAACCGTCGGGTGTTTTGTGGGACCAGGACATATTTGATCATACTTATGGCGATAAAAATATTTACAGCACCCCGCGCGATATGATGAAATGGGATGCCGCTTTATACAATGAGGCGTTCATCAGGCAAAGCCTGCTCGACTCGGCCTATCAACCGCTCAGTAACGAAACGCCATCTACACATAACTATGGGTTAGGCTGGCGCCTGTTAAGCCTGCCCAATGGCAAAAAAGTTATTTATCATAATGGCAAATGGCATGGGTTCAGCCCCGCTTTTGCCCGGCTAACCGACGAAAAAGCCGTGATCATTATTCTGGGCAACCAATACAACAGCAGCATTTATAAAGCTGCAAAGATGGCTTACAACGTATTTGGTGATTATATGCAAAACGATACACAGGCAGAAGAGGAGCCTAATATTGCATCTCAACCGGCAGCGGCACAACAGAAAAAAAAGGGGCCGCCACCGGTAAAAATTGCAAAAGCAGCTCCCAGAAAAAATAACCGCCTCAATACAGGAGTCAAACCCAGGATTGCCACAACGCCCAAAGCAACATCCAAAATAAAAGCACCCGCTACCAAACCTGCGGCGAAGACCACTAAGACGGCAAAGCCGGCCACTAAAAAGCAAACAACTGCTACTCCTAAAAAGGCCGCGCCGGTGAAAAAGAAAAAAAGCTAGTGCAACCAGGTGACAGTACAAGCATTGGGGCGCTTTTTTTATCTTTAAAGCTCAACTACCGGCCATGCAATTACTCAATGCTTCACAAATACGGGAATGGGATCAATATACCATTCAGCAAGAACCGATAAGCTCTGTTGATTTGATGGAAAGAGCAGCATCCGCCTGTGTCGACTGGATACTGGAGCATATCCCCCACCCCTCATTTACCCTGTTTTGCGGTACGGGCAACAACGGCGGCGACGGCCTGGCCATGGCGAGATTACTGATGTTAATGCGTATTCCGGTAAAAGTGTTAATCGTAAACGCGAGCGGTAAAGCGAGCGGGGATTTTACAACCAACCTCGAAAAACTCAAAGCCGCTCCCGGTGCCAATATTATCGAATTAGATGCTCAAAGCCCACCCCCGCCAGTTGATGCCTCAACGGTCATCATCGATGCCATATTAGGCACGGGCACTAACAGACCCATAGCCGGATTTGCCGGGGAGATCGTTAGCTTTATTAATCGTCAGCCTAACAAAGTGATCGCCATTGACATGCCTTCAGGACTGCAAACCGACACCTGTTCCGACACTGCCAATATCGTGAAAGCAGATTATACTTTAACGTTTCAGAACTTCAAACTAGGTCTGCTGATACCAGGCAATGCCGATTATTTCGGCCAGGTTCATATCCTGGATATTGGTTTACATCCGGGATACCTGGCAACCGCTACGTCGAACTACGAAATGGCAGACAAAGCGCTGTTCGATTCTTTCTATAAGCCCCGGAAAAGCTACGCTCATAAAGGTAATTTCGGGCATGCGCTCATGATAGCGGGAAGCTATGGTAAAATGGGAGCCGCCGTACTGAGCACTAAAGCCTGCCTGCGAAGCGGTACGGGACTGGTAACTGCTCATGTTCCGGGTAAAGGCGTCAATATCATGCAAGCCAGTGCTCCTGAGGCTATGTGCCAGGCAGATCCGGATGGCGAACTCATTACGGGTATCAGCTATCCCGTGGCAGGCTACTCGGCTATTGGTATCGGGCCGGGTATAGGCACCCACCCCGCTACCCGGAAGCTGCTACAATACGCTTTAAGCAGCTATACCCAACCCATGGTTCTGGATGCTGATGCACTGAACATATTGTCTGAAAACAAAGACTGGTTAAAGCACATTCCCGGAAATAGTATCATTACACCCCATCCTAAAGAATTCAGCCGCCTTTTTGGTGAACAGCCGAACGACTTTGAAAGGATAAGAATGGCGCTCGAGCAATCGGTTCGCCTCAAAATCATTATCGTATTAAAGGGCCACCGAACTTTTATTGCTACGCCTGCCGGAAAAGGGTATTTTAACACAACCGGCAATGCAGGTATGGCTACCGGTGGCAGCGGGGATGTGCTAACAGGTATTATTACAGGTTTGCTGGCACAAGGCTACCCGTCTCACCAGGCCGCTATTATGGGCGTATACCTGCACGGGCTTGCCGGTGATAAAGCTGCAGCACGCTACGGCATGGAGGCAATGATTGCCGGCGATCTCGTCGAAAACTTAAGCTTCACAGCCGCAGAATGAGTGGAACACTTCACTGAATCATTAATTTATGCAACAGTGTTGCATTTTTAGTAGTTACCTGCTATCTTTGCCCGAAAGAAAGGTATGGAAAATTTTGACGTGATCATCATCGGGGGAAGCTATGCGGGTTTATCGGCCGCTATGACCCTGGGGCGCTCCCTTCGCCATGTTTTAATAATAGACAGTGGACTACCCTGCAACAGGCAAACGCCTCATTCGCATAATTTTTTGACCAGGGATGGTGAAACACCAAAAGCCATAACCGCTATTGCAAAAGAACAGGTGCTCCAGTATCCGACTGTTCAGTTTATTGAAGAAACAGCGATAACTGCCCAGGAGCTTGAAACAGGTTTCAGGATTGTAACGCAATCGGGAAAAGCCTTCACCGCCCTTAAGCTCATTATTGCATCCGGCATAAAAGATATTCATCCAGATATTGAGGGCTTCACTGAATGCTGGGGCATTTCCGTCATTCATTGCCCCTATTGCCACGGCTATGAATTTCACCATCAGCCCACAGCTATTATGGCGAATGGAGAAAGAGCCGTTCACCTGTCTATCCTGGTGCATAACCTTACCACCCAATGAGCCGTCTTCACCAATGGGCCTGCCTCTTTTGAAACAGAGCAGCTACTGAAATTGCGGCAACAGAACATAAGCATTATCGAAAACAGGATTACCGCAATACAACATATAAACGGCCGCGTACAGCAACTGATTCTGGATGATGGAAGCAGCCACGCATTTAACGCGGTATATGCAGCCATTCCTTTTGTTCAGCATACTGATATTCCGTTGCAGCTGGGATGTGAACTAACAGAGCAGGGCTATATCCAAACAGATGGCTTTCAAAAAACCAGGATACCAGGCGTTTTTGCCTGCGGCGATGGCGCTTCCCCCATGCGATCTGTTGCTAATGCCGTATACACCGGCAATATGGCCGGAAGCATGACCAATGCCGAGCTTTGCAAGGAGGCATTTTGAGATTATATGCTCCCTCGGAGCTCAACGGCTATCTGAGAATCGCCTGCTTGGTGTAATACTCACCCCTTTGCAGGCGTATCATTCTTATAAAGCATCCGTTACTATCGACCGCTCCGGCAGGGCAGGATATTTCCGGAACGTACAGCATTAAGACACGGACTTAAATCACCCCATCACATTACCAATAACTCATTGTTAAAACCTATACAAAAGTAAAAAATAATAGATTTTATCTATATCGTTATTGACAATTCCAATAGAGATTTTAAGGTCAAATATTTGATACAATCAGCGAATGAAATACTTTTGCGCCGTCAACGATTTGCCGCCATAGTGAGAACATCATTATTGATTTTAATTTATAAAACTTACACAATGGCATTAACAGGCAAAAAAGCGCCTCACTTTGTTTCCGGCGCAGTGATTAACGGCGAAGAGATTGTAGATAACTTTTCGTTAGAACAATACCTGGGTAAAAAACATGTAATCCTGTTTTTCTATCCGAAAGATTTTACTTTTGTATGTCCCACAGAAATCCATGCTTTCCAGGATAAACTGGCTGAATTTGAGAAAAGAAATGCCGTAGTAATCGGTTGTTCAACTGATACAGAAGAAACCCACCTGGCCTGGTTAACCACAGCCAAAGAAAACGGGGGCATTGAAGGTGTAACCTACCCTATCATAGCAGACGCTGCTAAAACCATTGCAATGAACTATGGCGTATTAGCCGGGGAGTATTCCTTTAATAGCGATACCAGACAGTGGTCTTTCAGCGGTGCACCGGTGGCTTTCCGTGGTACTTTCCTGATTGACAAAGAAGGTATCGTGCGTCACGAATCTATCAACGATTTACCGTTGGGCCGCAATATAGACGAATATCTGCGCCTGCTGGATGCCCAAATACACGTAGAGCAATATGGCGAGGTTTGTCCTGCCAATTGGGAAGAAGGCGAAGCAGCCATGAAAGCAACTAATGAAGGCGTTACCGAATATTTTTCAAGAAACTAAAAAAAGATTATGTTAATAGAACTGGAACAGGATAACCTGGAAGAAATTGTAGCGCAACACCCCAAAGTGGTGGTACAATATTCTGCCGGCTGGTGCGGGAATTGCCGTTTAATGAAACCGAAATTTAAGAGGCTGTCGGGTGAAAATGAATCAACCGTATTCGTGATCGCCGACGCTGAAAAGTTTCCTTTAAGCCGGAAGCTGGCAGCCGTTAATAACCTGCCTACGTTTGCAGGCTTTAACAATGGCGCGTTGGTAAACCAGGTACAAACCAATAAAGAAGATCAATTAAAAAACCTGATTCATGAAGTTACCAGTAATTAGACAGATACAAAGGAACTGCTCTGCAGAGCAAATAGAAAACACAATAGCTGTGCTGGAAAGCATCAGTGAAGCGTCTTCTGTTAAAGAAGAAGAATTGGATGTTATAGGTGAACTGATCTCTAATTGCTGTGGCGCCCTGGAAGTACATGAAATGGTAGCGGCAGGAGCAACAGAGAAGGATGCTTTGAACGGCTTTATGAAAAAGGTGATGGGGTCTATCGACCAATAAATACCCGGAATATATTTTTACAGCCTGCACATTTTGGTGCAGGCTGTTTTATTTTAGCACTCAGGCTAAATAAGCGCCGGTAATGTCATCACCAGTAGCCTCCACAATGATATGCTCCTGTAAGGTGGTAGCCAGCGACACCCCCTTGTAGTTGGCACTAATAGGAAACTGTGTATGAGAACGCTCAACCAATACCAGGGTTTGTATTTTTTTGGGATGAAATTCTAAAAAAGGTTTGATCGCATATAATAAAGTCTTTCCGCTATTGGTTACATCATCCATGATGATAATCACTTTGCCATCAAAACCGTCTTGGGTACTCAGCTCAATTTCCCGCGGGTTTGCCTTGTCAAATTTTATAGTCAGCAATTCAACTTTTACGTCGGCAAATTCCTTGATAATCTTTTGCAGTTTTTTTGCCAGCAAAAGCCCTTTCTCTTCTATACCTGCAAACACCAGATCTTTTTCTTCGATATTATTTTCAATAATCTCCAGCGCCAGGCGGTTTAATTTCTTTTCTATAATATCGCTCTGTAAAATATATCTTTTTTCCTTTGTCATTTTTCCATTTTAAATACTCAAACAAAAGGCCTTAATATTCCATTACGATGGAAGGCGCTCTTAATCTTCGTCAACAAAAATATAAATACTCATCAACATGGCGTAAATTAGCATTAAAGTTGTTTAAACATTCTTATTTCATCAGAAAAAGCAGTTAATGCAGGTTGTGATGACATACTTCCATACCTCCCGAAAAGTCGCCTGGAGGCTTTCTATGTGAAAAGTGGAATGAATCGATAACTAATAGATCTGCCATGGAAATAATACAGCAAGTTTTATTCGCGTTACTTTTAGGAGTTGCCTTGTTTCTTTTTTCAAGAAAAGCATTACAGATTCGACGCAACATCAATCTTGGCCGCAAAGAAGAAATTACCGGTGATCCGGCACAGCG
Organism: Acinetobacter pittii; assembly: GCA_052038405.1. Classification (GTDB taxonomy): domain Bacteria; phylum Bacteroidota; class Bacteroidia; order Chitinophagales; family Chitinophagaceae; genus Niabella. The sequence continues at coordinate 12,487 of JBQGCI010000627.1, forward strand.
ATGGAATAATGTGTTGCTGCTGGCCCTTGGACAAAAAAAGATGTTTCGCAATGCCCTGGTGGGCATATTGCATTTTTGCGTGTACGCGGGGTTTATTATTATCAATATTGAAGTGTTGGAAATTGTGCTGGACGGATTACTGGGAAGGCACCGGTTGTTCGCCGGCTTCCCGGGTGGTTGGTATCCCTTCCTGATCCATACATTTGAAATATTGGCGGTTTTAGTGATTATGGCTTGTGCCGTGTTCCTGATTCGCCGGAATATTATCCGGATCAGACGGTTCACCAGCAAAGATCTCAGCGGGTGGCCCAGGAGCGACGCCAACTATATTTTGATTACAGAAATTGTTTTGATGTGCCTGTTTCTGACAATGAATGCAGCTGACACGCTCTTACAGGCCCGGGGTGTAGAACCGTACGCGGCAGCTCATACCGGGAATTTTGTTATTTCACAGTTCCTGCACCCCTGGCTGGATCCGTTAAATAATGCTACATTAGGATTTATTGAAAGACTCTGTTGGTGGTTGCACATAGCCGGCATTTTTGCTTTCTTAAACTATCTGCCTTATTCGAAGCACCTGCATATTATCCTTGCCTTTCCCAATGCTTATTACAACAGGTCAGAACCCATGGGAAAAATGGAGAACATGCCTGCTGTCCAAAATGAAGTGCTATACGCGATGCAGCCAGAGCTGGCTCCCGCCGATGCTGCCCCGCCTGCTAAGTTCGGTGCAAAAGATGTGATGGACCTGAGTTGGAAAAACCTGCTGGATGCTTACTCCTGTACCGAATGCGGCCGGTGTTCGGCTGCCTGCCCGGCCAATATGACGGGTAAAAAACTGTCACCCCGAAAAATAATGATGGACACCCGCGACCGGGCTGAAGAAGTAGGAAACAATATCAACATAAACAAAGAGTTTAAGGATGATGGAAAAAGTTTGTTACATGACTATATAACAACTGAAGAACTGAGAGCCTGCACCACCTGTAATGCCTGCGTGCAGGAATGCCCGGTAAGCATTAATCCCCTGGATATTATTTTACAATTGCGCCGACAATTGGTAATGGAAGAAAGCAATGCGCCGCAGGAATGGAATATTATGTTCAGCAACGTTGAAAATAACTTTGCCCCCTGGAAATTCAGTCCTGATGACAGGGATAAATGGACTGAAACGGTTTAGCGGCCTATCAAATCATATGTCGTCAGTATGGAAAAAGCTGCTGATGCCGTCTAAATGGTATGACCCAATGGAAAATATGGAACGTAATGGCCTTCCTGCTATTAGTGGTGGCCATGATGGCCGGTTGCCATAGTTTTCTTTACCCCATCCCATTCGCAGTTACTCCCTTACTAAAACAGGTAGAATGGAAATCTTTTTACTCTTATACACTGCATTGCTATTATTGGCTTTTACGTTTAGTTGTATACTTTCCAGTCTATATCCTTTTAAAAAAATTTCTTCAAAACACTGTTAACTTTACATATCGCAGCAATAATAAGTGTGAGCATATTAGCCTTTTTGACATTCAATAAAAAAAGAAGTGCGCTGAGGAACTTTTTCCAGAATTAGAACAACAAGCAGCGCATGACATCCAGGCCGACTCTATACGCTATATGTCCTATGGGTTCCCCATCCCCGATAACAATGATCGAAACCGTGATAGTATTATGGCCAACTACGGTATTTATTATATATCGACTTGCATTATCGATCCAATTTACAAAATGAGATACCTGTATTACGAGAAACTCACACAGAATCACCTTGATAAAAGAAATGGTAAAAGCTGGAAGATAAAAATGCAAAAGGAACTAGCACAATTTCCTGCAAACTGAAACATGCAACTTGTTTAGCGGGATATTTGATCTGCCCTTTTTTCCTCTTCATCATGTATTTTATCTGCCACCCCTTTTTTCTTAACGAACATACGCCACATTTGTATGAGTGCAGTAACAACGAAAATACCCGCAATCACATAGTTCATCACCGATTGATTGTTCTGAATTTTCGACGCAATAAGACGGCCACCAAAAATAAACAGGCTATTCCCGATCAGGGTTCCGATACCAATACCCAGGGTATAGAAATTAAAATGATGTTTATTAGGCAGCAGTATTTTTTTGGTAAAGAGAACGGTACTCCAGCCAAACCAAAAAGGTATCTGCATAGGATTAACGGCCCCCATGGTCATTCCTAATAGGTAAGCAGGCAGGTTACTATTGAGAATGATATTTTTATTTTCATGTGGATGTGCCGCCGCTATAAAACTTGTAACAGCCAATGCAATAACGATCAACAGCGTCAGCCATTCCAGCAATTTAAAGATCTTTTCCTGCTTTCTTACCAAATCCATTGCCAGTAATGATATACGCTCATAAATCATTTCAGCAGTAATTGATCCAAAAGAGAACAGAATCGAATTGCGTAACTACTAATTTATTGAAATCTGCATGGCAGCTATATTGAGTGTGCCCAGCGGCAGCGTGCCTAAAAAGCTCACCAACATTCCTGTAAAAAAGATCCGAAGCGTTCCTTTCATCGCCGGGTATTAAGCATTTTTACCTTGTAACATAGGAACAAATGAGAAATTATCAAAATATTCTACTTCGATTCCCTGTTCCAGCCTGGTAACTCTTCGCATTTGTTGTGCCGTTCCGTTATTTACAGGGATCACCATTTTCCCTCCAACTTTCATCTTGTCGATAAGCCTGGGCGGTATCTCAGGCGCTGCAGCCGTTACAATTACTTTATCAAAAGGACCATAGGTAGGAAGCCCCTGGAATCCATCTCCGTAGAAAAATTTAATATTGGGATACTGCCTGAGGTAAACAAACAGTTTGTTTTCATCAAACAATTTTTTCTGGCGCTCAATCGTGAATACTTTGGCTCCCAACGCAGCCAGTACAACCGCCTGGTAGGCGCTACCTGTGCCTATCTCCAGCACTTTGTCATTCTTTTGAATTTGCAGCAATTCGGTTTGGTAAGCCACGGTGTAAGGCTGGGAAATCGTCTGACCTTCACCTATTGGAAATGCCTTATCTACGTAGGCTACATCTAAAAACGCAGAATCGAGGAAAAAATGCCGGGGAACACTGTTAATGGCTTCCAGTACTTTTTCATCCTATATCCCTTTTTCCCTAACTGTATCTACGAGCTTCTTTCTAAGCCCTTTATGCCTATAGCTATCTTCTAAACTGCGCCTCATGCCGCAAATGTAATTGATAGTTGATAAGATTACAAGTTGGAAGATTGAAAAGAAAGCATTACCAGGAGCAGCATTACCACGCCTATTTGCATACCTGTTATCTGATCTGCTTTTCGGCGTAATTCATTCAAATACTATATTTGCTACCGATATGGCTACAATAATCATTCTCGGTCCGGCACACCCGCTTCGTGGAGGGGGCATGACAACCTTCAACCATCGCCTGGCCAAAGAATTCATTACAATGGGCCACAGCTGTGCTATCTATTCTTTTAGCCTGCAATATCCCGGGTTCCTTTTTCCCGGAAAGTCTCAATATACTGATGAGCCGCCCCCGGAAAATTTAACCATTTACAGCGTGGTTAACTCCATCAGCCCGCTCAACTGGCTTCGGGTAGGACAACGTTTGAAGAAAGAGCGTGCTGATATTATTGTAGTGCGATATTGGCTGCCTTTAATGGGCCCCGCATTGGGAACCATTCTGAGGCAGGTTAAAAAAAATAAACATACCCGGGTCATTTGTATTGCCGACAATGTGATCCCGCACGAAAAAAGGCCTGGCGATGAACCCTTCACCCGGTACTTTCTAAAAGCCTGCGACGGGTTTATTACCATGAGTGAAAAAGTGTTAAAGGACCTGAGAACTTTCACGGCCCAACAGCCTGCACTAATGGTGCAGCATCCTTTATATGACAATTTTGGTCCCATAGTACCCCAACAAGCCGCAAGGGAGCATTTAGGCATACCTCAAGAGGGTAAGATCATACTGTTCTTCGGATTTATCAGGAAATATAAGGGTCTGGATATTTTACTTAGGGCGATAAAGCAACTGAAACCAGGCATTTCCGACTTCAGATTGTTGATTGCGGGAGAGTTTTACGAAGAAGAAAAGGGTTACCAGGAACTGATCGATGAACTGGGCATCAGAGACCAATTGATACTGAAAACAGATTTTATTGCCGACAGCGAAGTAAAGTATTATCTCTGCGCTGCTGATGTACTGGTGCAACCTTATAAAAGTGCTACCCAAAGCGGTGTAACGCCATTGGCATACCATTTCGAAAAACCGATGATTGTTACAAATGTCGGGGGCCTGCCTGCGCTGGTACCTCATGGGAAATCGGGGCTGGTTTGCGAGCCTGCCCCGGCATCGATAGCCGCGGCCATAAAAGAATTTTACGAATTAGGAGAAGACCATTTTATTCCACATCTTCGCGCAGAAAAAGAAAAATACAGCTGGAAAAATATTGTAGATGCAATTTTCGCATTGCAATAAAGGTCTGGCATCACACTTTAAAGTCAACAGGCCTGGTGAACTGCTGACTGATCAACTTATCAAAAACGGAAAATGATATATAGAAGTAAAGCGCCTTTAAGAATAGGCTTGGCAGGAGGCGGTACTGATGTAAGCCCCTACTGTGACGAATTCGGTGGAGCTATTCTAAACGCTACCATCTCGCTGAGCGCTAACGCTACCATTGAGTTACTAAGCAGTGAGCAAATTACGTTAGAGGCTTTTGACCGCAATGAAAGGGCTACTTTCGACTGGAACAATACCTTACCGGTTGATGGACATCTTGATCTTTTAAAAGGTGTGTATAACCGTATCCAAAAGGATTATCCTTTTGAAAAAAGAGGATTTAAATTAAGCACTTTTGTAGACGCGCCTGCAGGATCCGGACTGGGTACTTCTTCAACGCTGGTAGTTGCCATAGTAGGTGCTTTTACAGAGATGTTACAACTGCCGTTGGGAGAATACGATATTGCTCATTACGCTTATGAAATAGAAAGAACGGACCTGAAGCTGGCGGGCGGCCGCCAGGATCAATATGCGGCTACTTTTGGCGGGTTTAATTTTATGGAGTTTTACAGCGGCGATAAAGTAATCGTTAATCCGCTTCGTATCAGGCAGCGCTACCTCGATGAACTTGAAAACAACCTGCTGTTATACTATACATCTACCAGCCGGGAATCGGCCAGGATCATTGAAGAGCAAAGCAAAAATGTAACAGAGAAAAAGCAAACTTCGATCGAAGCGATGCACCAGTTAAAACAGCAGGCCCAAATGATGAAGGAAGCCCTGCTAAAAGGACAGCTGCATGAAATAGGTCATATACTGGATATTGGTTTTGAGCAAAAACGCAGAATGGCCGCAGGCATCAACAACCAGTTGATCGACGATATATATGATGCAGCAAAAGATGCGGGCGCTACAGGAGGCAAAATCAGCGGTGCGGGCGGCGGTGGTTTTATGATCTTTTATTGTCCCGGAAACACGAAATACAAAGTGCAGCAGACCCTGGATCGATTTGGCGGAGTTAACAGGAATTATCAATTTACTAAACACGGATTAAAAACCTGGAGTGTATAAATTATGAGTAACCAGATAAAAGAATTAATACAATCGTCTATTACCACTAAACAGCTGGTATTTGAAAATGACGAGCTGATCAATACCGTTAACCAGGTAACTGATATTATTGTAGCTGCATTCAAAGGTGGCCACACCGTTTATTTTTGTGGCAATGGCGGTAGTGCGGCCGATGCGCAACACCTCGCTGCCGAGTTCAGCGGTCGTTTCTATAAAGACCGTAAGGCACTTCCTGCTGAAGCGCTACACTGCAACACCTCCTACCTGACTGCGGTAGCCAACGATTACAGTTTCGACCTGATATATGCCCGCCTGATACAGGGGCTCGGAAAGCCGGGCGATGTTTTAATAGGATTGAGCACTTCAGGAAATTCTAAAAACATTGTACAGGCTTTTGAAACGGCACGTGATAAAAAAATGATCACGATTGGTTTCACCGGCCTAAGCGGCGGATTACTGAAAGCATCGAGCGACCACCTGGTTAATGTACCTTCTACGGATACGCCGAGGATACAGGAATGCCATATGTTATTAGGCCATATTATCTGCCAGCTGGTGGAAGAGAAATACTTTGCTGAATAAGGAACAGTGCTGTTCATTACTAAGTACCGTTTATTGTAAATTACTTTAGCACCTAACAACACAAGCCCATATGAAAAAAATTTTTATACCGGTATTTCTGGCAGGCTTACTGCCTGTCATTCATACTGCGTCTTATGCAGCAGATACCACCATAACCATTAGTAAAACTTATCTCAACCTGCCGGTATCGCAAAAAGCCGATAGAAAAATAATGCAATTTGAAACAGGCGGCAAACAGGAACGTTTTTTTAAGATACGCCTGGCAGATGCGGAACCGGAATACTGGGTTTTCTGCGATGTCACCCATCTCAGGGGTCAAAAAATTACGATAAAATATGATGGCAGCGGTGCCGGCATCAAGAAGATCTACCAGGATGATAAAATAGCCGGGCAGGACTCTCTGTACAAGGAACAGAACCGCCCGCAATTTCATTTCACAACACGCAGAGGCTGGATCAATGATCCGAATGGTCTTATTTATTTCGACGGAACGTATCATTTATTTTATCAACACAATCCTTACGAAAAAGAGTGGGAAAACATGCATTGGGCGCATGCCGTGAGTACTGACCTGGTACACTGGAAGGAACTGCCGCTGGCATTGAGTCCCGACAGCCTGGGCACCATGTTTTCCGGATCAACGGTGATGGATTATAAAAACAGCGCCGGGTTCAATAAAGGGAATCAGCCGGCGATGATTGCTGCTTATACTGCCGCCTCTGATCAAAAACAAACGCAGTGCATTGCTTACAGTCTTGACAAAGGCAGAACATGGACCAAATATAAAGGCAACCCCGTTATCGACTCTAAAGAAAAATGGAACAGTATAGATACGCGCGACCCGCGGGTATTCTGGTACGAACCAGGCCAGCACTGGGTAATGGTTTTAAACGAAAGGGATGGCCACTCTATTTACACTTCTACCAATCTAAAGGATTGGACCTACCAAAGCCATACGACTGGTTTTTGGGAATGCCCTGATCTTTTCGAGCTACCGGTTGACAATAAGTCGGGGCAAAAGAAATGGGTCATGTTAGGCGCGTCCAATTCTTATATGATCGGGAGTTTTGATGGTAAAAAGTTCACCCCTGAATCAGGCAAACATTATTTTTCAACGGGATCCATTTATGCCGCTCAAACCATTACCAATATGCCTGATACTGATGGCAGACGCATTCAAATCGGCTGGGGACGTATCTCTCATCCGGGTATGCCTTTCAATGGCCAGATGTTGATGCCTACTGAACTCACTTTAAAAACCACAAAAAACGGTGTAAGGCTTTTCAGCAATCCTGTCAAAGAGTATAATCAGCTTTTTACACCGCAAAATAAATGGACTAATATGAGCGCTCAACAGGCCAGCGACCATTTAAAAACTTATAACGACAAAGATCGTCTGCGCATTAAAACCACCATTCGGTTGTCGCATGCCACCAGTGCCGGTCTGAGCCTGTTTGGCCAGCGGATACTCGATTATGATATGAATAACAACCTGGTAAACGGCGTCTTTTACTCCCCCGAAGATATGACCAGTATGGAGATATCGGCAGACATCTATATTGACAGAACCTCCATTGAAGTCTTTATTGACGGCGGCGCCTACTCCTACTCTATGGAACGTAGAAATGTAAAAGATAATAAGGAAGGGCTTCATTTTTGGGGAACGGATATAGAAGTCAGAAACCTGGAAGTATCCGGAGTACAATCGATCTGGAATTAACGCATTAAACTAGCAATCGTGTCAGCAGATATTAATCGAAATGTGACTTCATCCGAGCCCATTCAGGAGGCCATTATTTTAGCTGGCGGCCTCGGCACCCGGCTTCGGTCTGCGGTTCCCGATCTGCCTAAATGCATGGCACCCGTTGCCGGGCAGCCTTTTTTATTTTATGTGGTGAATTATCTCCGCATGCAGGGTATCGAAAAAATGATTTTCAGTCTGGGCTATATGCATGAGGTGATCCTGGATTGGCTGCAACAGGAATTTCCTACGCTCCTTTATGACTACGTCATAGAAGAGGAACCGCTGGGAACCGGGGGAGCCATACAACTGGCGCTCCGGAAAGCTGAGACAGACCATGTATTTGTTGCCAACGGCGACACACTATTCAAGTTTGATGCACGGATTATGCTGGATCAGCATATTAACAGGCAGGCTGAGTGTACGCTGGCCTTAAAACCCATGCAACAATTTGAGCGCTATGGCGTCGTTGAACTGAATGAGCAGCACACCATAACTTCTTTTAAAGAAAAACAGTACTATGAATGGGGACTGATCAATGCCGGGCTATACCTCATCAATAAGCACGCTTTCCTTTCGAGGAATTTTCCGCTTAAATTTTCATTCGAAAAAGATTACCTGGAAAAATTTGTCGAAGCAGCCACTTTTTCCGGATGGAGCAGGGACGCGTATTTTATCGACATCGGCATCCCTGAAGACTATAACCGGGCTCAATCGGAACTCAGGAAGCCTCAGTTGAACCTTTCAGCCATTGATAAGAGCTGGACCTTGTTCCTGGACAGGGACGGCGTAATCAATCACGACAACCCGGGAGGATATATTACTACGCCCGAGGAGTTCCGATTTACAGACGGGGTACCAGGGCTTTTTAAAAAACTGACCAACCTATTTGGCCGCATTGTTGTGGTAACCAATCAGCGCGGTGTAGGCAGGGGTATTATTCAATACGATGACCTGATAGCAATGAATCGAAAAATGCTGATGGGAATTCAGGAAGCCGGCGGAGTAGTTGAAAAGATCTATTTCTGCACTGATATTGATAACCGATCTTTTGGCAGGAAGCCCAACCCGGGTATGGCTGTGCAGGCAATAAAAGATTTCCCGGATATTGAT
>JBQGCI010000628.1:0-2305 GCA_052038405.1 Acinetobacter pittii
TGCAGCATCGCTGAGCGACTATAATTTCCCGCTACCCGACCCCAACGATCCCTCGCGCTTAAACAATAAAATTGCTACCGTAGTATATAATGGTATGATGCACCCGCTGTTAGGCTACGGTGTGAAGGGCTTTATATGGTACCAGGGTGAATCGAACGCTGATCGCCCGGAGCAATATGAGCGTTTATTTCCACATTTTGTAGAAATGCTGAGAAAGCAGTTTAATCAGGGCGACCTGCCTTTTTATTATGTACAGATCGCTCCGTTTGATTACAATAGCGGCAAGAAAAAAGGAGACACTTTATTGAATTCGGCATTGCTGAGGGAGGCACAGCGTAAGGCTTTAGACCGAATACCGAATAGTGGTATGGCTGTAACTATGGACATTGGAGATGCAGCATTTATACATCCCCGCGAAAAGCAGGAGATCGGCAAAAGGCTTGCACTTCAGGCACTGGCCAAAACCTACCAACACAAGGGCTTCGCCTGCGAGGGCCCGTTGTATGAATCGATGACAGTTAAGGATGGTAAAGCTATTGTAAAGTTTAAAAATGCCCCGCTTGGCCTTACCTCCTATGGCAAGCCTCTGACGCAATTTGAGATAGCAGGTGCAGATCAGGAGTTTTACCCGGCTACTGCACAGCTCGTAAACGGCGGCGTGGAAGTAAATGCCAAAGAGGTGAAGCATCCTGTTGCCGTTCGCTATGCTTTTAAAGACGATTCCACAGGAGAGCTGTTTAATACAGCAGGGTTTCCCGCTTCCTCTTTCAGAACAGATGACTGGGAAATAAAGGTGGAAATTAAACAGTAAAGACGCATGAGGAACAGATACCCGTATTTGCTTTTATGGATACTGTATTGCTGCACAACCCGTTTAGCGGCGCAGCCCCCCCAATTAAGTGCCTACAATATCAGCTGGCTGAGCCAGAGTAAAAATGCGGGGGAATCGATGCCCGTAGGCGGTGGGGATATTGGTTGTAATGTTTGGGTGGAGGAGAATGAATTGCTCCTTTACTTTTCCCAAAGCGGCAGTTTCGATGAAAATAATGCCTTTTTAAAAAGTGGTAGGTTAAGACTGAAACTTTCACCCAACCCATTTGATAAAGACGATTTTAAACAGGAGCTGGTTGTTGAAAATGGCTACGTGGATATACAATCGGGCCATCACAATTTACGTGCTTCGCTTCGCGTATGGGTGGATGTATTTAGTCCTGTTATTAATATTGATATATCAACCAACAGGCCTGTTAAGGCTGAAGCCGTTTATGAAAACTGGCGTTTCTCTGATCGACCTCAGCAAAGGAAAGAAAACAACGCCAACTCCTGGAAATGGGCTTCACATGTACCTGTTATTACCAGACAGGATAATATCGGGTTCAGCCAGAACGAAGTTGTCTTCTCGCATCGAAATATATCTCCTACCGTATTCGATGCCACGGTAAAGCAACAGGGTTTAGATTCCCTGAAAAGCCGGTTAGTGAACCCGCTCGAAGGTTTAACAAGCGGAGGGTTACTGAGAGGGCATCATTTTATCAAAGGTCATAACGGCGATGGACAGTATCTCAATACGAAATTTAAAAGCTGGAGCCTTGTCAGCAAGCGGCCTGCCAAAAAACAATCGCTGCAGATCTTTTTGCACAATAGCCAGGTAGGTACCATTGAGCAATGGGACAGGCAACTCAAAGGAATTGCCAATAGCTATAAAGCGAATCCAGCTAAAACGATCGCCTGGTGGAACGATTACTGGAAGAGAAGTTTTGTCATTATCGATCCTGCAAAAGCAGGTGGTGAGGCCTGGCAACTGGGACGTAATTACCAGTTGTTCCTTTATATGTTGGGTTGTAATGCCTATGGAAAGTATCCTACAAAGTTTAACGGGGGCTTATTTACCGTAGATCCTGTATTAACCGACACTTCCATAAAAGGCACACCTGACCACCGGAACTGGGGCGGTGGCACTTTTACTGCTCAAAACCAACGACTGGTGTATTGGCCCATGCTCAGAACTGGTGATATTGATATGATGACACCTCAATTTGATTTCTATAACCGGGTATTACCTACTGCTGAACTGCGTACCAAAACCTATTGGGGTCATTCAGGCGCTAACTTTAACGAGCAAATAGAAAACTTTGGCCTTCCGAATCCTACTGAATATGGATGGAAACGCCCTGCAGGCTTCGATCCGGGCGTGGAATACAATGCCTGGCTGGAATACGAGTGGGATACGGTACTGGAGTTTTGTATGATGATACTGCAAGCCCGATCTTACGCCGGGAAAGATATTTCCGCTTACCTGCCATTA
>JBQGCI010000629.1:0-4417 GCA_052038405.1 Acinetobacter pittii
ACAACAACAAAGGGGACTTTTGAGGTAGCCGCCAAAAATACCACAACTGTGTCCGCTCAAAATGTAATGATCAATGGTTCCTTACACAAGATCGCTTCAGTAAACCTGGTCAGCACGAATGAAGCGGGGGTAGCATATGTGACGGCCGCGATAAAGAACTATAGTAAAACGGACACCGTCCATTTCACCAATGCCTACCCCGATCAGGTAAAGGTACAGGTGGATAAGCTCAATTACCAGGTGAGCAATACCGGTGAGCTCACTGTAACGATTAAAATCAGCAGGTCCCCGGGTAAGGGCAATCCCACATCCTACCAGGCCGCTACGCTGTCGGCTCTTGATAGCACCGGCCAACCGGTTGGCAGATTCAGGAACTACAATGCCATGACAGACGCTGCAGGAAATTGTTTGAACTATTTTTCCATACCTACCTCCAACCCGTATACCGGCAGGGTGAAACTGATCGCTACTGTCCCGGCAGACGAGGCCGGTCGGATGATTACAGATTCGGCTACTGTTATCGCTTATTAAATCCTGATATATGGCAAAGCACAAGCTAAGCACCAAAAAACAACTCGCTACATTTCGCCAGGAGCTCAATGAACTGCTGTTTAAGTATGATCTGTTCCCGAACGATGAGGAGATAAAGCTGTCTACAGACAAGGTTATATTTTCGGCGAGCGATCTTTCAAATTGTAAACCAGCGTGTGTGATGAAGAAAAAGATCAGGCACCCCGATGGTACCATTGAAATTAAAACCTGGTGTGACAAGAAATGCCAGGAGGGTTGATGTTGCTGTCAAACGCTATTCCGTTTTCAGCTATTGTTTTTCGCACTTGGCTCCTGCAGAAGCGTGTACTTTTGGTGAAAGTGGGGGGCTGCGTTCCCTTTCGCATTCGATGATCGGCCGGCGCTACAGGTAGCTGTGTGAGCAGCCTTCGCATTTTATTGAATACTTATTCGTTTCATCCTTCTTATCCACATCGTTGCCGGTCCATCCCTTATGGCCCACCCAGTATTATTGGGTTGGCGGTGTTTCTGGCTGCCTGGATGGCTGTCCCACTCTTACTTAGGTATCTTTCAATGCCCCGCTTTTGAAGCGGGTGGGGACCTCCCGGGCTTTGATTGTCATCGCCGCTAACATAGAACCAAAAATTATTTACTTTAAAGGTTCCGCCAACTGTAGAAATAATACCCGTTCCGCCGTAGGTTGTGTTCTGTGGATTGTCCGTAAACTCTATAAAATGACCAGAGCTATTATAGCCTAAACCTGGAAGATCAACGATGGATAAATTATTACCGGCTGCAGATAAATTAAAAGTTAAGCCGTCACTTGTGTAGGACCTGGTGTTGGCGGTCCTGGACTCAAAGTTTCAGTTGTCTGGCCATTCACGTTGTAACTAAAACACAACAGGGTTAGCGCACAAAGCAGCCGAAATGTTTGCATCATTGTTATAAAGAGTTAATTTTAGGTACATTAACTACTATCGGGGCTGTTAAGCAAAAGTATTTTTCAACTGTCTTTAAAATACCAGCATGTACCGCGTAAGAAAGCACCTGCCTTGCTCATTAATTCCCGGTCTCTGCTTTCTTGCTTCTTTGTCCCATCAAAACCGGATCGGCTGATGAGATGCACAAAAGCAGCTACACAGGCGTACTGTTCAAATCCATTTAACTTCATTCCGCACGGGAAAGATAATGGTTGGCTCACTTAAATATTGGATGATAGCGTAAAGTTTACCGGCTCAAAGTATGAATCAGCCTGACAGGTTGTTGTTTCGCCTGCAGTATTTCAGTTCAGCGCCTGGTTATTCCTGGTTTTCAAAAATCTTTACAGCAGCAGGCAGGCAGGCTATTACGCCGCTGATCCCCGAAACTGTCAGGCTCAGTAAAATGGCTTCAACGATCTCTGGTTTGGTGGCCCCCAGTTGTTTGGCCATTGGCACATGGAATTTCACAGCCGTGTCATCACCCATAGCTGTTTTCATCGCTATATAGATCAGTTGCTTGGTCTTGGGATCGAGTCCTTCAGATGCGATCAGCGACTGTATCAATCCATCAAAAGCTTTGGCAACCGCCGGGGCCTCCTTCATAAATAGTTCCATCGGATTATTTTGCATAGTTTTTTCGTTTAAATTCTTTCCTTAAAATTAAAGCTGTGCAACTGTATGAAAGGTGATCTTATCCTGTTGGAGGTATGACACTGGTCATGATTTGCTACTTGTATTTTCTCCCGGTAAAGTCAGCATGTATGATATTCAGCAAACTGCTGATTCACCGAAATTACGCTTGGTTTGGTAAATCCTCCTTTTAAAAGGCGGGTTTACCAGTTACATCTGTCAGAGAAATGAGCCTTTAAGCTCGTATTCGGCATTACAAAAGAAGATCAGAGCTTATTGGTATCAATGATCAGGAAGCTTTTAGCTTCCCTGCCTGCAAGCAGGAGCTGATTTTTGTCAATCGCTATTCCATACACTCTTTTCAATAAGGGATGTTGTAAGAAAGTTGTAATCTGCATGCTGCCGTCTCCACTTGTATGAACAACTCCTACGCTATTATTTACAGAATTGAGCACATAGGCATTAGTTCCTGAAAAAGCGATTCTTCCCGGACCCTGCATGCTATTATGACTTATATACATTACAGGTTTGGGCTGCAGCGGATTGGTAATGTCCAGGCTTAGTACGGTTCCTGCATCATAAGCTGTAGCATACAGGTTTTTCCCGGCGATGGCTAATGAGCAGGTTCCTTTCAGTTGCACCGAGTCGTAAACACGCGACATGATTACCGGATGTTGCTTGTCTTTCACATCAACTGTAATGACAGATGATCCAGGGCCGTAACCGGCAAGATATAGTACATTGTTTTGAGCGAGGGCCGCAAAAGCGCCATCCCCTGTATGAAAGCTACTTATAATCTGAGGCTTTGCGGGATTTTTAACGTCCAGGATGTAGACTTTACTTTCGGAGCTATGTGTTATATAAGCATATCCGTCTTGTATAATGATCTTGCGCAATCTCGTGTAGTTGGACCGGTAGGTATGAAGATAGCTGCCTTCATTTCCCACTTTTAGTGCGCTGACCTTCCGGGGACGGGAGGGAACGGAAATATTGTATACCGAAACCGTGGTGTTCGTCATTGAAAGAACAAACAGGTGCCCGCCTTCGATAGCTACGCTAAAGGCATCCAGTATATCTTTATCCTTGAGATTACAGGCGATAAATGGCTTTGCCGGGTTCCGATAGTCTATAATTGCTACATTGTTGCCGTCTCTGCAGGGGATAAACGCATGACCTTTATATAACACGATATCTTCCGGCTCATTCAGGGCTTTTACATCAATCAATTGGCCTGTAATGGCGGTAGAGGGAATATTGGTTACATCGGTCGCAGGGATGTTTTTAATTGACCTATTCCATTGATCCAGCTTTGCTGCCAACTCCTGCTTATGGAAAGCTGTACGCAATAAAAATCCTTTGGTGGTACCAGACAAAGTAATGATCGAATCTTTTGTTTCCATTCTTATCCCGTGATCCAGCCAGTCTTCTTTGATGGTAGGCACTGCTCCCAGTGCTATCCAGGATGTACCATAGTTGGTAGTGAGGTATACTTGTTTCTGATCCGTATAAGTACTGTAATAGGCTGCGCCATAGCCAATATTGACGAAGTCGTCAGCCGCGCCATTTAAATGCGCCAGGGAATCCCATTCATATCCGAGGTTCCGGCTGCGATACAACGTGCCTGACTGATCAGCCTGCAGCAATACGCTCATGCCCAGGTAGTCGGTAGCGAATAATGCTGCTGTAGAAAGCTTTTGCATTTTATTCCAGGTTACGCCGTCATCAATGCTCTTGTATACGATGCCCTGCCAGCCATTTACAATGATACCGTTGCCGGTACGTTCGAGCCGGTATAATGCGTTTTGCGATACGGCTCCTATATCACTCCAGGTCAATCCTTTGTCGGTTGATCGATAAATATGCCCCCCGTCTGAGTCGGTATCAGTTACCAGCAACGAGCCGTGGTCTGTGTACATGATCGCATAAGCAGCGGCGTAGCGTTCCCTGTTTTTATTTTTATCCAGCAAGGTCTTTAGCTTTTTCCAGGTCAGTCCGCCGTCCTGGGTACCCCATACTTCGGCAGTGCCTGTTAGTATATAAAACTCTTTTTTATTACCTGTTTCGGCGATACAGGTAATGTCGGCATTAACGGGTTGTGATAGCAATTTCCAGTTAAGTCCTCTGTTAAAACTAATAAATAGTTTACCCTTATGTTGACCCCGGGCTGCACATAAGACCGTAGTATCATCCAGTTGCCGTATGGCGTCTATACGGCCACCTTCAGCCACCGTTGTTACAGGCCATTTCCCGAAATAGTTTTTCAAAGAGTCCTCAAGGTTATGCTGACCGAGTAATTG
>JBQGCI010000630.1:0-3547 GCA_052038405.1 Acinetobacter pittii
CAAAATAAAATTTCTATTCTAAATGCTTACCTTCATAGTAATAGTTGTTTAACTAACTAAATTCAAACAAACCGGTTGCTTATAACTGCAAGTTGAATGGCCTGTTGGGATTAATTGCAAGAACGGGCGCCATTCGGCAAACCAGGGCATCGGTTTATAAACCCGGATATCATGAAACGGATCATTAAAAAAGTGGCTGTATTAGGTAGCGGCGTAATGGGATCGCGAATAGCCTGTCATTTTGCCGGTGCGGGTGTTCCGGTATTGTTGCTGGATGTAGCGGCAGAAGGGAACAACCGGAATCAAATAGTAAATGATGCGCTGACAGCAGCTGCAAAAAGTAATCCTTCCCCGCTTTACACCCCCGATATCGTAAAGAGAATTACCACAGGAAATTTTGATGATCATTTAAAAGATATCCATAGCTGCGATTGGATTATAGAGGTGGTGGTAGAGCGGCTGGATATTAAGCGGCAGCTTTTTGATAAAGTAGAACAGTTTCGTAAGCCGGGCAGTTTGATCACCAGTAACACATCGGGCATTCCTATACACCTGATGGCGGAAGGCCGAAGCGAAGAATTTAAAAAACATTTCTGTGGCACCCATTTTTTCAATCCACCCCGTTATTTACGCCTGCTGGAAATTATTCCTACCCGGGAAACCGGGAGCGAGATCGTCAATTTTTTGATGGAATACGGCGACCTGATACTGGGCAAAACCACGGTGCTTTGTAAAGACACGCCGGCTTTTATTGCCAACCGCATAGGCGTTTACAGCATCATGTCGATCTTCTCGCTGATAGATAAACTGGATCTCAGTATTGACGAGGTGGAAGCGCTGACAGGCCCAATTATAGGGCGTCCCAAGTCGGCCACGTTCAGAACTGCTGATGTGGTGGGCATCGACACATTAATAAAAGTAGCCAACGGTGTTTATGATAATTGTCCCGGTGATGAAGCAAAGCAAACTTTCAAAATTCCCGAATGGTTAAATAAGATAACAGCCAACAACTGGCTGGGAGATAAAACAGGACAAGGCTTCTTTAAAAAAGTAAAAACAGATAAAGGCTCCGAAATCCTGACGCTGGATTTAAAAGACTTTGCATATAAGCCGAGGGTAAAACCCAAGTTTTCATCGGTAGAAGCGGCTAAACCTGTTGAGGATTTGGCCAGCCGGATCAGGATGTTGCTTGCCGGCAAAGACAAGGCTTCGGATTTTTTACGACAGTTTCATTATGGATTGTTCTCCTATATCAGCCACCGTATTCCTGAAATAAGTGAGGAGCTCTACCGCCTGGATGACGCTATGAAAGCGGGCTTTGGCTGGGAAATAGGCGCTTTTGAAACCTGGGATCTACTGGGCCTGGTCAAAACTACCGAAGCTATAAAAGCTTCAGGGCATAGTGTTGCCACATGGGTAGAAGAAATGATCGCGGCAGGGCATCAATCTTTTTATAAAATAGACCATGGCAAGACATTGTTTTATGATATAACTTCCCAAACATATTTGCCAGTTCCAGGTGGGGAGGCGTTTATTATTCTCAAAAACTATAGTGACAAAATAGTCTGGAAAAACAGCAGTTGTAAGCTCTATGATATAGGCGACGAAGTATTAGCCCTGCAATGGAACACCAAAATGGGAACGATTGGCGGCGATGTATTAAGCGGTATACAAACGGCCATAGAAAAGGCCGAGAAAGACTTCAAAGGGTTGGTGATAGCCAATGATGGCGCTAATTTTTCGGCAGGTGCCAATATAGGGATGATCTTTATGCTGGCTGTAGAGCAGGAATATGATGAACTTGACTTTGCAATACGTGCTTTTCAAAATGCCATGATGCGGGTGCGTTATTCGGGCGTACCGGTAGTGGTGGCGCCTCATGGCCTGGCCCTGGGAGGCGGTTGTGAATTAAGTTTACACAGCGACAAGATATGTGCTGCTGCTGAAACCTATACAGGTTTGGTGGAGTTGGGTGTAGGAGTTATCCCCGGAGGCGGCGGATCAAAAGAATTCGCGCTGCGGGCCGCAGATGAGATGCATGCAGGAGAACCTGAAAACATCACTTTGCAAAACAGGTTTCTAACCATTGCTACAGCTAAAGTAGCCACTTCCGCCTATGAAGCTTTCAACCTGGGCATGTACCGGAAAGGACTGGATGAAGTGGTAATGAACCAGGACAGGCGGATTGCCGAAGCAAAGCGTAGTGTTATCGACTTATATGATACCGGTTATACCATGCCTGTACAGCGCACAGACATTAAGGTTTTAGGCCGTAGTGCATTGGGAGCGCTGCTGGCAGGCATACATGCTATGGAACAGGGACAATATGCAACGGCGCATGATGCCAAAGTAGCCCGAAAACTGGCTTATGTAATGTGCGGGGGCGACCTGAGCGAGCCTGCCCTGGTAAATGAGCAATATCTGTTGAACCTGGAGCGGGAAGCCTTCCTATCGCTTTGCGGTGAAAGAAAAACATTGGAACGCCTGCAAAGTGTTATCAAAACCGGTAAGCCGATAAGAAACTGATCGCACCATTAAAATAATATATCACAGCTTAAAATTTGTTAACAAAGGCCGCGTACGAACTGAAAGTCGATACAAAGATTGATCTACACTTGAACGGAAGATGGAATACCCGTATAATGACCGTAACTCAAAAGCATTAGCCACTTTAAACCATATGACAACAACAACTCACTCACTTATGAACTAACCCGGGAAAAGCAAGGCGACAAATTTATTCAAAATAACAAATCCATATACGGATATGAAAGCGCAGGCATAAGCAGCTATTCAAAGACCGGTACAGGCTTGGCCGGAACTATATCAATGGTAAATGAGCGCTTATTTTGCATTTTAAAACTACCTGACTAAAGTGTATATTATGTTAACATTCAGAAAGAATTATTTTCTCCTTTTCATCCTATTGTTTGTTGTAGAAGTGCTGATCGCACTTTATGTACACGACAATTTTGTACGTCCTTATATCGGTGATGTGTTGGTGGTAATACTGCTTTATTGTTTTGCAAAATCCTTTATACAACTACCCGTTACACCGGTAGCAATTGGCGTATTGATTTTTTCCTTTATTATCGAAACACTGCAATATTGCAACATCGTAGACCGATTAGGCCTGGGGCATTCAAAACTTGCCCGGACCGTTATGGGCACCTCCTTTGCCTGGGAAGATCTATTAGCTTATACCGCAGGCTTTATTGTCATACTCGTTGCGGAAAGATCGAGCAGGGGAAAGCAATAGCCTGCATTACATCTGGTAATAAGTATTGCTTTCTTCCCTAACGGGCAGGTTGGGGTCTCCCACCATCTGCTTAATATTGATCTCAATTGTTGTTGCCAATGCGGTCATGGGTGTGTCTACCGGTGTATTTTCAAAAGGGTCCTGCATGATAATGGCCGTCTTCTCTATAGCAATAAACATTACCGGCAACGCAATAGATAAGAGTATTTCGGGTACGACTAAATGATCGCTTAAGCCAAACGGCAGTATAAATGTAAAAGCAAAAATGAGCGTATGCAGCAGCATGCT
>JBQGCI010000631.1:0-2464 GCA_052038405.1 Acinetobacter pittii
ATACCTGCAGTGAAAATAATAGTATCCACACCGTTTAAGATAGCCGTATAAGCCCCTATATATTTTTTGATGCGGTGGGTATACATCTCATAACAAAGAATGGCATGTTTGTCTCTTTCATGGTACAGCTTACTTACATCCCTTGCATCGTTGCTACCCGCAATACCCAGCATGCCGCTTTGTTTGTTGAGGGTATTTTTTATATCCTCTAAAGACATATTCATTTCCTCGGTCATGTGAAAAATGATCGAGGGATCGATATCACCGCTCCGGGTGCCCATGATCAGTCCCGACAGCGGACCGAAGCCCATACTGGTTTCCACGCTCTGGCCCTTATCATTAATAGCACACATGCTGGCGCCATTACCCAGGTGTATGGTAATAGCTTTCAGATCCCTTTTATTCAAATATTTTGAAGCCTGCCCGTACACATATTTATGGCTGGTTCCATGAAAGCCATAGGCACGGATCCTGTCTTCCCTGTAAAATTTTTCGGGTATAGCATAGCGAAAAGCTTTATCCGGAATGGTATGATGAAAAGCGGTATCAAATACTGCCACCTGTGTGGCGTTGGGAAATGCTTTTTCTGCAGCGTTAATACCTGTAAGATTCGCGGGATTATGTAAGGGTGCCAAAGGTATCAGCTCTTCAATAGCTTTCTTTACCTCGCCGGTCACAATCTGGGTTTGTGTATAATGCTCGCCACCGTGCACCACCCTGTGTCCAATCGCTTTGATATCTTCCCTTTGCGGTATTACACCCGTTTCCTGGTCAACCAGCAGAGTGGATATCACATTAAAAGCAACAGTATGATCTGGCAGTTCAACAGTCACATTCTTTTTGAATTCATTACCGTCTTTCGTCCAGGAATGATTGATATTACTGCCATCCATTCCTATACGTTCTGCCAATCCCTTAGCCACTACACCGCCGGTCTCCACATTAATAAGCTGATACTTTAAAGACGAGCTGCCGGCATTGATTACCAATATTTCCATTAAAAATCTTTTATGTATTTATTAGTTATTGCCCCGATTGTATAGCAGTGATCACTACGGTGTTGTAAATATCATCGACGGTAGCGCCACGACTTAAATCATTGATCGGTTTGTTTAACCCCTGCAACATAGGCCCCACGGCCAACGCACCGGTTTCCCTTTGTACCGCTTTATAAGTATTGTTACCTGTATTCAGATCAGGGAATATCAATACATTCGCCTGCCCTGCAACCGGTGAGTTCGGCATTTTGCTCCGGCCTACAACCGGGTCTACTGCGGCATCATATTGTATCGGACCTTCTACCAACAGATCAGGCCTTTTTTCTTTCACGATGCCCGTTGCGGCTCTCACCTTTTCTACCTCTGCCCCGCTACCTGACGCACCGGACGAATAAGAGAGCATAGCCACTTTGGGAGTAGCAATGCCAAATGCTTTTGCCGAATCGGCAGAAGACATGGCTATTTCCGCCAGTTGTTCTGCAGTCGGATTGGGTACAATGGCACAGTCGCCATACACCAACACCCTGTCGTGCAACAGCATAAAAAATATGGAAGAGACCGTATTAAAGCCGGGACGTGTTTTTACGAATTGTAAGGCAGGCTTGATCGTATGTGCGGTTGTATTCACTGCACCGGACACCATGCCATCTGCCTCTCCTTTATACACCATCATGGTACCATAATAGGATACATCGAGCATCAGATCTTCTGCAGCGGCCAGCTCCAGTCCTTTGGACTTGCGCAGCTCATATAAAGTATGGCTGTACTCGCCATACTTTTCACTATTCTCCGGGTCAATAATTTTAATTCTTTCATCATCCCAATATAAACCCAATTGGGTAACCTTGGCTTTTATTGCATCCGGGTTGCCCAGAACCGTCAGGTATACAATTTTATCTTTGGCCAGGTTGGAGGCAGCCGTTAATATACGGTCGTCTGTTCCTTCGGGTAATACAATATGTCGCTGTAATTTCTTCGCGGTAACCAGCATATTATACTGGAACATGCGCGGCGTAATGCTCTCTGTTTTTACTGAGTTGATCTTTTCACTTAATGCTTCTGCATCAACCGCTCCTTCAAAGAGATCGAGACAGAGTTTTATCTTGTACTGGTTCGCGGGATATATGCGTGTTTTAATATTAGCTACTTTATTAGCCGTTTCAAACGTACCCGTGGGTACCGCCAATACAGGTAGCGGCTTCTGAGAGCCATCCATCAGGTTAACGATCGAACGTTCGGGTAAAATGCCTGCAGACAGCACAATACCTGCCACATTAGGATACTGTGGTGATATGTTAGCGAGCATAGTACCAACGATGAGATCGCCCCTGTCGCCGGGAATTACACATACACAATCCTCCTGCATACGGGGCAGGTAATTGGCCAGCTGCATGCCACCAATGATTGAACTCTTGGCCACATTCTCCAGCTTGTCGGCTCCGAACAGCACATGGGCTTTCAAATGA
>JBQGCI010000632.1:0-29341 GCA_052038405.1 Acinetobacter pittii
CAATTAAAGAAGCGGGGTACGAAGCTATCATGATGAACTGTAACCCTGAAACAGTGAGCACCGACTTCGATATGGCGGATAAATTATACTTTGAGCCGGTATACTGGGAGCATGTACGTGAATTGATCGAATACGAAAAACCGGCTGGTGTGATTGTTCAGCTGGGCGGACAAACAGCCTTGAAACTGGCTGAGAAGATCCGGGAAATGGGGGTGGAGATCGTAGGCACCTCTTTTGACAACATGGATATTGCAGAAGACCGCGGCCGTTTTAGCGATATGCTGAAAGAATTAAAAATTCCTTACCCCGACTATGGAACGGCGTGGACGGTAGATGAAGCGGTGGAAGTTGCCAATCGGGTTGGATACCCGGTATTAGTACGTCCGTCTTATGTATTAGGTGGTCAGCGCATGCGGATCGTGATTAATGATGAAGAAGTAGAAAAAGCAGTAATCAGCCTGCTGAAACATATCCCGGGTAACAAGATCCTGATCGATCATTTCCTTGATCGTTGCCAGGAGGCTGAGGTGGATGCCATTTTTGACGGCGAAAACTTCCATGTAATGGGCGTGATGGAGCATATAGAACCGGCTGGTATCCACAGTGGCGATAGCCATGCCATGCTGCCTGCTTTCAACCTCTCGCCAATGGAGGTAACTACTATGGAGCACTATGCGGAAAAGATTGCAAGGGCATTGAACATTAAAGGCTTGATCAACATACAGTTTGCAATCAAGGATGGAAATGTTTACGTGATAGAGGCCAATCCACGTGCTTCGCGTACCACACCATTCATCGCAAAAGCCTACCAGATTCCTTACCTGAACATTGCTACCAAAGTAATGTTGGGCGCCAACAAACTCACTGACTTTAAATTTGAGAAAAAACTAAATGGTTTTGCGATCAAAGAACCGGTATTCAGCTTTAACAAGTTCCCGGGCGTAAATAAAGAGTTAGGCCCCGAAATGAAAAGTACGGGAGAGGCGATCCGCTTTATCAAAGATCTGAAAGACCCTTATTTCAGGCAGCTTTATAAAGACAGGAGCATGTTCCTGAGTAAGTAATAATCATGTAATTTGTTCGAAGGTCCCTGCGTTTGCAGGGACTTTTCTTTTTATTTTTATAAAGTGCCCTGTTGTCTAAGCTTTATCTTCGCTGTATGAATTCATTTACTGAACAGGTTGTATTGGTTGATAAAAATGACAACCCTATTGGATTGATGGAAAAATTAGAAGCGCATGAAAAAGGCCTGCTGCACCGCGCCTTTTCGGTACTCCTGTTCAATGATCAACAAGAATTGCTTTTGCAACGAAGAGCACTTGATAAATATCACTGCGGCGGCCTGTGGACCAATACCTGCTGCAGCCATCCCCGTCCGGGGGAAGACGTGGAAGATGCCGCTAAGCGACGCTTAAAAGAAGAAATGGGTATCGCGTGCGATCTGCAAAAATCTTTTGAATTTATTTATAAAGCCGAGTTTGACAACGGCCTTACCGAACATGAATACGACCATGTGTTTGTTGGAAAGTTCTCGGGAGATCCGGTTATCAATACAAATGAAGTGGCCGACTGGAAATACCTGGCACTTGATGCCATTAGAAAAGACATGTCCCACCACCCGTACCATTATACGCCTTGGTTCAGGATTATTCTTGAAAAACTCTGAAGCCCCGCACGTTACATCATAAAATATTTAAAAGCCATTGCTGCTGCCAACGAACCGATAACCGGGCCAACGACCGGTATCCAGCTATAGGCCCAGTCGCTGCTGCCTTTTTTACCGATGGGTAGCAAGGCGTGCATCATACGGGGGCCCAGGTCACGGGCAGGATTGATCGCATACCCTGTTGCTCCTCCCAAACTCAAGCCAATAGCTAACACAATAAAAGCTGCGGGCAAGGCATCAAGCGCACCCAAACTACTGGCTGGTGCTATAATAAATAAAACGGCAAATACCAGCACGAAAGTCCCTATTGCTTCTGTAATTAAATTATGAAATGTATTTCTTATTGCGGGGCCGGTACTAAACGTAGCCAGCTTGGCGGCTGTATCATCAGTGGCCGCATAATGCTGTTTGTACGCAAGCCACACAAATAAAGAGCCTAACATAGCTCCCGTCAATTGTCCTCCTATGTAAGCAGGGACTAAAGAAAGGTTTACCTTGCCCAGGTAGGCTAAAGCTATTGTTATGGCCGGGTTAATATGTCCGCCGCTTGCCTTGGATGAAATAAACACGCCGACGAAAACGGCCATGGCCCAGCCAAAGGTGATAACGATCCAGCCACTGTTATTGCCCTTGGTTTTATTGAGCACCACGTTAGCTACTACCCCGTTACCCAGCAAAATAAGGATGGCGGTACCCACCAGTTCGCTTGTAAATATGTTCATGGAAGTCTGTTTAAAGTTTAAGGTTTATCATTCAAAGTTGGCCCTGCTCAATGAGGAAGATTTAACTTTCACCAGACCAGGCCTGCGCGGCCTTCACAGCACGTTTCCACTCGTTTTGAAGCCTTTGGCGCACTTCGTCTTGCATATAGGGTTCAAAAGATTTTTCCTTTTTCCAGTAAGCCTGTACTTCATCAATGCTTTTCCAGAAACCTACTGCCAGTCCTGCCAGATATGCGGCTCCCAATGCTGTTGTCTCCGTAATGGTTGGGCGAACAACATCGGTGTTAAGCAGATTAGACTGAAACTGCATCAGGTAGTCGTTAATGGTAGCTCCCCCGTCTACCCGCACTTCTTTAATAGTAATACCGGCATCGGCCTCCATTGCTTTTAGTACATCCATCGTTTGATAAGCAATACTTTCAACGGCGGCCCTTGCCATATGACCATCGCTCGATCCCCGTGTAAGGCCCACAATAATCCCCCTTGCATGCTGGTTCCAGTATGGCGCACCCAGGCCGGTAAAAGCCGGTACCATATAAACCCCTCCGTTATCTTTTTCAGTAGCCGTCAGCGCTTCCACATCAGCCGATCGCTTAATTATTTTCAATCCGTCACGTAGCCATTGCACCACCGCTCCGGCAATAAAAACACTACCCTCCAAAGCGTAGTGCACTTCGTTATTGATCTTCCATGCAATAGTAGTCAACAGGTTATTTTTAGAGGCTACCGGTTGTGTGCCCGTATTCATTAACATGAAACAGCCGGTACCGTAGGTATTTTTAACCATTCCCTCGTGCGTGCACATCTGTCCAAACAGGGCGGCTTGCTGATCACCTGCGATTCCGGCAATCGGTATTTCGGCCGAAGTGAGCAAGTGCTGTGTATAACCATATATCTCGCTGCTGGAACGCACTTCGGGCAATATAGCCGCCGGAATACTCATCAGTTGCAGTAGTTCCTCATCCCATTCAAGAGCATGAATATTAAAGATCATGGTGCGCGACGCATTGCTCACATCGGTTACAAACGATTTGCCATTGGTTAGCTTCCAGATCAGCCAGGTATCCACTGTACCAAAGCATAGTTCACCCTTTTGGGCCTTCTCCCTGGCTCCTTCTACATGATCTAAAATCCATTTGAGTTTGCTTCCCGAAAAGTAAGCATCCGTCACGAGCCCGGTTTTTGCTTTTATGATGTCAGCGGTGCCGTCTTTTTTGAGCTCATCGCAATACTCGCTGGTACGCCTGTCTTGCCATACGATGGCATTGCAAACGGGCCGCGAAGTAGCCCGGTCCCATACAACAACCGTTTCCCGTTGATTGGTGATGCCTATGGCGGCAATGTCAGCAGCCGTGATCCCGGCTTTAACAATGGCCTCAGCAGCTACCCCAATCTGGGTACTCCATATTTCATTGGCATCGTGTTCTACCCAACCGGGTTGGGGAAATATCTGTTGAAACTCTTTCTGGGCAACTGCAATGATGTCGCCCTTTTTGTTGAAAACAATAGCGCGCGAGCTGGTAGTGCCCGCATCAAATGACAGGATGTATTTGGACATAATCAATCGTTTTATTGTTCAATACCAGGAACAATACTATTTTACAAAAACCGTTTTATCACCACAACGTTAATGAACCATTAAGTCATTAATGTTATTAAGAAAACGTTCTGATCATCCTTAGCTCCTAAATGGTTTAACCGGCGTTTATTACTTACAACAGTAATGAACCGTTGTGATAATAGCAAGTACACTAATTTTCTTAACTCCTTAATGGTTTAAACCCAACGTAATATTTATAAATTCTTATAACCTGCAAGCTTCATTCAATCGTTATAGCCTGCCTGAATTTATTTTACCAAGTTAAAACTTACAATTGAGAAAACAAGTAATACGGGCCATTCAATCAAACCTTTGGCGTACGTTTTTCTTTACCTTCTACTATGTAAGCAGGGATCAAAGTATTGCGTTACCACGCTGTCCAGGTCAATTGCCTCTCTTCACCGCTGTAACGGTATTCTCCTGCATTATTTCCCCCGCCCCGTGGGGCCGGGTATCGAACAGATTTTGTTGTCTTAGGATTGAGAGCCGCCATACAACAACCAGCAAGCAGGATAGTACTTAAATACTTCGCGATTACTACTATTTAATAGTACCGCTACTTCTTTTTAACATCGTCGAACATGCCCGGATACATGATCCCGTCCGGTGCATTGAACGGTATGTTCAGCAGGGCTGCCACAATAGGCGCTATATCCTGTAAGCTCATAACAGGAATAACTGCACCCTTCTTAAATCCGGGGCCATAGCCTATAAAGCCTGTTTGCATTTCTTTAAAATCAGGAAAATAACCATGTGTGCCGCCCTTTGCTGCTTTAACATACCCGCTGCCCTTATCGGAATCGGAGAAGCTGATGCCTTTGACTGCAGCCAGGGCCAGAACGGCATTGGGATCTGCACCAATGCTGTCCAGCTCTCTTCTTTCTACAACCCGAAACATTCTTTTTATTCCTTCAGGCAATTGGCTTAGCAGATCCCTAACTTTTTGCAGACTGGCTTTATCGCTTTTATTTTTCAGTTGCAAAAATGCTCCGCCACCGGCCGTATGAAACAATGCTTTCCAGTTATTACTGCTGCCCTCCTGCGACGGAGTTAAAAAGCCTGCATCCCGCAACCATATATTGGGCATTAGTGTACTATGTATATCGGAAAAACCATGATCTCCCAGAACGATGATTGCCGTACTGTCTGTCATCCCTGCCTTATCGATCGCTTCCCGGATGGTTCTCACCGCTCTGTCTGCCGAGGCTACCGCCAATCGCACTTTATCACCATCTCTGCCCTGCTCGTGCTCAAAATGGTCTGTATTTGCCAGGTGTACCGCCAGCAAATTGGGTTTATATTTTTGGAAAAGGTAACCCGCTATGCGTGCCATATTCTCATCGGCACTCAGGTAGTCTCCATTATAATCTACCTCGTTCAACCGGCCTGTAGCATTTTGCTGCGCTTCCTCAAAAAGCCCAGCGGGATGGGCGTTTTGGCTTACCTTGTCCAACAACAGTTTTTTACCCGGCCACTGCCAAACCTCGGGAATGTTGTAGGTAACAGGAGCGCCAACCGACACCGGCCAATGTACTGCAGCCGAAGTCATACCAGCCTTATTAAGAGCATCCCACAGGGTGGGTATCTTTATTTCTGATGCGTTCCAATACCATCTGCCTGGCTTCCCGAAGGGCTCGAAGTAAACATTGTAGTAAATGCCATGGCGTATAGGTAATGCGCCTGTTATCATAGCCGTATGCGATGGGTAGGTAACACTCGGAAACACACCTTGTACACCCTCTGCATATACACCCTGCTCCTTCATTTGGTGCAGGTTGATCGTATTCCATGAAGCGTCCTGGTAAAAATCAGGCCGGAACCCGTCGATACTAATTAAAACAACATGTTTTGCCGGCTGGGCTGCTCCAAACAAGCCAGATAAAATAAAGGCGGCAAGTAGTTTCATTTGTTTCATTTTGTTGCTTTATGGGCAGCCTGCAAAGCAGGATCTCATACGTCAGTCCCTTATTCTTCCAGCCTTGTTACTGCAATATGTTTCTCAATAGAATCGACAGTAGCTGTAGCCTGTGCCAGCTCTACTATTGTTCGCTGACGTGCCGTCGTCCATCGTCCGAGCCTCGTATTGTAGACACCCCCCATCATATTGAAAAAACCAACATCAGTTGGAGTGGTATAGGGCATGTTAGCTGTATTGCCCGTTGAACGATAATGTAAATATGGTACCACTTTAGGCTTGTAAGTTGTATCGTCAATGCCTACAGAATACATGGAATACCAGTCGTTATTACAAATTCTATATCCAACTATCGGATCTTTGGATGGATCATAAATGCTTGTGCTTCCTCCCGTTGCAATGAATAACACGTCTTCGGGTACCGAACTTGCATTTACAGTAGTCCCTTTGAATATAGCTACACCGCTCGCATTTCCACTGTTAGGGAACGGTCCGCTATTGCCAAAATTGCTTGCACGCACCAACCCTCCATCCCCTGCATTAGTAGCACCAGTTGCGGTATTATAAGTTTTCTGGTAAAAGTTTGTTTCAGCCGGGAAAGTATAAGTCCCCGCATTGCCATTTATTTTTCTTGTCTGAAACCCAAAGTAAAAAAACTTGCCTTTCTGTACGCTTCCGGAAGTTATATTCCACTTGATAGTTCGTTGTCCTCCGGTTGCCCATCCTGCGTCCAGTGCTGGTTGTGCAGTACCTGCGTTAGCACAGAATACGATACTATAAGGCGTTACCGAAAAATCAATGTCTTTCGTAGCCAGCATTTGTACATATTCGTTGCCCCCATCCCCCCCACGCGGATCTGCCATGAATCCTGTTATTAGTAAATCCTGGGCCAATGATCCCATATTAATCATGTCGTCACTATTCCGAGTTCTTAACTGTACGGATGATCCATCGGCTGTGCGAAAAGGGATCCCTACATAAGCGCCCATTCCGTAAGGTACATTACTGGCGTATGTTGAAGTCGGTGCAGTGTATAGATTGAGGTCTCCCAAACCATCGTTTATGGTTTTTGTGCCGCTGATCACTTCTCCCGGTTGCGGCGCCGGATTAAAGCCCGCCTTATTCACTATACAAAGAGAGCTTTCGTATTTATCGATATTGGCTTTTAGTTCCGGTGCTGTTACAACGTTAATTCCAACCGTTCCCTTTCCCCGGGGGGTAATGTGATTCGTAGTAATGCCGGTAAGCATTAAAATACCATTTTTCCGTGTAAGCGTGGAGCCAACAACATCGATCCATAGAGAATCTCCTGGCACATAATCAGCTGCGGCAGTGCCCAGTTCGATTGAGATACCTCTCACCAGGCCAAGGCGGCGGCTATCCTGCACGATCAATAATCCTTCGGGTAAATTACCATCAGCATGACTGGATATAACCACGGCGGACAGTTTATCACCTCCATACAGGTTCTCTTTTGAAAGTGTAACATCCTGTCCCCGATAGAGAGGCCGAACATCGAGTACTGAAACAATGTCGTAGGGTGTAGCTCCAAAGTAATTACCTTCACTTTTCTTACAACTATTCAGCAAAAAAGCAATTCCTGCTATTGATAATAGTTTAGTAATATTTTTCATCCGTATATTTTTATTGATACTTATTTAAAGAGATGTTGAAATAGCTTATTGCTAAGGCTTTTGCCACCATACGCGGGTGTTGATCCCATCTGCGCCTTGCGCGGCTACCGCATCGCGGTAGCCTATGGGATTGGCAGCCTGAACATAAATGGGATATACCAGCCTGGCTGGCATTACCTTATTATTCTCTACTCCTTCTCCCTTAGGCAATTCCGGAAGACCCGTACGCCTATGCTCAAACCACTGTTGCAGGTCAGTCATAAATAAAGCATAATACTTTTGTTGATGGATCAGTTTCATTTTATCTCCTACTGAAAGCTCGGGATTCCAAATCAGCGTTTGACCATTTTCCCCCTTTAAACTACTGCCATTGGCCACATCAGCAAGGTAGTCAGTAAAATTCGTCGTTGTAGTACTTTCGGGGAAGGGGTCTCCTACCCAGTAATTGATAGCCGACGCTATTCCCTGGTAATAATAATCGGTAACATTCCCTGCTATCCAGCCCTTGGCAGCCGCTTCCGCCAATATGAACTTTACTTCGGCTGTCTGCATAATGATGCCGGTATTGGGGTTTTGCTGTAATGAACGAACACCACCGGTAGTAGCATTGTCGTAGCTTTGAAAGTAAACGCCTTTTACATCTCCCGTACCGGGTGCATAGCCACTTTCCACGCCATACCAACCACCTCCACTTGCTTGTGCCAGGCCCAGCTTGCCAATCCCGCCGTATCCATAGGGTGTCCGAGGGTCCCAACGGGGGTCAGTCCATGCAACGAGCGGATCCAGGAAAAAACTACATACAGCCGGGCCACGAAAGTCCTGGGCTCTTATTCCCACCACGAAAGGAGATGTATAGGGATCGGTGGTACTTACACCCCCGGTCCATGTAATTCTTGCACAGTCTGCATTGGTTTGAAATATGGGATACTCAAGTGGGTTTTCTGCAATCTCCTTTATTTTAGCGATCACCTGGGAGGCTACTTCTGCTTTACCGGAAATGCGCAGCAACAGGCGCAGGTGCAGGGAGTTTGCGAATTTCCTCCATTTGCTGAGATCACCTTTATATATCGGATCGCTGGTTATCTTTATGGTATCAGCATCGCCGCTCAGCAGTTTATTTGCTTCCTCCAGCTGATTAAACATGTCTATATAGATATCTTTTTGCCGGTCAAACCTGGGTATCACATTATTCTGATCGCCCTTCAGCGCATCCGAGTAAGGAATATCGCCATATATATCAGTCAGATTGGAAAACAACCAGGCCTGGCAAATTTTCCCGATTGCCTGATAGGATGTGTTGAAGGTTTCCGGTCTGCGCGCCAGGCTATCCACCTGTTTAAAATTGGTTAACTGTACAAACCAGGCGGTCCATAAATAATCTGACCAGTTGGCCCTGAATGCATAACGGAAAACAGTGTTATCCCCATCGCTCTGGGAAACGGTTACCTGCATCAGCTCATTGGTAAAATTCCTGTTACGGCTCATGCCCGGCCATAAAGAATTCACCAGGGCCGGCGCCAGCAGTTTATCAGCCGAGGTATTGACAATATTGATAGGGTCCACGTTCATTTTATCAAACTCTTTGGAGCAAGAGCACAGTACTGCTGCGATCAGCACTATTATACAGGCTATAAATAATTGCTTTTTCATCCTTTTATTTTTAATCTTTTGTAAATGGAGATTTAATTAGCTAATTACAGTCCGACAGTTAAGGTGAAGCCCATGCTACGTGTTGACGGAAACTGTGCTGTTTCAAATCCCCTTACTATATCACTTCCGGCCAGTGTACCAAACTCAGGATCGAATATGGGCCATGGCGACCAGATAAACAGGTCACGTCCGAATACCGCGATGCTGGCCGATCCCAGACCCATCTTTTTTAATATCCTCGGATTGATAGTATAACTTAACGTGGCTTCCCTGAACTTTAGGAAATCTGTGCTGAAAGTGCTTCCTTCTGCGTTAAAACTTCCCTTACTGTACTGGTAATACTGGTCTATATCATAAGCCACCACATCGTTCTTGCGATAACCCGTTACCACACCGTCTTCATTTCTTATTTCCAACACACCGTTGCCGATGATCCCATTATACCTGCCAGGCAGTGTAGAAGTGAGCTTACCTTGCTCTGCCAGTTTATAATGCGAGAGCGAATAAGCGACACCGCCTACCTGGGCGTCAAACAAAACTTTCAAGTTGAACTGGCCTACACGGAAGTTATTCCCGAGACTGAATCTGAATTTAGGAATACTGTTTCCCAGGTAAATGATACTGTCCGTAATTCTTGGGAAGCCGGTATTCGGGTCAAAAATTACTTGTCCATCAGGGCTGCGCCTGTAACCCAAACCATAAATATCACCCATACTACCGCCTACAGATGCCACGATCTGCCCGCTGGCAATATTTCCGGCCCTCAGTAACACAGCACTGTCGGGCATCGAAACGATCTTATTCTGATTATAGGAAAAGGTTCCCATAACCGTCCAGTTAAATCCTTTCTGACTCACTACGGGTTTGGCATCCAACTGAACTTCCACTCCATTGTTCCTTACGGTTCCGGCATTAATTATTTGCGAATTATAACCTGATGCAGCATCCACAGTCCTGGTCAATATCTGGTTGCTGGTTTTCCCAAAATATACAGCCAGATCTAAGGCCAGTCTTTTCTTGAAGAACTGCACTTCGGTACCCAATTCAAATGTTGTTGTAACCAGGGGTTTCAGATTGGGATTAGGTAGGAGCGTCGGGTTTACCAGGGCACTATCGGGGTAGATACCTCCCGAGGCCAATGGATATGTATACGCTGTACGATATGGCGTGGTACCACCGCTACCTACCTGGGCATAGGACGCTCTCAATTTAAAGTAATCGATAAAAGATGGCATGCGTGTTACTTCAGATAATATAAAACTGGTATTCACTGAAGGATAGAAAAAGCCTACATTCTCTGTTCGGTCTGGTGTTGCCAAAACGCTATTCCAGTCCTGGCGCGCCGTAAGCTCTACATACAAATAATCCTTGTAGCTGAAGTTTGCCAAACCATATAAAGAGTTGATCTGGTAGCGGCTGGTATCAGGGTAATATACCAGTCCGTACAGGCTGCTATCCAGGCTATACATAGCCGGGTAGGGTGAGCCACCCGCTATAGAATCTTTTATAGCGCCAGGCAAAGGATTGGGGAATCTTAATCCATCGGCCCTTATATCCGATTTATCATACATGTTCTTTAGCTGGCTGCCACCCAGCATTACACCCAGCTTTATGTCCTTATTAAGATTCTTGTTGTATCGTGCCATGAAGTCAAAACTTTTCTCCTGGCTATAAATATTCTGTTGCCGTGTTGAGCCAAAGGGCAGGCGGGTACCTGCATCCCAGGGCCTGTCTTGCTGCCGTTTATCATTCATCCAGTCAAGGTTGCCGCGCAGCATGAAGCTCAGCTCCTTAGTGGCCTGGTAGTTCAGATTAACGTTCCCGGTAACATTGTTCCTCTTGGTTTTATTGATAAATTCATGTGCAATAGCAAAAGGATTTTCAGGGAATGAAGAGAATGGATATCTAATCCTGCGGTAAACGCTGTCTGCACTGTAAATACTGCCGGGAGCTCCCATCCAGTAGTTTCTCAACCAGTTAAAGTCGGCACTCGGTTGCCAGAAAATATACCAGTACATAATGGACTGGTTACCGTAACCAGCGCCTGGTAAGTTATCACTGCCTCTGAAACCATAATTAATTTTTGTTGACAGTTTTATTTTTTTACCAATATCGGTATTAGTAGTCAGGGCCGCACTTTGCCGGTTAAACCCGGTATTTGGTATAATCCATTTATTGTTTTCCGTGCTCAGGTTAAGGCGAACCGCCGTGGTTGCTATCCTGCTTTCCAAACTTAGATTATGACGCAGGCTCCTGCCTACATCCCAGAAGTCGTTGATGTTGTCGTAAGCCACCCAAGGAGTGCGCTCCAACCCTACTGCCTGACGTACAGGGTCGTACTGGTAAAACGATTGTCCTTCGAACTTCGGGCCGTAAGCAGAGCTGGTACCGCTGGTGCTGGCTCCATCAGCGCTGGCTCCGAATGAGTAATGTACAGCGCCGCCCAGGCCCTGCCCATACTCATATTGCAGATCGGGAGAACGGTTCAGCTCCTCAAGCGCGCCATTAATGGTATACCTGATCTTGATCCTGTTCTTGTTTTTTTGACTGGAAGATTTAGTAGTGATGATAACAGCGCCGTTCGCTGCACGCTGCCCGTACAAGGCCGCTGCTGCAGGGCCTTTTAAAATTGAGACACTCTCGATGTCCTGCGGGTTAATATCATTTAACGAGCTGCCATAGTCAGCCGGCAGGTTATCACTGTTGGTTGCATAAACATTATCCGAAGCATTTGCTGTACGACGGCCACTGCTGTTATTAATCACCACCCCGTCTACCACTATTAGTGCTTCATTATCACCTGTCAGGTTATTCTCTCCACGTAAAATAATTTTACTGGACGCTGCAGGTCCGGCCCCTGAACGAACGAGGTTTAAACCTGCTACTTTGCCTGAAAGCGCGTCCAGCCAGTTATTGGATGGCGCATCGGTGAGTTGTGTACTATCTATCTTGGTCAACGCATAACCTAACGACCGCTCCGATTTTCTAATACCCAGGGCTGTAACCGCTACCGTTTCCATCTCGCCTTCACCAGGCTCCAAATCGACATTCATCGTATCGCTGTCATCCATTATTTTCTGCGTAGTGGTATATCCCACGCCCGAAAACGTAACTGTTTCGCCGGTATTTATTTGTAACGAGAACACACCTTTCTCGCTGGTCATTGTGCCTCGCGCACTGGCTTCCACCTGTACACTTATCAAACCCAAAGGTTGTTTGGTTTTTGCATTTTTAACCGTCCCGGTAACCGTTCGCTGTTGTGCTAATGTTGTCATACTCCATAGTATTGACACCAGCACAACTAATAATTTTCTTCGCCGGAAAAGAGCGTTCTTGCTTAAAAAGGACATTGTAGCTTATTTTTTGGTTTGCAAAAGAAGTGTTAATAACGGTTCGAAAGCACACGAAAGGAAATGGTAATAATTTCTTCAAGCTTTGATAATAAAAAAATAATATCAAGCTGGGCTCATCAACCTAAAATGCAGCGCTGCAGCGGGTTTTACGCTAACTGATACTGCGCCGCAAGCTTTGTGTAATCCTTAATCTGGGCCTGGATCCAGTCATTATCATGACCCAATTCTATCGCCATGAGATGCGCTACCTCCGAACATATCCTGACACTCTCTTTCGCATCCAGCAAGAGCGCCCTGGTTCTTCTTGCTAAAAAATCTTCTACGGTGCGGGCCATTTCATTCCATACTGCCCAACGCACCTGCACTTCGTGTATTTGAAGGGTTTCACTCAGCCATGTATACTGGCCGGTATTCATGTGTTGCTTTATAACAGGAGCATCGCTGCCGTAAAAGTAAAAGGGATCATTCCAGTTAACCGCTTCGCTGAAGCCATGTATTCTTTTGGTTTCGGTGGCAGTTCTTTTTGAAGGCCATTGTAACCGACTTTCAATGGTATCGATCATGTCCTCACCCATCTTCCTGAAGGTGGTCCATTTGCCACCAATAATGGTAAAGAGATCAGATGAAGAAGTAATGATCTTATGGCTTCTCGATATTTCCTTGGTTTTCGGAGAACCGTTTTGAGGAGCTGCCAGTGGGCGTAAACCGGCAAATACACTTAAAACATCTTTACGCGTTGGTGGCTGATGCAGGTAAGCTGCTGCAGTTTGCAATATAAAGTTGATTTCTTTTTCCAATGCCCGGGGTTCCACGCTGGGCTTACCTACAGGCGTATCGGTGGTGCCCAATACTACTTCATTATGCCAG
Organism: Acinetobacter pittii; assembly: GCA_052038405.1. Classification (GTDB taxonomy): domain Bacteria; phylum Bacteroidota; class Bacteroidia; order Chitinophagales; family Chitinophagaceae; genus Niabella. Next base: position 13,408 of record JBQGCI010000632.1, read on the forward strand.
GGCACAGCGAACAGCACACGGCCATCACTCGTTTCCGGAATCATCAGGGCGTGGGCTGAGGGATAGAACTTTTTATCAACTACCAGGTGAATGCCCTGGCTGGCCACTACGGTTTGGCCGGCTTGAGCATTATCCATTTTTAAAATATCATCTACAAAAACCCCTGTGGCGTTTACAATAGCTTTGGCTTTTAGCTGGTAGGTCGCAGATTGCTCCTTATCGACAATAGTCGCGCCATTGAGTTTGCCCTCTTTATTTTTCAGAAGTCCGGTTACTTCAGCATAATTCAGTACCAGTCCCCCGTTTTCGGCAATACTTTGTGCCAGATTAAGAGCTAACCTGGAATCGTCAAATTGTCCGTCGTGGTATAAAACACCACCCAGCAATCCTTTTTCTTTAATACCAGGTAATTGCGCTAAGGTTTCGCTTCTTGATATAAATACAGATTTGCCTAAAGACAGCTTGCCTGCAATCCAGTCATACGCCTTTAAACCAAGGGTATATTTTATCTTGCTCCAGAAATTATAAACAGGAATGATAAAAGTTTGGTTTTTTACCAGGTGCGGTGCGTTTTTCCGGAGCAATCCTCTTTCTATGCAGGCTTCGCGCACCAGCTTTACATCTCCCTGGGCCAGGTAACGCACTCCGCCATGCACCAGTTTTGTGCTTCTGCCGGAAGTACCCTTAGCAAAATCGGCCTGCTCCACCAAAAGGGTTGCATAGCCGCGTGATACCGCGTCCAGAGCCACCCCTAAACCCGTGGCGCCGCCACCGATGACCACCACATCCCAGATTTCCCGGGTTGCCAGTTGCTGCAAGACATAATCGCGGTTAAATATATTTAACATAAAAGTTTCGATTCTATTTAAAACGAAAACTTACGAAACCAAATATAACAATTATTTTAAAAATCAAAACAAAATATAATTCTACAATAATTTCAATTTCTTGTTTTTTATTTTCTTTAGGTCTTTGCTTAAAGTTTGTACCCGGTCCTATTTTTCTGCTTTCACTTAATATTTCCAGTGGTAAATAAAGGTTGCGCATGATTCCCGTCATGATGCGCTCATATATTAAGCTTTTGTGCTAATATTGTGCAATTCACTATGGCTCTGTTAAGTCCTGCCATATCATCTCTTGCCCGCATGCGTCAATGGCGCATTGATGCCTGGCGTAGCCATCCCGTAGATTCGCAGCGGGAAGTGATTCAAAATCTCGTAACCTCGGCTCAATACACGGAGTTTGGCCGCAAGCATAACTTTCAGGATATCTATAATATCAGGGATTTTAAGAAAGCGGTTCCTATCTGTGAGTACGATGATCTGAAGCCTTATATAGAACGGATGATGAAGGGAGAGCAAAACCTGCTCTGGAACAGTCCGATATTCTGGTTTGCCAAAAGCAGCGGCACCACCAGTGATAAAAGCAAGTTTATCCCGATTAGCGAAGAAAGCCTTGAAGATTGCCATTTCAAAGCGGCCAAAGATGTGTTAACGATGTACTACAGTTACAACCCCGATAGCGCCATGCTTACGGGGAAAGGGCTGGTACTGGGGGGCAGTCATACCATTAATCCGGTGAATAACGAAGCCCAATATGGCGATCTGAGTGCCGTACTCTTACAAAACACTCCGTTCTGGGGGCATTGGCTCCGTACACCCGATCTTGAGATTGCTTTGATGGATAAATGGGAAGATAAACTGGAGAAAATGGCGCTTCAGACAGTTAACGAAAATGTAACCTCCATCAGCGGGGTTCCCACCTGGACCTTAATACTGTTTAAGCGCTTGCTGGAAATGACAGGTAAGCAAACAATTTCAGAAATATGGCCTGACCTGGAATTATATATGCATGGGGGCGTTTCTTTTACCCCCTACCGCGAGCAGTTTAAAAGCATTATAGGCAAGCCTATTCACTACCTGGAAACTTATAATGCCAGCGAGGGCTTTTTTGCAGCCAACACAATACCTGGCGACGATGGCATGGTGTTGTTTACCGACCACGGCATTTTCCTGGAATTTATGCCTATGGGCGAGTATGGCACAGCCAATCCCCAAACCATCGGTTTAAAAGATGTAGAGCTCAACACCAACTATGCACTCGTCATCAGCACCAACGGCGGCTTATGGCGGTACTTATTGGGAGACACAATTAAATTTGTTTCCAAAGATCCTTACAAAATAATAGTGAGCGGTCGCGTGAAACACTATATCAATGCTTTCGGAGAAGAAGTAATTGTAGACAACAGCGATCAGGCTATTGATATCGCCTGTAAGAAAACCGGTGCCGTAGTAAATGACTATACAGCTGCCCCGGTTTATTTCTCCGATAACAGCAATGGCGCGCACGAATGGCTGATAGACTTTGAGCAAGAGCCCGCCAGCCTTGAAATTTTTATTACCGAACTGGACACCGCCCTGCAGAGCATCAACAGCGACTACGAGGCCAAGCGCTATAAAAACATCGCGTTGAGCCTGCCCAAGGTACATAACATGGCCAAAGGGAGCTTTAATAAATGGCTGCAGCAAAAAGGTAAGCTGGGGGGGCAGCATAAAGTGCCGCGGCTTTGCAATGAGAGAAAGTATGTAGAAGAGATCCTGGCCGCAAATACTACTTTAGACAAAACACAATAGGAACCATCATATAAGAATCAACTTTACGCTCTTCTATCATTTTAGGCACCCATTTACTGGATAAAAGAATACGTATCGCTTCAGCGTCAATATCCCGTCGAACACTCTTTAAGACTTTGCATTTCGATACAGCGCCACATGTATCTACATGAAACTTTAAAATAACCACAGCTTCAATCCCGTTTTTTTTTGCGTTCTCAGGATAAACATTGTTGCTTTTTACAAAATCAACAAATACCTTATGACCTCCCGGAAACGAAGCCTCAGAAGCGACATAACAAATAATAGCAGTTTCCATGGTCTGATTTTGCGTTAATCCATTCACATAACAACAAAACCACAAAGTTGCCAGAACGAGTCTTTTCATGCTTCATAAGACCCTTCCAACCAAACATTCCATACAAATTAATCAGTATCAAAACTAAGATTAGTTTTAACAGTTTAAGATTCTCTTATTATCAAATTACCATGTTACTTTTGTGCCTTATGGAAATGACCATACGTACAAAAAACCTGGTGAAGCGTTACGGACAACGTACCGTTGTGAATAATGTTTCTTTCGAGGTAAACCAAGGCGAAATTGTGGGATTGCTCGGGCCCAATGGAGCTGGTAAAACCACTTCGTTTTACCAGGTAGTGGGTTTGATCAAACCAGACGAAGGCAATGTATTCCTGAATGATCAGAACATTACCAAGCTGCCTATGTATAAGCGGGCCCAGATGGGCATTGGATACCTGCCGCAAGAGGCTTCCGTATTCAGGAAGCTGAGTGTTGAAGATAATATTTCAGCGGTACTGGAAATGACCCGGCTCAGTAAGGCTGAGCAACAGGAAAAGCTGGAATCGCTCCTGGCCGAATTCAGGTTAGGGCATGTGCGTAAAAGCAACGGCGATGTATTAAGTGGTGGTGAACGGCGCCGGACAGAGATTGCCCGCGCATTGGCTGTCAACCCTAAATTTATATTGCTGGATGAACCCTTTGCCGGTATCGACCCTATTGCAGTGGAAGATATTCAAAGTATTGTGGCCAAGCTGAAGTTTAAAAATATCGGCATTCTTATCACCGACCACAATGTTAACGAAACCCTGTCCATTTGCGATCGTGCCTATTTGCTGATCGACGGTAAGATCTTTGAACAGGGAACCGCTGAGGCTCTAGCGGCTAACGAGCAGGTACGCAAGTTATACCTGGGACGTAACTTTGAGTTGAAACGGAAAGACTATATATTGGAAGAAGCGATCCGGAATTCGGATCGTCAATCACCCGAACCGGTTCAACCTGCCGATAAAGAAACTGCCCGCAACCAATAATTGCGGGCAGTTTGCTAAACCCCTAGTAATAAAAAACCAATTATGAAATAACTTCTTCGTTTTGCGGAGCCAGGTTATTATCTTTTACAAATTTGTCGCGATATTCAGTAAATTGATGGAGCAGGCTATCGATCGTTTCAATCGATTTATCTGAATACTCATGAATGTCGGGCAGTGTTTTATCTAACAGGCTTATTCCCAGATTGATATTTTCCGCCTCCACCTGTGCTACTTTTTTTAACACCGATGTTTCGCTATTCTTTACATCTTCCAATTCACGCAACACCTTATTCATAGCTTCCAGTTTTTCCATTTTGTCCATAATATTTGAATTTGGTTAAAAATTGATGAGCGCCTGCGCTCACCCTTTTTTGAAATCAAATACTATACAAGACCTTAATGAAGGCACTTGTTTTAGCTATTTATTGAGAATAATACCGGATTTTTCTTAAGAAACTGCAAAGATCAGTCAATGAACAGGTCCGTGTAAAGGGGGGAGCCTTTTTTTACGGCATAGGGATCAAAATTGCTGACGCCATTTTTTTGAAGCACTTCTTCGTCGGTAAAACTATTACCCGTACAATTAGCCGGAGATTCTTTCAAAATATGATAGGCCGCATCAGCTACGATAGCCGTGGTGCGACTCATGTTGGCCAAAGTTTCACCGCCCAGGAGGTTTCTTACTGCCGCGGTGTCGATAGTGGTTTTGGGCCACAAAGCGTTCGACGCAACCGGAACCTTTTTTAACTCCTCCGCCCAACCCAGGGCCATCATGGTCATGTTGTACTTACTCATGGTATAAGCAATATGACCGCCCAGCCATTTCGGATTTAAATTAACCGGTGGCGATAAAGTGAGAATATGTCCATGATCAGATTGGGTTAAATAAGGCAGGCAGTTTTTTACTACCAGGAAAGTGCCCCTTACATTAATATCGTGCATGAGATCGAAGCGGTTGGTTTTAGTCTCTTCCGTTCGCGTAAGCGCAATAGCGGAAGCATTATTAATCACCATATCTATTCCGCCAAATGCAGCTACTGTTTTAGCCACGGCATCCTGTATCATGGCTTCATCCCTGATATCGCATTGTACAGCAATCGCCTTTCCTCCCGCCTCCTCTATTTCTGCAGCAGCGGTGAATATCGTTCCCCCGAGCTTTTCATTCTCCCTCACAGACTTAGCGGCAACAACAATATTAACGCCTTCCATCGCAAGGCGCATTGCAATAGCTTTACCGATACCACGGCTGGATCCTGTAATAAATGCGGTTTTGTTTTGTAGTGACATGGCTTGCCAATTGAATTGAAGTGAAGTGAAAGATTAACATTTCTCCGGTTAAGATACTAAAAAGCTACAGCAATTAGCTTTGCTGAGATCATTAGCCCATCATTAATTGGAAAACCGGCATTTACGGACTGTTGGGAACAGCACCTTCTTCAGTAAGAATACGGCTATCTTTCACCTCTTTAAATTTAATATCCTTAAAATCCTGGGTGGCTTCCAGTCCGTATTTGGCATCAATAAAGTTAACCGGAGACCGCAGTTTAGCGGGCTTATCGGTATAAAATTTCTGTTGGCTCTGGTCCCACCAAAGGTCATCGCAGGTAAGTGTATCTCCTTTAATGCTGACCACTTTTACACTATCACGCAGGTATACCTTATTGAGAGATTCAAAATACCGGCCGTACTTACTATCCAGGCGGCTCTCTACCATTTTCTGATCGTTGTAAAAGTCTACATGCAATTTTTTAGGAAACTCCACATAAGGTGTATCTACTCCCGACTGTGCTATTACACGCAGCATCACCGGGGCTGTCAGCCGGGCCTTTACCACACCACCCTGGGAAAGAAAGCTTTCTACATTTCTAGACTCATCTTTTTGAATATTCTTACCGGACAGTGCCTTGATATCGCTCTCGCTGTTCTCGCAGGAGAGCCAACCCAAAGCTGCTATAATGATCCAATACCTTTTCAAAATTGACGGTTAAATAAAAAGCTAAGATACTTGTAAGCGATTTACTAATCCTCGTAGTACTTGGTTTTTCCACCAAACCAAAGGTCGGTAAGCGAGAATCCAACGGAAAGCCGGTAGAGGTTCTCACGAAGAATGTTACTATTGTTACCCCGCTTGATATATTCGAAGCTCAGGTTAACCATACTGGCCTGTCGGCTCATCTGGCTGAAGTTCAAAATAGGCAGTCCCATGCCGGCTGTAATACCCAATACCGGTATTTTTGTTTGTTGGGTATAGATATAATCCGGACCGGTAAAGGCTCCTAACCGATAAGAAGTTCTGCTAAACAGGTTATTTTTAGGTGCGGGATGAAACTCTGCACCCACTTTGGCCTGCCAGTTCCTTTTTACTTCAGTGTCTGGAATTCCATTAACACGATATTGATTCCAGTTATTGCTGGTGAAGTCGGCGCCCACCAGCCAACCAGCCTCTCTTTCCTGGCCACCTCCTATTTTTTGAATAATAAATCCTCCGGTGATGCTTGAGGGATATATGAAGTTGCCCCGAACGTCGTTTGTAAAGGTTACGGTATCTAAAGCAGTATTACCGAGCCCGTCAGTTTGAATATATGTTTCCGCTACAGAACTGCCGTTGGTTCTGATATCCTGCTTCCAGTTACCAAAAGCACCCAGGCTAATATATATTTTTTCGCTGGCTTTAAAATGGTATTGCAAGCCGGCATCAAAATAAAAATCTCCTATACTGGTTCTATTTTGATAATGAGCGTAGGCATAGCTGGTGGAGGCGCTGTGAAACCTTAGCCGGGTATTGTAATCGCGGCTGCCAAACATATAACCTCCGGTAGCGCCGAGGCTTAAATATTGCGATTTCCCCGTCTTGAATTTAACCGCTGTTCCGAGTGAGCCCAGGTAAACACCACCCTGCCCCTCGTAAAGGGTGGAGGCGGTATCGATCAGCTGACCGCTATTGGGGTCGTAAAGATTACCGGAACTTTGAATTTTGTAGTTAATATTGGTTATGGGACGCACGCCAAATGCGATACCCCAATCCTTCCTTAAAGGCATCCCTATCATTACATGGCTGAATAACAGGTTGGGAGAAGTAAATTTATTCGTTTGAGATTGATCGGTAAGTGTACGTCCCTGCCCGTCGGCCCCTATATTAAAAACAATACGCCCGGAATTCAGTTTTTTTGAATTAGGCTCCTGTAAAGACTGGAAAAATGAGTAAGATGCCGGATTAGCGTAGTTAACAGTGTAGGGGTCGTTATATGCAGCGGCAACGCCACCCATTCCCCTGTTGGCCACATTGGTCGTTGGCGCCTGATTTCCCAAACCATACCTGGAGTAAGGAGAATTATCCTGCGCAGAAGCTCCGGTAAATAAAAAAATGGAAGGTAAAGTTAATGCCAGGGGTGCCGCCAGTTCGAATTTCCTAAGCATTGTTAATTTCACTAATCGCATAAAGACCTTTAAATATTAAATCAGGGTCGGCAAATATCCTGTTTTTAAGGTGTGATGCCAAATGTTGTGTATCACCGCCGGTTAATACCACGTTAAAGTTGTCAAATTTAGCATGATATGCATCTATAAAGCCGTCTAATTCATAAGCCATTCCTAAAATAACCCCCGATAATATATTGGTATCGGTGTCATAACCTATCAATGGAACATCGGCCCTGGCTGGCGTATACGGGAGCTTTGCCGTATAATATTCCAGGGATTTTAACCGTATTTCCAACCCGGGTGAAATAGACCCACCGAGGAACTCTTTGTATTTATTTACAAAGTTGAGGGTAATGCAGGTGCCGAGGCCAATCAGCAACAGGTTTTTACCGGGAAAAAAGTGAACACCGCCTGCGGCTATCGCCAGCCGGTCTGCCCCGATGGTTTCGGGCTTGCCTACGGGCGTGGTTACAGGCAACTTCGACGAGTGATTCAGCAAGTGGTACCGGGTATTCCTTTTCAGCACCTCTTCCATCTCCGGATTGTGATCGACAACGGAAGAAAGTATAGACCTGCTCGGCCGGTAAGTGCTTACTAATGAATTGATTGTTCCCGTGGCGTCATCTTCTAACGTCAGCACTTTTGTGATTCCGCCGTTCGTAAAAACGGCTACTTTCTTCCTGGTATTACCAAAGTCAAAACAAAGCGTAGTGGACATGGCTGTGAAAGTACTTAAAAAATTGGGTTGGCTGGTGAGTAATGAAAAAGTTAGTCAGAAATAACTATGCAATATCAAAGCCAGACAGGTTCTTAAAATGGCCGTTCATCTGGATTTTGTCCCTTAATTGCTTTATTTCTTCGAAGGCAGGCAGGGTGGCCTCGAAATGTCTTTTTAAGTATTCCTGTCTTTGGCGCTCCATGGTCAGCTGTAAAAACTCGTATTCCTGCTCAAGGGTCAGCCCCGAATGATGCGCGATATCGTAGGAATTTAATTCATGATCCTCCTTGTGAAAATTCTTTTTCACCTGTAAGCTGGCATGCAGGTCTTTCATTTTTGCTACCAGCATTTTCATTACCTGCTGATCTCCGGCCCATTCGTTAGCGGGATAATTAACAATAGCCCCTGAATACAGCTTATCGGGGATGGTTTTGATTACTTCGAGTATCCGGAAAACCTTATCGCCTTGGGTCTTGACGTCCATTTCACCATTGGCGTAGGTTACTGCAATTTCTTTGATATAAGTCAGCGAACCATAATCCTTTAGTTCACTCCCGATTACAGCGGGTATTCCGAATGGCTTTTTTTGTTCAAAGCATTCCACTATCAATTGTTTATACCGCGGTTCGAATATATGAAGATTCAGATCTTCTCCCGGGAACACCACTACCTGTAAAGGAAATATGGGAATAAAGTTGGTCATAGGTACAAATTTGCGAAAAAGATGCCAATACCCATTTCTATAAATTCACAACTCCTCTTTCTTCAATAAACGCAGGTAACGATACTTATTCCGGTTGTACTGATAATGGGTTTTTGCAATATCCCAGCCGGCTTTGCCATCTAAGATGCCCAGCCTGAAAATGTAGTTTTGTAACAGGTTAAACAAAGGCGATACAAACATTTTAATCCATCCGATCTTGTTGTAGCGGTCATTATATTTTTTGGCAGACAGCCGGGCATATGCGTCCATTTTTTGCTGATACGATTCGATGCTATCTGCTGTATAATGTTTGAGCGTGCCCTTCAGTAAAATCTTTTGAAAACCGGAATATTTAAGCTTCTCATGCACATCGCTCAAATCCCAGTCTGTTTCGTTTTTATTATACAGGCGCCAGACCCTGTCCTTTGCCCATTCGCCATGCTTTATTGCCTTGCTCCCGAGATAATTAAGTCTTCTAAAACCATAAACAACTTTAGCCCTGGGCTCAATTGAGTTGATACTTGATGCCAATTGTTCGGTTATAACTTCGTCGGCATCTATATTTAGTATATAGGCGCCTTGAGCCTTCAATGCCCCGTGGTTCCGGGCGTTTCCGTAGCCATTCCATTCAATAGATACTACGCTTACTCCATGTTGTCGGGCGATACTTAAGGTTGCGTCAGTGCTGCCGCTGTCTACTATAACTATGTCATCACTCACCAGCAATGCGCTGGCAATAGCTGCCTTTATAGTAGATTGTACATTCTTTGTAAGTATAACTACAGACAAGTTTCTCATTTCTTAAAATAGTACACCGATATGTCGGGATGTTGCTTTGGCATTTTATCGTGTTAAGAAAAAAGGAGCAATTTTTTGTTCATCAAAAATAACCCGCCTTTTTGTAAAAACAAGAGCCCTTAAAATTTTCACTAAAGTTAGCTATTCGCGGCTAACCCGGTAATTAAAATGAGTGAAAAGGCAATTACCTGCATCATCCGTTATTTTTGACCAGCAGGAACAGGCTGTTTTGAAGTTCAAAACAGCCAATAAAAGTCGATCCTTGATATTAACAATGTTTAAGTTGCGGATACAAACAAAATAACGTTATTGAAATAAAATCGAGGTACAGTGCAATTTTATTACTTTTATTAAAAAATAGGCAGTCGGTCTTATCATTTACTGTCTATAATAATTATAAACCAATACGTGAGCAAACATATTATATTCGATTGTGAAAGGATGAAGTATGCCTATACAGGACTATATTTCTTTTGCAAGGAGTTAGGGGCAGCGTTAATTAAGCAGAATATAGGTCATAATAAAATGTCATTTTATGTACCTGAGAAAAAGGTGGGCGTTTTTGGAAACGACCAGACCTACCTGGTACAAAACCATATTCACAAATTTTTTCCTAAAAATGTGTCAACTTACGATATATGGCATTGTACCTACCAGGGCAGCAACTATCTGCCTCCTAAAAGAAGTAAAATAAAGGTCATCTCTACTATTCATGATCTTAATTTTCTGCACCAGGGCAAATCAACCGAAAAGCAGGCCAAATACCTGCAAAAACTACAACGCCTGGTAGATCGGTCGGAGCATATTGTTACTATATCCAATTTTGTCAAGGACCAGGTGTTGGAGTATCTGCAAATCGATCCTCAAAAAATAAGTGTTATTTATAACGGCAGAAACGTACCCAAGTCTTTGTCGTTCGAACAGCCTAAGGAAGTAGATGCTGAAGTTCCTTTTTTTTTCAGCATTGGAACGATTACTGATAAAAAGAATTTTCATGTATTGCCAGCTATGTTATTAAACAACAACTACAACCTGGTTATAGCAGGCATTACCCAAAGTCAGGCCTATTATAATAAAATTATTGAGGAGGCAAAGGCCCTGGGTGTTGAAAAAAGAGTACAGCTCGTTGGAGCCGTTACTGAGGAAGAAAAGTTCTGGCTTTTTAAGCATTGTGCGGCGTTCTGCTTTCCTTCTCTGGCAGAAGGTTTTGGCCTCCCGGTGATAGAAGCCATGCAATTGGGAACGCCGGTAATATTATCCCAGACTACCTCTTTACCGGAAGTAGGTGGCCCCGGTGCTGTGTACTTTAAAGAAATGGACACAGAGTCGGTATCCTATGCCGCTAATGCGTTTATTAAAAAGGATATTGATGCGGCTACACGCCAACACCTGGTTGAGTGGGCCCTGCAATTTGACTGGAATATAGCAGCCAAAAAGTACTGGGAATTGTATACAAAATCCTGATCAACAAGCTCAGGAGTGCTACCTTTAGTTTTATACTTTGATTACCCAACACATCCGTTAGTTATTCTACTGTTATTAAATAAAAAAGATGAGCAGGAATGTTGTATTCGATTGTGAGAGAATGAAATATCCCAATAACGGTTTATTTTCGTATTGCGAACAGCTGGGAAAAGCATTACTTCGGCAAAAACCACAGGATTGCCGGCTAGCCTTTTATATCCCTGAAAAGCAGAATGGATTTTTTGGTAAAAAAGAGGAGTATGTGATCCAAAACCATCTTCATAAGTTCTTTCCTAAAAATGTTCGGGGTTTTGGCCTCTGGCATTGCACTTTCCAGGGAACAAACTATTTTCCGGCCAGGCGTATGCAGGCCCGGATGGTAGCTACCATTCATGACCTCAATTTTTTACATGAAGGCATTCCTGCAGATCAACAAAATAAGCATCGCAAAAAAATACAGCACTTAATAGAAAGGGCTGAAAAGATCGTTGCCATTTCTAATTTTGTAAAGAAAGACATTGTCGACAACTTTAATGTGAATAGCGGGAAAGTAGAGGTGATTTATCACGGGCATAATAAGCCGGTGCATAGTGATTTTATCCAACCTTCCATTGTACAAAACAAGCCTTTCTTTTTCGCACTGGGCACCATAAACCCGAAAAAAAATTTTCATGTTCTCCCTGCAATGCTTTTAAAAAACGACTATGAATTGATCATTGCAGGAGGAAGCGCCGAAAGCGATTACGAAGCATTGATTGTAGAAACAGCCCGGAAGCTTGGGGTAAGAGAGCGGGTAAAGATAATCGGAGCCATAACCGACAGCGAAAAATACTGGCTATATAAAAACTGCGAAGCTTTTTGTCTGCCTTCACAAGCAGAGGGCTTTGGCGCTCCGGTTTTGGAAGCTATGCAGTTTGGCACACCGGTCATTTTAGCTAAGGCTACTTCGTTACCCGAAATAGGAGGTCCCCATGCATTTTACTTTAACGACTTTAGTACCGACGCTGTTAGTCAAACGGCTGAAGACTTTTTAAACCGCCCTATTACCGAAAATACCAGGACAGAACTTATTAACTGGGCCGGCCAGTTTGACTGGGATGTAGCTGCAAAAAAATACTGGCACCTCTACCAGGAAGTTTTAAGTTGAAATATTTTATGCGTACCATCGTTTTACCAGGTTTTCAAAATGCTCCTGGAAATAGAACTGCTGCCCTTTTGCTCCGTTGACACAAACATCTGGACAAACAACCGAAACTTCCAATAGCCGGTTAGCTTTTAAAGCTTCTGCAAGGGCAAAAGGAAAAGACTGATTTCCTATGAACAAACGGCAACCCGAAATGATAGCCGCCATTTCCAAAAAATCCTTCACAGGACGATACTTTATTTGAGGGATCATTTTTTTCATTTCGTCAAACTCTTCTTCAACACCCAAAAATTGAATATCGGGATATCTCCTTAAAAAAGAATAGTCAATTTTATGACCATGATAGCGGCTGCTTCGGGCTACCACGATAGTTTGTTGTACACTTTCATCCGGGAAGGCTTTCAGCCAGGGAGCATGCAAATCAAAAGTTGCACCAAATACCATAAAATACCAACGGGGTAAGCAAATCTTTGTAACCGGCAAAGGAGCTTGTCTCACGAGGTCCAGATCAATATCAATAGGTTGATCTTCGTAAAAATTACATTCTGCTATCCAGTCTTGCGCCAGGAACAGGGGTTGGAGCATTCTTATCATCTTTTCGTTTAACATCAACCGCCCAAGGGGATGTTTAAACTGATCTGAGAAATCTACCGGCTGATTAGCATGTAAAAAAAGCTTCACGTCATTCCCGTTAGCAATACCTTTTACATAAGGCAGGGAGTAAATAATGTCACCGCTATTGCCGCTGTGCTTAACACTCACGGGTTGGTGAAAATAATCAAATGGTGCTGGAGGATGATACGTTGCTAGTTTATCTTTAATAGTCCTGGATGACTTTAAAACCCCGTACTCTTCCCAGCTATTGGAAATAATCTTTAACTTAAGTCTCTCCCAAAAATTCATCACTTAATGTTTTCTGAATGAGGCCAAATTTACTATTTAAAAGACACCCAAAGTCATCCAAACACAACACTTATATGCAATAGCGTACAATACTCGACATTACTTAAGGGTAAGATCATTGCATTCCAAGGAAATCAGATGCAGGGCAACCGATATCGGTTCTGCCAGTAATATTAGTTGGTTGAATCGCTTTATACTCTTTTAGAAGAAGAATTATAAAATCGCCTCTTCAAGCTGTTCTATTAATAAACTTCGAAATATTTTCTCTTTTATCTTAATCGAGGTTTCGGCAGCATAATAAGTTTGTATCGTCTTTTGAGCATTTTTGCTAATGGTAGTATATAAGGCACTGTCATTAGCTAAAATTGTTACTGAATTTATGAATTCTTCTGCTGTATCGGCTATAAAAATATTATATCCGTGTTCAATCCCTTCCATTCCATCTGTTATAAGAGTTGTAGCTATGACCGGTATTCCGCAAGCCATAGCCTGCAGTAGTTTTATGCGGATACCACCTCCGCCTAATCTTATCGGCGCTACGAGAATTCCCGACTGCAGCACCGCTCCGATATCGTCTACAAACCCCGTAAAGTTTAATTCCGGGTGTTGAAATTTAAATGCCTCTGTCCATGTTCCCGTTACAAATAACTTCAACTCCGTCTGCTTGCGAACACCGTCCAACATCTCTTTAGAAAACCACTGAACTCCATCTACGTTAGGATAATGGTTTTGAGAACCCATAAAGACAAGTTTTGTTGCCATTTTCGCAGGCGTACACCGTGGTACTAAACTTTGAGGTACAGAAGTTGGCATTAACTGCAGCTTCTATTCTGGTATATACTTACTTAGCCTTTCGCAATCTTTTTTATTAAGCAATAAAACCCTGTCATATCGATTCATCAGGTTTATTTCAGTAAACCTGGCTGTATCAACAATATAAGACGCATAGGCTCCTTTATCTTCATTTACTTCGAAATAATCTTCAAGAATGGAATACCTGTTCTCATGTTGAAAAAACACCTTTTTGGTGTCTTCCGGAATAAGATGAACTAAGCTTAATAAATCACTGTACTCTATTTGAACAACATCAAATTTTTTCCTGGAAAATAATTGCCCCAGAAAATCAACAAATTCTCTTTCAACTGGCACAAAAGGATAAAGGCTGTGAGCTATAGGTTTGTTGTCTGTATTATTTTTTGCTCTTTTTGCATACTTGGCTTTTCTTATAGGTTGCACTATTTTTTTATATAAGGACAGCTTTTTCTTCTGAATATTAGTTTTGATAGATCTATCTGTATAGAATGGCAGTATTTTTACTTCCGGCCATAATTTCTCCAATGCCGTTACATTATCCTGCTCGCTAGCCGGCACCTTAAAAATCAACGTTACATTAAACAATTTCTTTATATCACTGACGAAACTAAAAACACCGAATCTACCGCCATCTGAAACCGGGTAAGGACATAAAAATGTAACAATAGCTATAGACGGTAGTTTTACATGTGTCATCAAGAATAAATTTCATTGTTAAAATATCAACTATAGGTTATCTCAGGGAGCCTACAGGTGGCCCGACTTAGATACCCGGAACAGACAATGGGCGCTCCTAAAAAAATCTTATTCTTAAGAAGTTACAGCTTCGGTAACGACTGAATGTGGGGTATAGGCACCAATGATTTATCATAATCTCCATCAAATCTTTCCGTTGTTATAAAAAAATACTTTTCAGTAGTGGGCGCTAAAACTGTACCACATTCCCACCACACTTTGTCTGTCAGTTTTAAGACGTGGTTAAATTTAAAATTGCAACACTTACAACAGTTTTTTTACTGAACGGGGCCTTATCAAACATATCATGCTATTCTAAAGGATAGCTGTCTTTTATTGCTTTCTTGATTATGGGACCCCATACTTCGGGATATACGTCTTTTGCGTGCATTCCAAACGGCAAATCCTTGCTAATAAGCGACAAAGCCAGCTGAGGTTCCTGTTCAATTGCAAAATATAATGCTTTCCTGAATGAGGGTACATTAAGAACCTTCTTCTTACGATTTACTTCCAAGGACCAAAAAACATCCTCATTGAAAAATTTAATTTCGTTATTAAAATTATAAAAATCGATTACCTTCTTATGCGATTTACATATTTGATAAAACTTTTTTACTCTCCGGAGAGAAAATCCCCCGTTACCAACACGGTTATAAAATTGTAACGGGCTCGGAGAAATACTACCTTTTTGTTTAACATTGAGTTTATAATGTAAATAGGCTCTTATTTGTTTTTTCCATTTAAAAGGTTCTATCCATGGCCCGCCTATATAATCATAACCCTGCTCACACCAATATAAAAGTTCATCGCTAAATACAAAAGCATCCAGCTGGTAAATCAGCATAAAATCATATTGAAGAAAGCGCTCATAGAAAAGTTCAGATAACATTAGCTCGTTATACCCTTTGATATTTTCAAAATAATGCGCATCGAACGTTTCTATATCGTAATTGGCGTGGCCAATAATTGACAAATAAGAGGAAATATCTAACGTGGCGGGCTTTATTAACACAATTGGGTGCTCACCCAGTATTTTAAACGCCTGGATAAGAGACTCTTGTTCTCCTTGGTCTATAACAGGTTTATAAATAGGAATTATAACCGCCGCTGTCAAGGCTATAAATTTTAAATTTCGTAATAAAATATGTTAGCAAAATAATTAATGTATAGCCGGTAGGTCGCAAATTAAAAAAATTAACATTTATTGATCAGCTAACTGCGGGCGTCATTTTAATATTAAAAATCTCGTCTAGATACCGATAACAGGTGCTCTTGTCGAAAAAATTTTTGAA
>JBQGCI010000633.1:0-3499 GCA_052038405.1 Acinetobacter pittii
AGTTAGCAGTGCCAATAACCCTGCTAAAATAACCGCCGATATCTGTCCTATTAGTTTACTCATATTATGCTGGCGAAGATATAAGAAATTCTCATTTGAAATTAGATTGAGATTAAAATCCTGCTAATTAATTACTATTCAAAATTAAGGTGATCAGAGTCTTCAGGTAAATGTTCATACTCGTTTTTAACGGCATACCAGCCAAAGATCATCAGCCCTATCGCTATCGGAACAAATATGGCAATAATAATTACCCATATAACAGGATTATTGATGTCTTTGTTGCCTGAACTGTCTATATTTTTTACAGCGCCTGCAATTAAAAAAAAGGTAACTGCCGGACCCAATAAAAACCAGATTACGCCTAAAATCCTTTTAATAACATTCATAGTGTTTATTTTACGTTGGTAATGATCGCCCGTACCAGGTTATGATCAATCATTTACTTCCTCATCAATTTTATTATTAAGATAAATGGCTCCTATTATAAAGCATAGAGCGGCTACTGCTATAGGATACCACAGACCTACCAGTGGATCGCTGGTAAAAGTGGTTTGCAGCAAAACCCCAATAAAGGGTACTAATCCGCCAAATACTCCATTACCAATATGATACGGCAATGACATGGATGTATAGCGTATTCTGATCGGAAAGAGTTCTACTAAAAAAGCAGCTATCGGCCCGTAAACCATTGTTACATACAAAATCAGCAGGAATACCAGTCCTATGAATTTCCAATACAGCTCAGCAGGTAGTACTTTATCCTTAATGATTGCTTTACCGGTATGAACCTGATGTGTGGCCCCGATAAGCGTATCTACGCGTTCCTGCTTATATCCGGCACCCGAAACATATTGCATGTTTTGAACAGTAGTAATTAAGGTATCACCTAGGTGTCCAGCCGGCATTTTTTTCACTACCTCTACCGTACCGGAAGTTATGGCCTGCCCCTGCCAGGCCGCAGGATCTGATTCTGTAAGGAGATAACTAAAAATAGGGCGATAGGTCAAAATTGCGATCAGCATGCCTAAAAGCATAATCCACTTACGACCAATTTTGTCGCTAAGCCATCCAAAGAAAATAAAGAAGGGCGTGGCAAAAAGAATGGCCCAAAGCATGATCGTACGGCTTTGTTCAAAATCCAACATAGCTTTTGTTTCCAGGAAACTCTGTGCATAAAATTGTCCCGTATACCATACAACCCCCTGTCCCATAACAGCGCCAAAAAGCGCCAGCAATACCATTTTGAAATTGGCTTTATTACTAAAGCTCTCTTTCAGCGGATTTTTGGCGGTCTTTCCTTCTGACTTTAATTTAGAAAACAGCGGGGATTCCTCCATTTTCATTCTTATATATACAGATACGCCAACCAGTAAAATTGAAAACCAGAAAGGATAACGCCAGCCACCCCATTCGGAATTGAAAGCGGCATCGCTCATATTCATTTTCACCAGCATGATCACGCCTAAAGCGAGGAAAAGACCCAAGGTTGCGGTGGTTTGGATCCAGCTGGTAAAATACCCCCTCCGGTTGGCAGGAGCATGCTCAGCCACATATGTTGCGGCACCTCCATACTCGCCTCCCAATGCCAGGCCTTGTATCAGTCTCAGCAAGAGCACCAGTAAGGGGGCTGCGATTCCGATAGTTTTATAACCAGGTACGAGTCCTATTAAAAAAGTGGAACCTCCCATCAACACCAGTGTTAAAAGAAATGTTGATTTTCTCCCAAAAATATCACCCAGTCTTCCAAATACCAATGCACCAAAAGGCCGCACAATAAATCCGGCAGCAAATATGGCCAGTGTACTCAGTAAAGCGGCAGTGGCATTTCCTTCAGGAAAAAATTCTGTTGAAATTGTTTTGGCAAGCATACCAAAAATGTAAAAGTCGTACCACTCTATCATGGTACCTAAAGAGGACGCTGCAATTACCCGCGTTATAACATTTCCTTCTGCTTTATTGCTCATACAATCGTTATTATGGTTTTTTATGGGCTTAAAAATTCTATACAACTTTTCCCGTTGGCTCTTTCGGCATGCCCCAAGAAGTTGTTTACTTTAACCTATAAATATAGGGCAAGTTTGTTTAGTTTTATACTATAAGACCATCTTTCATTTGTAATACCCTGTCGCTAAGACGGGCAAGATCGTCGTTATGCGTTACAATCAGGAATGTTTGTGAAAATTTTGTGCGCAGATCGAAAATAAGTTCATGCAATTCCCGGGCATTGGCCGTATCCAGATTCCCGGTAGGTTCATCGGCAAAAATAATAGCGGGCCGGTTAATCAATGCCCTGGCAACAGCAACACGTTGCTGCTCTCCCCCGCTTAATTCGCCGGGTTTGTTATTGAAGCGGTGACTGACACCCAGGATCTGCAATAATTGCTTAGCCCGCTCTTCTACCTCTTTTTTCTTCCGGCCTGCAATCCAGGCGGGAATTGATACATTTTCAAGGGCTGAAAATTCGGGCAACAAATGATGAAACTGGAAAACAAAACCGATATTACTATTTCTAAATGCGGCTAACTTCTTCGATGTCAGGTCTTCAATCCGGGTATGATTCATCGTCACTTCGCCCCGGTCGGGCCTGTCTAATGTACCTAATATATGCAGCAATGTGCTTTTACCACTACCCGACGGGCCGACGATCGATACAACTTCACCTTTTTTTATCTCGATATCTACCCCTTTCAATACCTGAATAGCTCCGTACGACTTATGAATATCTTTCCCGTATATCATTAAAAAGAGTTGTGCTGATCAATTACAAGCTCAAATGTAAAAGTTTTGCATTTGAAATAACGTCAAAAATGACTGAAAAGGAGTTTAAAAAAAGCAATTTGGTAAATTCAGTAATACAGTTACTTTTGCACAAATTTTTTAAATCAGTTTGCAACCCTTTGTTGTTTATTAACGTTAATTATAGAAAACCGATTATACTATGTTTTGGACACTTGAATTAGCTTCTTACCTTGAGGATGCCCCATGGCCGGCTACCAAAGACGAGTTGATTGACTATGCAATCCGTAGCGGTGCCCCGCTGGAGGTTGTAGAAAACCTGCAGGAACTGGAAGACGAAGGAGACGTTTATGAAACAATTGAAGACATCTGGCCCGACTATCCAACGCAGGAAGATTTTCTATTCAACGAGGACGAATACTAAAAATGACAATAGAGCAGCCGAGCCACTATTTAGTGGCTCTTTTTATTGGGATATCATACCGGCCAGGTTTTCAATAAACTTCTGCGCGTAGAAATCTTTATGTTTCCAGTTATGGCCCAGTCTAACGATGATAAGATTTTTCCCGGGGTTCACGTAGATAAACTGCCCCAACATGCCCTGGGCAAATATGGCCGGCAGGTTACTATAAGCACTGAAGAACGGTTTACCATTTCTAACACCCTGCCCCATATACCAGCTTCCCGGCTGCGCTGCAATAAACCGGGCCGCCTGCAGCGAGTCACCAAATCTTTTTATATTCCTGCTGCTCCACCAATG